>CABSRC010000163.1 GCA_902480035.1 uncultured Streptococcus sp. | reverse complement strand
GTATTTTGTGGTAAAATTATTTTTTCTTCCATAGTCTTGTCTCTTTTGATCTCAATTATGTTTATTATACCACTTTGCACACAAGTGGAGCAGGAAAAATCAGAAAAAGCCCTTCCGTTACTAAAAGGGAGGGCTGGTAGAATGAACCTCGCTCGATCTACTGTTTTAGGCGATAGGTCTTGCGTGGTTTTTTCTTAGGTACCCGCTTGACACCCACTTCTTCCACGAATTCTCCGAATTTTACGAGGAAGTTATTGCTAACGATGGGACGTCCAGGATTGATCAGATTGACCAACTCAGTTGCTTCATAAACGGTGAAAGGCTCCTCTAACAGATAGAGGAAGGTTGGATTCCAGTCCAGACGCCCCTGAATCCGCTTGATCGATTCTTGAATAATCTGGTAGTGGTCAAAGGCAAAATCAGAAGCAGCTAAGGGTTCTCCATCAAGCAAACACTGGGACTGTTTGAAATCGACATCGAGAAAAACGACTTCCTTGGCATCGTCACCTGCATGGGCTAAGTCTACTGCTTCTGCTGGCAGATAGACCAGATGGGCAATGGTAATGACCCAGCCTCTGGGGTCCCGCCCAGGGGTGGAAACGGTCAGGAGCTGCTCCACCTTATTCACTGGCAGATCGAGCCCAACTTCTTCTTTGACTTCTCGGATACAGGCATGAGTCGCATCTTCATCCTTGTTCACAAAGCCCCCCACCAAGGCGAGGCGGTGTTGATAAGGGTGGGCCTTGCGGCGAATAGCTAAGAGCTTGAGCTGGCCATCAACAAAACAGTAAGCCACCATGTCCGCTGTGACACTTGGAGTTTCATAAGTTGGCAGGTCTTGCTCCTTGTACCACTTGAGAAAGTCCGCTTCACTAGCGACCGTCTCAAAATACTCTTTCTCCGTCATTCCTGCTGGAATCGAGAGACTTGCCATCTAAACCACCTCCTTCTTGAGGGCTTTGGTCCATTGGTACCAGCCTACTAAACTATTGAGCGTGTAAACCCAGTACATCCCTTGAATGTGAAGACTCTGATCCCACCAGAGATAGATACTAAAGACGTTGGTCGCAATCCAGAAGATCCATTGCTCCCGGTAAAGGCGGGTCATTAGGAGCTGGCCGACCCCATTGGTCGCATCGGTGATACTATCGCGGAAAGGGCGAGCGCTATGGATGCTCTGATACGCAAAGCCCATACCGATCCAAATCACAGCACACAAGGCCAAGTAGCGCATCCACTCAATTAAGTTCAATTTCTTGGCTTCAAAGTGAGATTCTTCGACCTTACCTTGATCATTGATCCGATTAGAGAGCCAAACATAGAGACCGATCGGTTGCATGATGAAGAAATAAAGAGTTGTCAGAACTTCCCCGTAGAAGTTCTTATTGAGGGCTAAAACGAGGTAGATCGCTGAATTCACTGCTCCAAAAAGGTAGTTACTAGCACGCCCTTCTGCAACTAGGATGACGCAGACAATGCCTGTCCAAGAGGCAAACAGTCCCAGCCAATCATGCTGTCCTGTCCGATTGGTCCATTCTAAGAAGAAGGGAACGCTGGAAAGAAGCAGGAGATAGATCCATTGAAAGGCTGTACGTCCCACAAAAAGGTCCTTCCACAGGAGTTTCATAATATTGACAAAACCCTGCTTTTTCGCTTCTTGGTGAACATTTTTAAAGTCTTGGATAAAGGTTGTGAATTTTTCAGATAGGTTGTTCATTAGGTGATTCATAAGCTGCTCCTTAGTCGGCTTGGTAAATGGCATCGATAACGTTCTTGGCTTCTTCGTAGTTGCCGAGGTAGTCTGATGCGAGGAAAGTAGTCGGAATGTTTCCTAGGTATTGCTGGCGCAATTGGTCCAGGTAATTTGAAAAGCTGGTGCGGATCTCTTCGTCAGCCATGGTCATGTCTCGGAAGCCATCATTGACATAAGAGCCGATCGGCTGTACAAAGAGGATCAAATCCCATTTTTCTTTGGAGAGAATACTGACAAAGAGGTTGTCGAAGGTATCGGTCATGCTGGTATCCTGGCCTTCGACTTCCATGTAGTAGTCGTAATAACCCTTGGTTACCA
>CABSRC010000162.1 GCA_902480035.1 uncultured Streptococcus sp. | reverse complement strand
CCTGGATTGTTGACGGGCATTTTAACGAGTTTGTTTGCTCTTTGCAATCTCAAAAATGAATTTCCAATTAAACTTTATGGTTACTCTCTTTTTACCTTATTGGTTATTATTTTAAATCTTGTAGTATCATTTATGATTCTTCATAAAATCAGTCATAAAAAATAGTACTCAGGCAATCATATCTTAGAAAGGAAACCCTATGTTCTTCCACATTCTTCTCGGCTTTTTTACAGCCTTCTTTGCCCTTGCTTTTGCTCTTCTTCACTTATTGGCTTCTCTTTCTGAAGTTAAAAAAGGGAATCACACTCTAGGAAATACATTTCTCCTCATCGGAAGTAGCCTTGCGACCTTATCTCTCATCCTCTACTTCTTTTTACCGATTGTCGCTCTAGTCCTTTGGCTGATCGGCTGTGGTTTGATTTGCTACGGGGCCTATTGGAATGGGAAACACAAAGAAAACTTCCACCCAGCCCACCACCTGATTCGGGTGGGCATCGCTCTGGTCCTTACCATCTTGTTAGCCTTGTTATAAGAAAAGCTCAAGTTTTCAAAAAACTTGAGCTTTTGTAGTTTCTATTTGTTAAGCCATCAACAGCATGAGAATAGGAATCACCACCATGGTGGCCAGGGTTGTCTCTGTCACCATGACCGCTGCGTAATCGCTATCGGCTCCATAGAGCCTGGCAACGACTGGCGCATTGGTCATCACTGGCATAGCCGACTGGATGATAAAGACTTGCTTCATCAGGCTTGGAAGAGGTGCCCAGTAAACAATGGTCGCCATCAAGAGTGGGGCAACCACGAAGCGTCCCAACAGAATTAAGAATTGGTCTTTTTTCAGAGTCAGCTGCTTTAGTCCTGCATTGGACACTGATAAACCAATAAATATCATGGATAAAGGAGTTGTCAAATTACCCAGATACTGTAAATCACTGGCTAAAAAGGTAGGGAGCTTGATATGAAGAATCACCAAGACTAGCCCTAAGAGAAAGCCCATGAGAGGAGGAGAAAAGACTTTTTTCAGACTCGTTTTGAGATCAAACTGAGCTTCTCCCTCGCCATCCCGCTGGATCAGGTAGGTCCCCAAAGTCCAGAAAAAGGTCGTATTACACATGTAATAGATCAAAACATAGGGAATACTGGCATCCCCGAAAAGGGCTTGGTTAATAGGGAGTCCCACAAAAATCGTATTGGAATTAAAAAACATGGAAATAAAGAGGCCACGGCGGTCCTGTCTCACTGCAAAAATTCTGGCTACTGCTGTCGCGATGCCAAGTAAAATGACCATAGACAGGGCAGGAAAACGCAGTTCTGGTAACACTTTAAACAGATCTCCCGCCGTGAAATGCTGTGTGATGGTGTAGAGCATATAGCAGGGAAGAGCAATTTGAGTGACTAGCTTTGCGATCAGGCCACGTGACTTGTCATCAAACCAGCCTTTTTCACCAATGATAAAGCCCACTAAAATCATGCCCAGGATGACGAGAATCCCTGATATGCTCCTCAAAAAGATGTCCATGTTCTCCCCTTTTCTTTTTTAAATTTGAACTAAAAAAAAACATTTTTTACAAGTCTCAAAAACTACTCTAGTATATCATAAAAAGAGGTGGGGCAACATGCCCAACCTCATGCATTTTATTAATTGTCACTAATACCCCTTCTTAGCTGCCTTACTCCATTGGTACCAACCAACCAGACTGTTGAATCAAGTAGATAAAGTATTTCCCTTGAATTTGAAGGCTTTCTCCCCACCAGAGGTAGATAGAGAAAACATTAGTAGCAGCCCAAAAAATCTATTGTTCACGGTAAACAGCTGTCATCAAGAGTTGGTCGCATCGGTAACGGAATCCCGGAAAGGCCGATTGGCACCAACGGATTGGTAAATGAAACCAAGTAAAACCAAACCGAGTGATCTGAGGAAGCACCCGATGATCATGAAACGTTATTAAACACAAAAGTCACCCATGTGAGTTCTTGCCAGAAGCTGAAGTTAATCCTTCAACCTGGAAAACCCGCAGAGGTGACTTTTTCTATACATCTCGATTTTTCTGGCAATAATCATTAACCGATAAATATGTCT
>CABSRC010000161.1 GCA_902480035.1 uncultured Streptococcus sp. | reverse complement strand
TTAACCACACTTCCTAAACTGTTGGTCACACTATTCAAGAGATTTTGTAGGATATCCATATAAGAGAGATTCAACTGCTGAATCGTCGACTGGATATTTACATTCTGGAACAAAGGATTGGTTGAGAGTTTTCGAACCAAACTTTGGACTTCCCAGTAGAGCCCTTGAGTCGAATTGATCAAGCTGGTTAACTGATTGATCAAGATGGGGAGCAGATAAAAGATCCCTAAGCCAATGATCCCAAACAAGAGTACTAGGGTGATCAAAATGCCAAACACACGCTTGATTTTTAAGTGTTTTTCCAACAATTCAACAATCGGATTGGTAATGTAATATAAAAAACCTGCAATTAAAAATGGTAAGAGGATGGTATTCAGAACAGATACAAATGGAGAAATCAAAGTCCCCATTGATTTCCAAATATAGAAAATCACCGTCAATAATAAGATCTCACATGTCCAGAATAACAATTTACTATTTCGAAACATTCCTTACCTCCTGTTTTCTATTCTACCATATTTTATGATAGAATAGAGGGGATTTTAATCAAAAGGATGAAGTTATGAATAATTTGATTGAACTACAAGACGTCAATTTGATCCGCAATGGAAAAGCCCTTTTAAAAGAGGTTAACTGGCAGGTGAAAGAAAATGAATGGTGGGCGATTTTAGGCCTCAATGGAGCAGGAAAATCAACCCTCCTCAAACTGTTGATGTCAGAATACTGGGCTAGCTCCGGTCAGATAACCGTCCTTGGGACTCGTTTTGGAGAAGGGGGAATTCCTGAATTACGGAAGCGTATTGGAATCGTTAGCTCCTTTATTTCAGAAAGATTACCAGAGCATCTCCTAACCGAGCAAATTGTCCTCACTGGTCAATACAAGAGTAGTATTTTATATGCTGCATACGGGGAGGAGGAACTGAACTGGGCACGGGATATGCTGACTTCGATTGGGGCTAGCTCTTTGATCGGCCGCAAATACCGGGAGCTCTCCCAGGGAGAAAAGCAGACGGTCCTCATTGCACGAAGCCTCATGGACCAGCCAGATCTGATCATCTTTGACGAAGCTTCAAGTGGATTGGATCTCTTTGCCAGAGAAAAGCTCCTCCGTCAGATCCATCATATCAAACAACTGGATCACGCGCCAACCATGATCTACGTCACCCACCATGCAGAAGAAATTACAAAAGATATGACCCATGTGCTCCTGCTCAAACATGGCCAAGTGGTCGAAGAAGGGCCAAAGGAAAACATCCTAACTCCTCATGTACTTAGCCAGTTTTACGAAGCACCAGTATCCCTTATTGATCTGGGTGACGAGCGACTCTTTGTCAAACCAGAAATCGCACACACAGAAGACCCTGAATAAATCAAAAAGTGCTAAGATTTTCATCTTAGCACTTTTAGAATGTAGACAAACTACTTTAAAGTAAAATAAGTTAAGCGATTTTGCAAAAAAATAAAAATGAGTTCCAATTTTTAAATCGATTCAAGAAAATACCGAAACTTTCCGCTGTGAGAAAAGTGCCTGAAACGTTATTGTTTCAGGCACTCGGAATTATTGAGGCCCTAGGCTCAATAATTAGTCATGGAACTTCAAAGAAGTTCGCTGACGTCCGTACTCACCTAAGGAAAGTTTTTTATATGACTTTTTCTTCAATCTGAAAGTGCTAAGATTTTCATCTTAGCACTTTTACGCTTATCGATTTTGTGCATACTCGATCATATCGTATGGAAGAGTATTGGCACTTTCTCTTAGGGAGTAGCTTTCTAATTCATTGACATTTTGACGCATGCGACGCGCTTGCTTGGCGGTAATCAGGTGTTGCGCTTCGTATTCAAAAATAATCTTACGCTCCAAATAATAGCCTCTCAACATTTCATCGATATTATTTGGTTTCACCCGGTTAATAACCCGCTCCACAAAGGCTCCACTAGTAATAATGGCTGTCTCTCTCAGACGAGATTCTTGCAGGTAAGAGATCAAACTGCTCCGATAAACCCCTTTGAGGTCTTCCAAACTTTCAATGATGATTTCCGTATTGGCCAAATAAAGGGCCGCAATCTGGTCATAATCAATGGCTTCTAACTTTCTATCTTCTCGGTTCCACCAAGTTCGAAAGCCAGAACCTA
>CABSRC010000160.1 GCA_902480035.1 uncultured Streptococcus sp. | reverse complement strand
AAAGAATTATGACATCAGTTGTTGTAGTAGGAACCCAATGGGGTGATGAAGGAAAAGGGAAGATTACAGACTTCCTATCAGCCAATGCAGAAGTCATTGCTCGCTACCAAGGTGGGGACAATGCCGGTCACACCATCGTGATTGACGGCAAAAAGTTCAAGTTGCACTTGATTCCTTCTGGTATCTTCTTCCCTGAAAAGATCTCTGTCATCGGAAACGGCGTGGTTATCAACCCTAAATCGTTGGTTAAAGAGTTAGCTTATCTCCATGATGAAGGAGTATCAACGGACAGCCTTCGCATCTCTGACCGTGCCCATGTCATCCTTCCTTACCATATCGAATTGGACCGTCTCCAAGAAGAGTCTAAAGGCGACAATAAAATCGGAACCACCATCAAAGGGATTGGACCAGCCTATATGGATAAGGCTGCACGTGTGGGAATCCGGATCGCGGATCTCTTAGATCGCGACGTCTTTGCGGAACGTCTTCGTATCAACTTGGAAGAAAAGAACCGTCAATTTACCAAACTCTATGATGCAGAGGCTCTTTCATTTGATGATATCTTCGAAGAATACTATGAATATGGTCAACAAATCAAGCAATATGTAACCGATACTTCCGTCATCTTGAACGATGCTTTGGATAACGGTAAGCGCGTGCTCTTTGAAGGAGCACAAGGAGTTATGTTGGATATCGACCAAGGAACCTATCCATTTGTAACCTCTTCAAACCCAGTCGCAGGTGGGGTGACTATTGGATCAGGTGTCGGCCCAAGCAAGATCGACAAGGTTGTTGGTGTATGTAAAGCCTACACTAGCCGCGTTGGAGATGGCCCATTCCCTACGGAACTCTTTGATGAAGTGGGTGATCGGATCCGTGAAGTCGGCCATGAGTATGGGACAACAACCGGTCGTCCTCGTCGTGTCGGTTGGTTTGACTCAGTTGTCATGCGCCATAGCCGTCGTGTCTCAGGGATTACTAACCTTAGCTTGAACTCGATCGACGTTCTATCAGGCTTGGATACAGTGAAGATCTGTGTGGCTTACGACTTGGATGGCGAACGCATTGACTACTACCCAGCAAGCTTGGAGCAACTCAAACGTTGCAAACCAATCTATGAAGAATTACCAGGTTGGTCAGAAGACATCACCGGTGTGCGTCACTTGGATGAGCTTCCAGAAAATGCCCGCAACTATGTCCGCCGGATCGGTGAGTTAGTTGGTGTGCGCATTTCAACCTTCTCAGTCGGACCAGATCGTGACCAAACCAATATCCTTGAAAGTGTCTGGTCAAGTAAATAATTTAAAAAAGAGAGTGGGACAGAAATCGGTCATTCGTTAGAACTCGATTTCGTCGTTCCACCTCCGCACAGTTGAGTAGGGCTGTAAAAGCTGATAAAATCAGCGTAGTAGAGCCCACTCAACCACTGCGTCTTGCTCGACAATCCAAAAACAATTGAGAGGCTAGGACTTTTGTCCCAGCCTCTTTTTGAAAGCAGAAAGAGGAAAAAATGTATCAAACGATTTTATTTGACCTAGACGGCACCTTGACCAATTCAGAACTAGGGATTACCAACTCGGTGGCCTATGCCTTAGGAAAATATGGGATTCAAGTGCCAGACAAGAAAGCATTGAGAGTTTTCATCGGTCCGCCCTTGCAGGAGTCTTTTGAGCGCTTTTATGGATTTTCTAAGGAAGAATGTTTAAAGGCCATTGACTACTATCATGAGTATTTTTCCGAAAAAGGCCTTTATGAAAATGAGGTCTATCTAGGCGTTCCTGACTTGCTGGCTTCTCTCAAGCAGGCTGGCAAACAGTTGATTGTAGCTACGTCAAAGCCTGAAGAATTTTCCATTCAAATTCTCAAACACTTTGGTTTGTATGATTATTTTGACTTTGTCGCTGGTGCGACCATGGATAGAAAACGTAGTAAAAAAAGCGATGTTATCCAGTATGCCTTGGAGCAAAATGGGATTACAGATTTGGCGCATACCATCATGATTGGAGACAGGGAGCACGATGTGCTTGGCGCTCAAGCGCAAAAGCTTGATTCTATCGGTGTCCTTTATGGCTTTGGAAGCAGGGAAGAATTGGAAGAAGCCGGCGCCACCTATATTGCTCAAGAAGTTGGCGAAATTGCAGCTTTTATAGGATAACCTTTTCCAAAATATTAAAAGTTGGAACTTTTCTAATCTGCTGAATATTGCTTTATTTAATATTTCTATCGGTGTATACTTACTGTAGGTTAAGTCACACAGATTAAGAGGTGATAATATGAATTTGTCACGATATATATTAAAA
>CABSRC010000159.1 GCA_902480035.1 uncultured Streptococcus sp. | reverse complement strand
TCGATCATATCCCATTCTGCATCTGAGTCTTCTGGGATTGGTTGAAGGTCGCCTTCTGTTCCGTCTTCGTTTTCTGTAAATGAATAAGCTTGGATTTCAACTTCGCCGTTTTCATCTTCTTCTGCATTTGCAGGGATCAAAAGGACATAGTTCTTTCCAAATTCTTCTTTACCATCGATGGTCAAAAGAATTTCAAACAAGGTTTCATTTCCTTGTTCATCCACCAATGTGATTAATTCACGTTCTTCATGGTCGTGGTTATGATCATGTGCCATACTATTCTTCCTCGTTTTCTTTCTAAAAATTGCGATCTAAATAATTTTGTAAAATAAGCTGCGCTGCTAACTTATCAATAACTTTTTTGCGTTTGCTACGGCTAATATCTGCTTGCTCAATTAACATCCGCTCTGCAGCAACTGTCGTCAACCGTTCGTCTTGGTAGTCGACTGGCAACCCAAACTTTTCAGCAATCATTGCGCCATAAGCCTGACTAGCTTCCACACGCGGTCCGCTGGTGTTGTTCATGTTTTTCGGCAAGCCTACAACAAAACGGTCCACCTTGTATTGAGCCACTAATTCGGCCAAGCGCTCCAAACCGAATTCTTTTTTGTCTTCATCGATTTGGATGATTTCAAGGCCTTGAGCTGTAAAACCGAGAGGATCACTCACAGCAACCCCGACGGTCTTTGAGCCAACATCCAATCCCATAATTCTCATTAGAGGTCTATTCCTTGCCCTTTCAAATAATAACGTACCAATTCTTCCACGATCTCATCTCGTTCATATTTACGAATTTGGTTCCGTGCATTATTATAACGAGGTACATAGGCAGGATCACCACTGAGTACGTATCCTACGATTTGATTAATTGGATTGTAGCCTTTTTCATCCAGTGACAAGTAAACATCTTTCAAGGTCTCGCTAATTTCCTTACGATTTGAATCATCAAGATTAAAACGTACTGTTTCATCTGTAAATCCCACAAGAACACCCTCTTTCCTTAGAATATTACTATTATACCATAATTAAGAGTTTTCCACAACGGCCAAGCCCTTGATTTTACGGCTTTTTCAAGCATTTTTGAGCTATTTTAGCTAAACTGTTTTTTTATTTTTGCTCACTTGCTCCAGCATTGATAAGATTATCCGCAAATTGACTCGGTGTCAGCTTCAACAACTCTGGTAAGTGATTGTTTTTGAAGTAAGTCATGCCTTCGGCCTTCTTCACATCCATCGCTTCAAAGTCATAGGTGATCGTCACCTTGTATTCATTCTCATTTTCCAAGGTCAAATCAGCTGTGAAACCTGGCACTGTCAAAGCTTCCTTAAAGGCATCATCCTTGTTAAAGGATTCTCTCAATTGCTTTTGCGCTTCTTCGACTCCAACCTGTTGGATCCCTTTTTTTAACTCCTCATCGGTCGCCGTCACATTGATAGTTTCCAATTTTTTAAAGGTGTTCCCCACATAGGTGACGATTTGCGTCTGTTGTGTCCCCTTGTCATCTTTTGGAAAAACAAAGGTTCTTGTAACTACTTGATTTTCTTCAGCCTTTTGCAAGATACTCTTATTATCCTTTTGCAGCTGTTCTGCTTTCGCTTTAATTGCTTTTTGCTCACTTGAGGTTGGCGTTTTCACTTGCTTTTTTTGACCGCATCCCGTCAAACACAAGACAAGCGCTCCCAATAAGAAGATTTTTCTTTTCATTTTCCATTCCTTACTAGTTATTGTTTTCTAAAATATTGTATCATAGATTTGGTAAAATGGCGCAGTAAACTGCTTTCCATTTCGATTTTTAACAAGAAAAAATCAGAAACAAATTGTTTCTGATTTTCAATCACTTTAAAGAGCTGCACGCATCCGCGCTTCTGCATTTTCTACATTTCGAACAGATCGTGGCAAGAAGGCACGAATATCGTCTTCTTTGTAGCCCACTTGGAGACGTTTGTCATCTACCAAGATCGGACTTTTAAGAATACGAGGTGTTTCCATGATGATGTCAATGACTTCATTGACACTCAAGTCTTCGATGTCCACTCCTAGATTTTTAGCGTATCGATTTTTTGAAGAGACAATACTTGCCACTCCATTTTCAGTCTTTGTAAGGATATCCAATAACTCTTCTTTGGTAATCCCTTCCTTACCGAGGTTTTGTTCTTTATAAGTTAGCTGGTGAGCGTTGAGCCAAGTCTTTGCTTTTTTACAGCTGGTGCAACTTGACACTGTATAAATTTTAATCATGCATGCACTCCTTTCGCTACACGATAATACTATCGTATTAAATTATAACACAAAAACCATCAGTCTAGCGACCTATTTTGAAAAAAATTAATCTTCAATTTCAATCGC
>CABSRC010000158.1 GCA_902480035.1 uncultured Streptococcus sp. | reverse complement strand
TTCTATAGCTTTTTTTTGTTGCCAACAAGGAAACAGAAATCTAAAATTAAGTCCAAAAAGGATAATTGTCAATATAGATAAAAAACTTCGATAAGGAGAATGATTTGCAATCATAACAACTGATAAGGCAGTTCCCAAAATCAGAAGCAATATGATGAGGAGCAGGCGAAGATTCGCTTCTTTCTTTAAAACTAAATACTCTTCTTTGGTCATATTTTCCTCGTTTCTATTTTGTAATTTTTAATTTTGTTTGCACATTTTGATAATGAAGATAAATTTGATCGTCTAAAAGTGGCTCTTCTCGGCCCATAGATGATCTAGTAAATATCGTCTGTTCTCCCATCTTCATGGCAATAACAGCAGTATCTAAATGAGCTTTCAAATATTTCGGTATGTCTGTATAACCGGTCAAGTATGTTTTATGAGTAACAAAGATGAAATGAAGTCCCACTCTCTGTCCTTCTTCCATCAAAAGGGCTAATTCATTTGGTTCAATAGCGCTTTGTGACACAAACTGAGCAACATCAGTTATAACTACAAAACATTCAGATATTGTTCGTTGCTTCCTAGCTAAAAGTACTTTCTCTTTCAAAGACTCAACAGTCGAACGATAGTCCATATCATAACCAATATAATTACCTACATTATTCGAGTATTCACTATATTCTCCAGTCGGGTCAAAAATTGTGATAGCATCAGTTTCAGAAACATAAAACAACATCTTGATTAAATGTTTTGTAACAGAAATCATAGTACTTTCCTTATCAGATAATACCAATAAATGTTTTAGACGTTTAAGAGGTATTCCGAACGCCTCTACTTCTTCAAATTCCAAGCCTATTGGTAAATCCATATTTTGTATAACCTTTTGAGTTGTAGGGAGATTTATAAAGATATCTTCTGTCAACTCATCTGGCACCATTGGGATGCCTGCTGGGGTGCGGCCTGTCCACATCTCCTTGAGGCTTTGGACTTGGTCGCGGAGGTTGTTGATGATTTGGATATCATTGTCCCCTGCGACGGGTAGGGCGAATTGGACGACATCGACTTCGTCACGCTTCATGAGGGCGCGTCCCTTGATGTCTTCCATCGTAGCTGCTAGTGGGGTTGCCCCCACGATACCGCGGACTTCAGAGAGATCATTTTGTGGCAAGGTCAGCTGGTGCTTGAAGTTTGAATAGAGCTGAGCCCGTAGGTTGTTCTGACGGCTAGCTGTGATGATCAAGTGCACACCGATGCTGAGACCTTCACGGGAGATCCGCATGAAGAGCTTGAAGAGGTCTGTCTCATAAGGCTCGTCCTTCATAGACTCATAGCTATCCATGAGGATGACCATGGTTGGCTCTTGCTTACCGGTCACTTCACGGTAGAGGGCGATAGTGCCGACACCATGCTCAGAGAGGAGCTTCTTGCGGCGATCCAACTCGCGGTTGATGATCCGGATGAATTTCTGGATTTTCTCCGTCTGATCGAGTAGGAGACTATCAGCCACATGTGGCAATTGAGTCAAGGGTGCTAGACCATTGGTTCCGAAATCAAGCAGATACATAGTCAGATTTTCTGGGCTCTGCTTGCGAGCCAGATCCATTGCGGCTGTCTGGAGGAAAGTGGTCTTTCCTGTACCTGGACTTCCGTAAAGGAGGATATTCCCATCTTTTGATAGATCGATGGCGACTGCTTCTTGCTTTTGCGCTTGCGGGATATCGGCGACCCCAATCAGGACGCTTGGAGCTGTCCGTTTTTGCCAAGCCTCGATCGGTACGACCTTGTCCAACTCATCCAGCGTGATCCGCTCTTTGAGGGGTGGCAACCATGGTTGGGCCACAGCTGCGATGCCTTCTTGTTGGTGCAAATGGTTGATTTCTTGCACGATGACGTCCAGCTCTGTTGGCACTTCCTTGATTTCTTCTGCCATATCCAGACCAGAGAGGTCTTGGTTTAGGACTTCGTATTGGCCCAGTTCATTGATCAAGTAGATGGTATGGTCTTCGATTCCTAGCTGGTCCTTCTCAGGCTGGTAGTCTGCTCCTGACCAAGCGGTTTGGAAGAGTTCATAGACTTCGTTATTCCCGACTTGGAGGTAGGCACGACCGGTCTGGGTGATTTCAGCCGCATCTGCCGTCCGCAACATCTCCATAGAGTCGCCACGGTCAGCCACCTTGAGGGCTAGCTTGAATCGAGAGTTGGACCAGATTTGGTCATCCACGACTCCAGAAGGTTTTTGCGTCGCAAGGATCAAGTGTACCCCAAGGGAACGCCCGACACGCGCGATAGAGACCAACTCCTTGATGAAATCTGGTTGGTTGACCTTGAGCTCGGCGAACTCATCACTGATCAAGAAGAGGTGAGGAAGCGGTTCTGTCGCTTCACCCAGTTTAAATTTCTTTTGGTATTGGTTGATATGGTTAACCCCATATTGAC
>CABSRC010000157.1 GCA_902480035.1 uncultured Streptococcus sp. | reverse complement strand
TATAGACATTAAGAACCCAACCGAAGAGTTTTTGGAGCAAGGCTACAAATTTATTAGCAGCCTTAGGAGCTGTGCGGTAAACACCAATCATAAGACCGATGAAAGTACCCACAACTGTACCGATAATTGAGATAAGAAGGGTAATTCCTGTACCACGTAAGAATTGTGGCCAGTTCTTAGCGATGATAGTGCTCATCTGACTAAAGAAGTTTCCTTTTTTAGCCTCATCAGTCTTATCTGCAGGTTGGATGTTAATGATGTGATCCATCAGTTTGACACGTTCCTCTTGGCTGATTCCAGCAAGGACCTTATTGACTTGCTCCATTTGTTGGCTGTCTCCTTTGCGAAGACCGACGGCCAAGGATACGTCATCATCTGAAACCTGGAAACCACCATCTTTAAGTGTAATCATCTTATATTTTGAGCTAGCTTCTTCGGCAGTTTTTGCTTCAGGACGCTCTGAAACATAGCCATCGATGATACCAGATGCAAGGGCTTGGCGCATAGCACCGAAGTCACCCATAGCGGTTTGTTTGCTGACACCTGGGATTTGGTCAATCAAATTATAAAGATAAACCCCTTGTTGAGCTGTGATTTTAGCATCCTTGAAGTCTTTGAGGCTCTTAGCGTTGGCATAATCACCGTCTGAGCTGACAACCATGACAGGTTCGCTTCGGTAGTAGCTATCTGAAAAGTCGATTTCTTGACGACGTTCAGCTGTTGGGCTCATACCTGCGATGATCATATCGATTTTGCCGGAAGTGAGGGCAGGAATCAAACCTGTCCAAGCGGTTTTGACCACCAAGGGTTTCTTCCCTTGGGCTTCAGCGATTTTTTTAGCGATTTGCACGTCATAACCGTTGGCATACTGTTTAGTACCTTCGATTGGAACGGCTCCGTTTGAGTTATCGTCCTGCGTCCAGTTGAAAGGTGCATAGGCAGCCTCCATACCGACACGGAGATACTCGTCTGCTTGAGCGCTTGATACTCCCCCAAAAACGAGGAGGAGCGCTGCAAAGCAGGCTACAATAATTTTTTTCATTGAAACAATGTCTCCTATAAAAATGTCATACCTTACTATTTTACAGGAAATTAGGATTAATGACAATAAGTTGGGATTAGAAAAACAATCTCTATATCAAGATTGTCTTCAAATACAAGTTGTAATTTGATATAATGGGAAGGACGATTTGGAGCCTTGATCATTTTTGGTATGATGAGGCTAGCATTTTAAAACGGAGATAATTATGCAAACGGCACAATTTATTATTGAATTACTAAAAGCAGTCTTTCTTGGGATTGTCGAAGGTATCACTGAGTGGCTACCGATTTCATCTACGGGTCACTTGATTTTGGTGAATGAATTCTTGAACTTGAGACAAAGTAAAGACTTCATCGATATGTTTAATATCGTTATCCAACTTGGTGCTATTCTTGCGGTTATGGTCATTTACTTTAAACGTTTGAATCCTTTCCAACCTGGTAAGACAGCACGTGAAGTGCAATTGACTTGGCAACTTTGGCTTAAAGTAGTTATTGCCTGTATTCCTTCCGCCTTCTTTGGTCTTCTTTTAGATGACTGGATGGAGGCCCATCTCAGTAATTTCTTTGTAGTAGCCATCATGTTGGTGGTCTACGGGATTGCCTTTATTTGGATTGAGGACCGCAATCGACGTGTAGAGCCTAAGGTAACGGATTTGGCACGTATGTCTTACAAGACAGCTTTCTACATTGGTCTTTTCCAAGTCTTGAGTATCATTCCAGGGACAAGCCGTTCAGGTGCTACTATTCTTGGGGGTATCATCGTTGGTACTAGTCGTAGCGTAGCTGCTGATTTTACCTTCTTCCTTGGTATTCCAACTATGTTTGGCTACAGTGGTCTTAAGGCGGTTAAGTATTTCATTGACGGTAATACCTTGACTGCTGGACAAGTGGCTATTCTCTTGGTAGCTAGTGTAACAGCCTTTGTTGTCAGCTTGTTCGTAATCCGCTTCTTGATGAACTACATTAAGAAACACGATTTCACAGTTTTCGGAAAATACCGTATCGTGCTTGGTATTATTGTGCTTCTTTATGGAGCTGTCAAACTTATTTTCGGATAATTACAAAGGACTTCAATTGAAGTCCTTTTTTATCTGGTTTAGAGACTATTTGTGGAGAAGTTTTCCAAAGATAAGGTAAGCTAGCAACCATAGGACCAGTCCACAAGTTAAGAAACTAGCTAGAATCTTCAAGAAGTCCACGACATTATGCAAGGGATACCATCCGGACAAACAGAGAATTGGAAGGATGGTAACACACATGATTGAGAAGTGCAGAAGAGATTGCTGTTTGAGCGATAAACGATTATCGTCGTAAATGGGTGCAGTTGCTAGTATGATGGCGACGATTAGCCCTGTAAGAAAGGTAGATTTGTTTACTTGATAAGGTTGCCCCGATAAGTAGAGAAAGAGCGTCAATAAACTCGTTATTCCTCCAGCAATGCTAGCTCGTAGCCACCCTTTTTTATAGGCAGTCATG
>CABSRC010000156.1 GCA_902480035.1 uncultured Streptococcus sp. | reverse complement strand
TCTGCAGCGATTGCTTGAGGAGCCTTGCGTTCCACTTTTGCAAGTGAGAAGGCTGGAAAAGCAATGTCACCAAGATCAGATGATTTTGGTTGTTCAAGCAAATTTAAAATAGCATCTTGGTCAAGAGAGTCAATCACTTTGGCCAATTCACTAGCAATGAGTTCTTTATTGTTCATATTAGCTCCTTAGTCCTTTTAACTATTATTTTAACACAATTTCGAGCGAATTTTCAATTTTTTTGGTATAATTTAAAGTATATTTATTCAAAAGTGGAGGTCCAATGAAAAAGACAGAACGTCACCTTTTGATTCAACAAATGATTCGAAATGAAAAATTGTCGACTCAAAAAGAGATTCAGGATCGATTGGAAGCAAAAGGCATTGCTGTAACGCAAACAACTCTGTCACGAGATTTGCGCGATCTGGGTCTAGTTAAGGTGAAACGAAAAGACCAGTTGTATTATATTTTGCCAAATGAGCCTGAGGTGGCAGAGATTTATATTATGTTGTCTAGCCATGCCAAGTCAGTCTCACGAGCAGAATTCACCTTGGTTTTGCGGACAGAGCTAGGAGAAGCAGCTCTCTTGGCCAATGGTGTAGATGAAATGTCAGATGAGCGTATTTTGGGAACAGTAGCAGGGGCCAATACCCTCTTGATTGTCTGCCGTGACCAAGATGCGGCCATTGAAATTCAAAATGAAATTTTAGGGATGATGCAGTAATCACGCCCCTTGAAAAGAAAAAAATACCCCATTAAGATGTTAAAAGGAGGAAGATAGTGAGCTATCTACTCCTGTTTTCATCTATGGAGCTTGTGTCAGAAAATGACGCAACAGTAAGGAATAAAGAAGTATGACAGTAGAAAAAATATCCCCTGGAATGCAGCAGTATCTAGATATCAAAAAAGACTATCCGGATGCCTTTTTGCTGTTTCGAATGGGAGATTTTTACGAATTATTTTATGAAGATGCAGTGAATGCGGCTCAAATTTTAGAGATTTCCTTAACCTCACGGAATAAAAATGCAGAGAATCCGATCCCTATGGCGGGTGTTCCCTACCACTCGGCCCAGCAGTATATTGATGTTCTCATTGAACAGGGCTATAAGGTCGCGATTGCAGAACAAATGGAAGACCCCAAAGAAGCCAAGGGGGTCGTTAAGCGTGAAGTCGTACAGGTGATTACGCCGGGGACAGTGGTGGATTCGACCAAGCCAGATAGTGAGAATAACTTCCTAGTCGCTTTGGATCGTTCAGGAAATGAGTATGGGCTAGCCTATATGGATCTGGTAACAGGGGAGTTTCAGGTGACGACCCTCAATGACTTTAGCATGGTTTGTGGAGAAATCCGCAATTTACGTGCGCGTGAGGTGGTCCTGGGTTATGAGTTGCCAGAACAAGAAGAGCGTGTGTTTGTTAGCCAGATGAATCTCTTGTTGTCACATGTAGAGACCGCGCTCGACGATGTTCAACTCTTAGGGGATCAGTTGAGTGAGCTAGAAAAGAAAACGGCTGGAAAACTTCTCCAGTATGTCCACCAGACACAAATGCGGGAATTGAGCCACCTCAAAAAAGTCCATCATTATGAGATTTGTGATTTCTTGCAGATGGACTTTGCGACCAAGGCTAGTCTTGATTTGACAGAGAATGCTCGGACTGGGAAGAAACATGGTAGCTTGTATTGGTATTTGGATGAAACCAAGACGGCCATGGGAGGTCGTTTGTTGCGATCCTGGATTCAGAAACCCTTGGTCGATTTGAAACGGATTCGAGAGCGCCAGGACATCATTCAGGTCTTTATGGATCATTTCTTTGAACGGAGCGATTTGACCGACAGTCTCAAAGGGGTCTATGACATTGAACGCTTAGCGAGTCGGGTTTCCTTTGGTAAGATCAACCCTAAGGATCTCTTGCAGCTAGGAGATACTCTGGGGCATGTGCCGACGATCAAGTCGATTCTACTGGGGATTGGTGATCCAGTCTTAGATGTCTTGATTGCACGCTTGGATGAACTTCCCGAATTACACCGCTTGATTACCTCAGCTATTGCTCCGGAAGCGTCTGCTGTTATTACAGAGGGAAATATCATCCGAACTGGGTTTGACGAGCAATTGGATCAATACCGTGTCGTTCTTCGGGATGGTACTGGTTGGATTGCTGAGATTGAAGCCAAGGAGCGCGAAGCCAGTGGCATTACAGGTCTAAAGATCGATTACAACAAGAAGGATGGCTACTATTTCCATGTCACCAATTCTCAATTGAGTCACGTTCCTGCTCACTTTTTCCGCAAGGCGACCTTGAAAAATTCAGAACGCTTTGGTACGGAGGAATTGGCACGCATCGAAGGAGATATGCTAGAGGCGCGTGAGAAGTCTGCTAATCTGGAATATACGATTTTTATGCGGATTCGGGAAGAAGTTGGCAAGTATATCCAACGTCTGCAACAATTAGCTCAGGCGATTGCGACGGTTGATGTTTTACAAAGTCTAGCCAGTGTCGCTGAGTCGCAACAGTTGAATCGTCCCTTCTTTCATGAAGAACGACGAATCGCGATCGACA
>CABSRC010000155.1 GCA_902480035.1 uncultured Streptococcus sp. | reverse complement strand
ATACCCAACAAATCATCAAGGGTGGGACGCAGGAAGAGGAAAAGCTGAAGAAAATTGCTTCCAATCTTCAAGTCGTCTCAAAACGCTTGGAATCTCTCTTGGAATACAGACGCTTGATGGAGGGAGCTATTCAGCCTCGGCTTACAGACGTTAATCTCAGCCAAGTCCTGACCCAGCAGTTGTTCCAGTATTATGACAGCTTGTCCGAAGCAGGGATTGCCTTAGAGGTGGAGCTAGAAGAGCATCTTCATTATGCGACCGATCCTGATCTTTGGGAGCGCCTCTTGCAAAATATGCTCAGCAATGTCCTCAAACATGGAAAGGAGCAGGCGCGTTTGACCTTGATGTCGGACTCGGACACGATTCGGGTCGAGCTGCGCAATATTGTGCAACAACCGATTCAGCACTTAGACCAATTGGCTAGTCGATTCTACTCTGAAAATCTCTCGGATACAGAGGAGTCTTCTGGCTTGGGTCTCTACATTATTCAAAATTTTGTAGAGATCTTAGGGGGAGACTTGCAACTGGCAACGGAGGCAGACTGGTTTATCTTGACCATTACACTAAGAAAAAAGGCTTGAGCACTGCTCAAGTCTTTTTGTTATAAATCTTTGTGTTTAAAGGTAGCGAGTCCTAGGAAGCCGAAAACAAGGATGAAGCCAAGAGCGATCGAGAGGGTGTTGTTTGTTGCTGTCGTACTTTGGACCATGGAATATTGGAATTCCAAGTTTAGATAGTGGAGAAGATCAATGTCTTTAAAGAAGAGCGCAGGAAGGCTTAAGAAGATATTTCCAATGAAGTAGCCAACGAAGGCCAAGGTGATGGATTGGCTAGCATAAAGAAGGAAGGAAATGATGCTGACCCAAGCCAAGGTGGAAAGGAACTGAATCAGCACGGTTAGACCAAAATGAGCAAGGAAGTGCTCTGGCATGGTACCCATTCCATTGTAGAGGGTCGCGAGCAAGAAGACGAGACCATAAGAAACAAGAAATTGGAATAGAGCAATGGTCAGGACAACTGCACTTTTGGCAAAGTAGTAGCTGGTGCGCGAAACGCCGTAGGCCAGACTGTTCTTGTATAAGTTTTGTGTTAAGTCTGTTCCCAGGACCAAGGTGATGACAATAATGGTAAAGAGAATGGTCACACTGATGCTAGCGGAGTAGTTGGTCAAGGCTTTAAAGCCCGTCCAAACTTCTGTCGCTTGGGGTAATTTGGATTCCGTATTGACACCGACGTGACCGGTAGCACCAAAAATGACTCCAGACAGGATGTTGAGAACGAGAATGGCTTCTGTAATCCAAAAACCTTTGGAGCGAAAAAGTCTATAAAAATCTGCTTGAATGGTATGCAACATGATAAATCTCCTAAATGAAATATGTGGGATAAGTAATACAAGACGGTGGTTTGACTAATCTACCAAGTCTGTAAAGAATTTCTCCAAATCTTGGCGGGCATAGTAGATTTCGTCCACATCAATATCTGCTTGAACGAGAGCTTTGACAATGACTTTAATATCGTGAGTTTGTCCGAAAATATGGATTTCTCCATCCTTATCGATGACTTTGATACGGTGATGGAGTTGATCTTGAATCAGTTGACTCGCAAGGGCTAGCTGGCTGGTCTTGAGGATGATGTAGTCTTCGCCTTGTTCTTCGAATTCAGCCTTGCTAATTTCTTTGATCAGGCGTCCTTGGTCGACAATGCCAAAACGATTGGCAACCAGATAGAGTTCAGAGAGGATGTGACTGGAAATGAGGATGGTCATGCCGAGTTCATCGTTGAGGCGCTTGATCATCTGACGGAATTCCTTGATTCCGACTGGGTCGAGACCATTGATGGGTTCATCTAGAATGAGGAAGTCGGGTTTGGCAATGAGCGCGATGGCAATTCCCAACCGTTGTTTCATCCCTAGTGAAAAATCACGGAATTTCTTCTTACCTGTATTATTCAGCCCAACATAGTTCAGGGTTTCTTTGATGACCTGGTCGGGATTCGGAATATGGCGTGCCTTGCAATAGTAGACTAAGTTTTGGTAGGCAGTCATATGCTTGTGAGCCACGGGGCTCTCAATGACAGATCCGACACGTTTCAGGGCTTGCGTCCACTGGGAGCGATTTGAAGAAGCAAAGAGGGAGACGCTTCCGTCCGTTTCTTGAATCAGTTGGGTGATGACCTTGATGAGGGTGGTTTTCCCAGCTCCATTCTTACCGATGAGGCCATAGACATCACCTTTGCGAATAGTCACATTCACATCATTAAGGGCGTATTGTTGACCAAATTTTTTACTCAAATGGGAAATTTCTAATACTTTTTCCATGGTTTTCTCCTTCGTCCAAATGACTAGTTGTTTTCTTTACACTCTTAGTATACAGCTTGCTTTTCAAATAACTATCAAGCAATTCTCAAATATTTCTAAAAAATCGCGGAATAGAATTCTTAAAAATTAAAAAAAATGAATAGGTAATTCTGCAAAGAAATAAAAAGAATTTCTAATGTTGATATTCAATACAAAATATACTAAAACTTTCCGCTGTGAGAAAAGTGCTAGAAACATGATTGTTTCTAGCAC
>CABSRC010000154.1 GCA_902480035.1 uncultured Streptococcus sp. | reverse complement strand
TTATTCTTGTTGGTTTGAACATTACAGGACTTTCTGTTAACCCAGCTCGTAGCTTGGCACCTGCCCTCTTTGTTGGTGGTGCAGCTCTTCAACAAATTTGGATCTTTATCTTGGCTCCAATTGTCGGAGGAATTCTCGCAGCACTCGTTGCAAAAAATCTCTTAGATACAGAAGAGTAAAAAATGATTTCAGAGGAACAATTTTGAGAACGTAGATAAAATGTTCTTCTTTGCAAATCTTATAAATTTTATAAAGACAAAAAAATTATCTGTTAGCATTATTCAATCATCAACTAAAACTTTCCTTTGTGAGAAAAGTGCTAGAAACACTCTTGTTTCTAGCACTCGGGAGTTTTGGAACCTTAGGTCCAAAACTAAGTCATGGAACTTCTTCGAAGTTCGCTGACGTCCGTACTCACCTAAGGAAAGTTTTTAGATGACTTTGTCTTCAGTCTGAAATTGGTTCCAGAGGGACCAATTTTTATAGTTCAAGGATAGTCATGGCTTGAGAAAATTCATGAGCAAGCTGTTTTTTCTTGTAGGCTTTAAATTCAGGAAGGTCTTTAATTCTGCGATAGCGTTTGTAGGGGTCGTATCGTTTTGGAAAATCATATTCAGGAAAAACCTCAAAGAATTGTTTGCAGAGCTCCCATTCTCTGACATAGCCTAAAGGTCTGGCATGATAGGTGATCGTGTCAATAGTTGTTGCTGGCATTCGGTGGTGGCTATGACCAAAAATTACTTCTCTGACAGGAAATTGTCTAAAAAGCTCATGAAAGGCTTGGCTCCCTAAAAAAGCATTGAAACGTTCAAAATAAGGGTGGCGTAGGAGAAACTGACTATGGGGAACAAAGTGCATAGCGATGATCAGGGGTTGATCCACTTGCAGGAGTTCTGTTTCGAGCTCTCGCAACAAACGTTGGGTAATGGCTGGATCAGCTCCCATTCGTTGGAGGCGTCTGTCAAACCAAAACAGATTCTTGGTTTGGAGATGTTTTTGGGGAGAGAGATTAGGAACAAAGCTGTAGTCATACCAGCCAGAAAAGGCAAGGAGTGTATGCTTTGAAAAAGGAATCTTTTGAAATTCAAAAGGTCTCATGGCTTCTTCTGATAGACCCAACATATCATGATTTCCCAAGCTAAAGGTCACAGGAAGATGACATTGGAGTTGGGCTAAAAATTCTTGTGAGGTATTTTCAAAGCCGTTGGCAATATCTCCTGCAATATGGAGATGTTGAATTTTTTTGTCCTTGAAAAGAGTGATCAGGGTCTCTAATTCTTCTTTGCCGAAGTTGTTCGAATCAATATGTAAATCGGACATAAAAGCTACTGTTGTCATGCTACCAGTCTAGCATAAGAGGATCTTTTTTTCTAACAATTAGGTTACAAATGAATAGAAAAAATGCTGAAAATCAGCTGGATTGGTGGTGGTCAACCAGCAGATCCAATATTGGAAGGTGGGCAAATAGTGAAGGTTATGATATAATAGACTAGATACATAGAAAGAGGTACTTATGGACATTTCAGAAATTCGTCAAAAAATTGACGCAAATCGTGAAAAATTAGCTTCTTTCAGGGGGTCTCTTTGACTTAGAGGCATTGGAAGAAGAAATTGCCATTTTAGAAAATAAAATGACAGAACCTGATTTTTGGGATGATAACATTGCTGCGCAAAAGACATCTCAAGAATTAAATGAACTCAAGCAGACCTATGAAAATTTCCATCAAATGGTGGATCTCTTTGATGAGTCAGAAATCTTACTGGACTTTTTGGCAGAAGACGATTCGGTCAAGGAAGAATTGATCGAGAAGTTGGAGGAGCTGGATAAACGTATGACCAGCTATGAGATGACCTTGCTATTGTCTGAACCCTATGACAATAATAATGCCATCTTAGAAATCCACCCAGGTTCAGGAGGGACAGAAGCTCAGGATTGGGGTGACATGCTTCTTCGGATGTATACTCGTTTTGGAAATGCCCATGGCTTCAAAGTTGAAGTCTTGGACTATCAGGCTGGAGATGAAGCTGGAATTAAGTCTGTGACCCTATCCTTTGAAGGGCCACATGCATACGGTCTTCTGAAATCTGAAATGGGGGTACATCGTTTGGTTCGAATTTCTCCATTTGATTCTGCTAAACGTCGGCATACGTCCTTTACATCAGTTGAGGTTATGCCTGAACTCGATGATACCATCGAAGTTGAAGTTCGTGATGATGATATCAAGATGGATACCTTCCGCTCTGGTGGAGCTGGTGGACAAAACGTCAACAAGGTTTCTACAGGTGTACGCTTGACCCATATTCCGACAGGAATTGTAGTGGCATCCACCGTGGATCGGACCCAATACGGAAACCGTGATCGTGCTATGAAAATGCTTCAAGCTAAACTCTACCAATTAGAGCAAGAGAAAAAAGCAGCAGAAGTGGATTCTCTAAAAGGGGATAAAAAAGAAATCACCTGGGGAAGTCAAATCCGCTCTTATGTCTTTACCCCTTACACCATGGTTAAGGATCACCGGACCAACTACGAAGTAGCACAGGTGGATAAGGTGATGGATGGAGATATCGATGGCTTTATTGATGCCTATCTCAAATGGCGTCTCCAATAACTTAGAGGAAATCAACCAGAAAAGAATGAAAGGAATTTCATTACATGTCAATGATTGAAATGAAAGATGTTGTCAAAAAGTATGACAACGGGACGACGGCCCTTCGCGGGGTCTCTGTCCAAATTGAACCAGGAGA
>CABSRC010000153.1 GCA_902480035.1 uncultured Streptococcus sp. | reverse complement strand
CTTTGTAGCAGATACTCTTGAAGTAGCCAATGCAACACTTGGTGCTTTGCGTGTTCGTCTTGCGAAAGAGCTTGACTTGATTGACAACAATCAATTCAACTTCCTTTGGGTAGTGGATTGGCCAATGTTTGAATGGTCTGAAGAAGAAGGCCGTTATATGTCTGCTCACCATCCATTTACACTTCCACAAGCTGAAACAGAGCATGAATTGGAAGGCGATCTTTCAAAAGTTCGAGCAATTGCCTATGATATCGTCTTAAATGGCTATGAATTAGGTGGAGGAAGCCTGCGGATTAATCATAAGGATTTACAAGAACGGATGTTCAAGGCGCTTGGATTTACAAAAGAAGCTGCTAATGAACAATTTGGATTCTTGTTGGAAGCAATGGATTACGGTTTCCCACCACATGGAGGATTGGCGATTGGTTTGGACCGCTTCGTGATGCTTCTTGCAGGTGAAGATAATATTCGGGAAGTCATTGCCTTTCCTAAGAATAACAAGGCGACAGATCCAATGACACAAGCTCCTTCTGTCGTTTCTGAAAAACAATTGGATGAGTTAAACCTTCAAGTAGAAGTGGCAGAGCAAGAATAGGACAAGATAGAAAAAGGAAAGTCTAGGAATCAGTTGCTTTAAGATTTTCCTTTTCTTCTAATCGATGGATTGAAAATGAAAAAAACTCGCTTTCATAAGCTATTTCGCTATCATGTGTGGCGACTAGCTTATAACATTAAATTATTGCGCGTGCTGAAGAGCATCTCCCGTGAGAAATACGATGAAAAAGTGTCAGCTTCCTTGCTGTATGGATTTCTATCAGCAATTGCTGTCAACTTCTTCTTTCAACCAGGCCATGTCTACTCCAGTGGTGCAACAGGGCTAGCTCAGATTTTATCTGTCTTGAGCCAACGCTTTATCGGCTTTACGATTCCGGTTTCGTTGACCTTTTATGCCATCAATATCCCTTTGATGATTGTGGCTTGGTATCAAATTGGACATAAATTTACCATCTTTACCTTTATTACAGTTTCGATGAGTTCCCTCTTTATTCAGTTCGTACCAGTGGTTACTTTAACCAACGATCCGATCATGAATGCCTTGTTTGGTGGGGTTGTCATGGGGACAGGGATTGGTTTTGCCCTTCGGAATAACATTTCTAGTGGAGGAACGGATATTGTCAGTTTGACGATTCGAAAACGGACAGGAAAGAATGTCGGCAGCATCTCCTTTTTGGTCAATGGGACCATTATGTTGATTGCAGGTTTGACCTTTGGTTGGAAGTATGCTCTTTACTCTATGATTACCATCTTCGTATCGAGTCGAGTAACGGATGCTGTCTTTACCAAGCAAAAACGGATGCAGGCCATGATTGTAACGAGCCAGCCAGATGCTATTATTGAAAAGATTCATAAAAAATTGCATCGGGGAGCGACCATTATCCACAATGCAGAAGGAACCTATAACCATCAAGAAAAAGCGGTCCTGCTGACAGTTATTACGCGTGCAGAGTTTAATGAATTCAAATATATTATGAAAAAAGCTGATCCTCAGGCTTTTATCACCATTTCAGAAAACGTTCATATCATTGGACGCTTTGTGGAAACAGAAGAATAAAATAAGGTCCCACATTGTGGTGACCTTATTTTGTTTATTCAGCTTCTCGGAGAAGGAGCCAACTATGGGCAGGAATAGAAAGTTCCTTTCCTTTAGGAATAGGCGTTTGGAGATTGGCATAAGGATAGGCAAACAGCAGTTGACTATCGCTCGGATGTTGATAGGTCGTGTCCTGATCACCGATATTAACGAGAATCGTTATTTTTTCACGATTTTTTTCAATCGTGTAGATAAAATGATGATCAGACAACCATTTGACATCACAGTAATCTCGAATCTCTTGTCCTTTTTTCAAACGAAGGAGAGGTTGCGATTTCCGGTAAGCAATCAATTCTTTAAGAAAAGCAAGTTCTTCTTGGCATTTTGAAAGGGATGTCCAGTCCAATTGGTTGAGACTATCTGGCAAGTTATAGGTGTTGTCTTCGAGCCCTTTTGTGCGGTAACGTTCTTGACCCGCATGGATAAAAGGTACACCTTGGGATAATAATACCAAATGAAGAGCGAGGCGTGAGAGAGCTTTTCGCTCCTCTAGACGAATCTCTTCTTTTTCAAGTTGGAAATAATCAAAAACAGTTGCATTGTCATGGCATTCGACGTACTGAATGGCTTGTTGAGGTTGGATGAAATGAGCAGGTCCTACTTTCCCGACATTTGCTGTTAGGATATTAGAAAAATCATTGGCTGGATATTGACTATCACAACGGTGACCTGCTAAGAGTGTTCTCTTGACCGTATCCCGGAAATTATCACTGAAAAAGCCAAAATCTGGTAATCGTTTTGAGTTGTACTGGTGGGCGAGCTGGTCTTCAGAGAGACCTGTATCCATCTTCCACCCTTCGCCATAGAGATAGACGTTAGGATAGATTTCACGGAGCTCCTCTGCAATCTCTGTCATGGTTTGAATGTCTAAGATTCCCATCAAGTCAAAGCGAAAACCATCAAAGCCGTAGAGGGAAACCCATTGCTTGAGGGATTGCTTGATATAGTGTCTTACCATGGAACGTTCACTTGCGACATCATTCCCACAGAAGGTTCCATTAGTCCTCTCTCCTTCTATATTATAGCGGTAGAAATAACCGGGTACGATTTGTTCAAATGCATACTCATCGGCCTGGTAGACGTGATTGTAGACCACATCCATGATAACACTAAGATTAGATTGGTGATAGGTTGCAATAGCATCTTG
>CABSRC010000152.1 GCA_902480035.1 uncultured Streptococcus sp. | reverse complement strand
TTTTCTTGAAATAATAAACATGACCAAGAGGGAACATTTGACTAGCAAGTTGTGACAATTCTGCAATGTCTTCACCATAGAAAATCACTGTATCAATAGCATCTGGTGTCAGGCTGAGAATCATCTGTGTGTGAAGTTGCACAGACTGTTCACCGAGTTCTTTCATATCAGCTAGGACAGCGATTTTCTTGCCTCCTTCATTCTTAGGAATGGCTGAGAAGGTCTCCAAAATGAGCTTCATGGCTGTTGGATTGGCATTGTAGACATCTGAAAGGATATCCGCACCGTTGGCTGCTTTTTTCCATTCGGTACGGTTTTTTGTAAGCTGCAAGTTAGCAAGAGCTGAGAGGATATTTTCCTCAGTTACACCCAAATGTTTGGCGACATAGGCAGCAACCATAGCATTTGTGGCATTGTATTTTCCAGTGACTGGCAAGGTAACTTGTCCGTCTAGGAAGTTTGTTGAAAAGGTGAGATGATCCTTGTACTCTGTCAACTCAGAGACTGTAAGCTCTGCACCATCCCCAAAGCGTACCACTTCAAGATTGCTTGGCAAGAAAGGATCGACGATTGGATCACTTGGCACAAGCAAGAGACTACCATCAGGCATACCGTCTTGCATTTGCATTTTCCCTTGAGCAATCTTGTCACGGCTACCGAAGAATTCCAAATGAGCCTCTCCGATTAAGGTAACAACGGCTGTTTTTGGCTTCGCCAAGGTTGATAAGAGGTGAATGTCTCCCATGTGGTCTTGCCCCATCTCAAGGACGATTTTCTCTGTATCATCAGGCATGTAGAGGGCTGTATAAGGAAGACCAATCTCATTGTTGTAATTGCCTTGGGTTTTGTAAGTACGATAGGTTGTTGCCAAGATATCATGAATCATGTCCTTGGTTGTTGTCTTACCATTAGAACCAGTCACAGCAATGACATCAACCTCAGTCTTTTCAAGATAGTAGGCAGCTAGCTTTTGAAAGGCTTCAAGAGCGTCATCAACTAGGATGTGGACTTGATCAGCTGGTAATTCTTTTTCTGTGAATGTCGCTAGAGCACCATTGTCAAAGGCTGTTTGGATAAAATCATGCCCGTCACGCGCACCTTTTAGTGGTAAAAAGAGGTCGTCCGCTGTAATCTTACGGCTATCAAACTCAATCTGGTTAATGGCAACATCTTCATAGGCTGTGACATCATTTTTAGCGCCAACAACCTTGGCAATTTCATGGAGTGTCAGTTTCATCTTAAAATCCTCTGTTTTATTTTTACAAGTCTGGCAAGAAATAAGATTTTCTTGCCTGCAATCACTCCCAATTATATCACAAATCAGGCTAGCTTTTGCTTGATAGACGAATTTGTTACAATGGTTGATGAAAGGATTAGGCATGACAAAGAAAAAATTAGTCGACCTCTCTAAGGGAGAGGAAAATATAAATAGCGACTGTCAAAGTATCGAAGAACCTAAAAGGTGGCGCTCTAATTGGAGAAAGATAATACCACTAGAACCAACAGCTGAATTGATTATTTTAGTGCTACTGGCACTGCTGTATGGTGGCTTTTATTATTATGATCATTATACAGTCAATGAAGATAACATATATGGTCTCTGGCAGTCTGATCATCATAAGTTAGCGATTTCCTATAAGCATATTCGGAAACGAGGAAATATCGACTGGCAGGTCGTACAGGATGGTAAGGATATTATCTATGCTGCTAGAACTCGCTCGGTCAAGCGACTTAATGACGGGACTCTTCACATGGAGCTCTACACTGTGGAAGGCTACCTGACAGACCTACCCACCAAGGACGGCTTCAGCTATATGGATTTCTATCTTCGCAAAAACAATTATCTTACCTATGACGGTGAGTCCTACAAGCGTATCAATTCTGGAAACAAGACTATTACTTGGAAAGATGGTTCTACCAGCCCTTATGGTGAACGGAAAGCCAACCTATCTACAATTGTTCAAACTATCTATCGTGGAATTCTGGGACTGGGCTTCTTCCTTGTTATTTTAGAGGCTCGGCAAAAGAGGAGAGAAAAACTCAATGAGACACCAAACAAACAAAAAATACGCTGACCGAAAGAAACTCAATCGAAAGTATCAGTCACAAAAAGCATATCGAAAAGAACAAAAACGTAAAACGGGATGGCGAGCACGCTGGGATAAATTTACAGACCGTTTAGCCAACATTGTTGGGATATGTTTCCTACTCATGATACCGATTTTCATCGTCCATATGATTTTCTTTGATGATGGGGTTTATAAAGATGGTATCTACGGTCTGTGGCAATCTGAAAATCATAAGCTTGCCATATCATATGAAGATGGGTCAAAGGGAAGTAAGCGTGATTGGGATATTGTTCAAGACGGAAATGTCCTCATCAAAAATGCACGTATCGATGATATTAAACGCTTAGAGGATGGGACCCTCTACATTGAAGTTTATGCTAAGGAAAGTCTGTTTTCAGACCTTCCCACAAAGAACGGCTACAATTATTTGAATATGTATGTCCGTAAAGACGATTACTTGACCTATGATGGCGAATCCTACAAACTGATTGATGATGAAAACAAGAGCATTACCTGGAAAGATGGTTCAAAATCCCTTTATGGTCAACGAATAACCTTGTTTGATCGTCTGAAACCTTATATCGTATTTGGAATTATTGGTTCTATGATTTTGTATGCCATTTTTGTCGATTGGAGAATAAAAAGAAATCTAAAAAGGAAAAATAGGCTAAATGAGGCACCAAAAAAAGAAAAAATACAGTGATCAACAGGAAATTAATAGAAAAGATTATTCACAAAAAGAATAT
>CABSRC010000151.1 GCA_902480035.1 uncultured Streptococcus sp. | reverse complement strand
CGACCTTCATGGCTTCTTCTTGGGAAGGGTTCACCAAATGAATCCAAGCACCAGGCTCGAATGTTTCAATTTCTTTGAATTCTTTTCCGGTGGATAAGAACATTTGTTTCAATGGGAACCCCTCCTTCGTCATTAGGTAAGCGCTAGCGTCTTGATTATAAAAGGATTTTTACAATTGCTTTTAAGTCCAATAAACACTGCTCTTAGCTTTTTTTAGTGCTGTCAAATGAGGCTTGGGATGATGTTCCTTGCCTTTTTTAGACACTCCACCATTATACTACATTTGAAACATTTTTGGGCTGGATAAATTGAAATTTTGTTATAATTATGAGAGAAAGTCGGGATGGATTTTCCATCCGTCTGTAGAAAGGAGCGGCAGTAGCTTTTGGGCTAGGGCCTCTTAAAAATATGCAAGATAAGTTAGTGATTCATGGAGCAAGAGCTCACAATTTAAAAAATATCGATGTGGAGATTCCGCGTGATAAACTGGTGGTGGTGACGGGTTTGTCAGGTTCTGGTAAGTCTTCCTTGGCCTTTGATACCATCTATGCAGAGGGGCAACGTCGTTATGTGGAAAGTCTCTCAGCCTATGCCCGCCAGTTTTTGGGAAATATGGAGAAACCTGATGTGGACTCGATTGATGGTTTGAGTCCTGCCATCTCCATTGACCAGAAAACAACAAGCAAAAACCCTCGTTCGACGGTCGGAACGGCAACAGAGATTAATGACTATCTTCGTCTTCTGTATGCGCGTGTGGGTGTCCCTTATTGTCCTAATGGTCATGGAGCCATTCAGTCGTCCTCTGTGGAACAGATTGTGGACGAGGTTCTAGCTCTTCCTGAGCGTACACGTATGCAAATTTTGGCACCGATTGTTCGTCGTAGGAAAGGGCAACACAAGGCTGTTTTTGAGCGTGTACAAAAGGACGGTTATGTTCGTGTTCGTGTAGATGGTGAGATTTACGATGTCACAGAAGTGCCAGAGTTATCTAAGTCTAAGATGCATAATATCGAAGTGGTTGTGGACCGCTTGGTGAATAAGGATGGTATCCGTAGTCGTCTCTTTGATTCGGTTGAGGCGGCCCTGCGTTTAGCAGATGGCTACTTGATTGTGGATACCATGGATGATAATGAGCTGCTTTACTCAGAACATTATTCTTGTCCGGTTTGTGGCTTCACAGTGCCAGAGTTAGAACCTCGTCTCTTTTCATTCAATGCGCCATTCGGCTCTTGTCCTACCTGTGATGGTTTGGGTAATAAACTGGAAGTTGATATGGATTTGGTTATCCCTGATGCTAGTAAGACCTTACGTGAAGGTGCTCTGGCGCCTTGGAATCCTATTTCGTCCAACTACTATCCAGCCATGCTTGAGCAGGCTATGGAGCAGTTCGGCGTGGATATGGATACGCCATTTGAAGATCTTAAAAAAGAAGAACAAGATTTGATTCTCTACGGATCTGGGGATCGTGAATTCCATTTCCATTATGTTAATGATTTTGGTGGGGTGCGTGATATTGACATTCCTTTTGAAGGGGTTGTGACTAATATCAATCGTCGCTATCACGAGACCAATAGTGATTTCACTCGCAATGTCATGCGAGGTTATATGAATGAGCTGTCATGTCCAACTTGTCATGGCTATCGTCTTAACGAAGCAGCACTCTCGGTTCGTGTTGGTGGTGAGAATGGCCTCAATATTGGTCAAATCTCTGATTTGTCTATTTCAGATCATCTTAAGGAAATCGATAACCTTGAATTAGGTGAAAACGAGGGAGTGATCGCTCGTCCAATTGTTAAGGAAATCAAGGATCGCTTGACTTTCTTAAATAATGTAGGCCTTAATTATTTGACTCTCTCTCGTATGGCTGGAACCCTTTCAGGTGGTGAGAGTCAGCGTATCCGTTTGGCGACACAGATTGGCTCTAATCTTTCTGGAGTCCTATATGTTTTGGATGAGCCTTCTATTGGGCTTCATCAGCGTGACAATGATCGCTTGATTTCAAGTCTTAAAAAGATGCGTGACCTGGGCAACACCTTGATTGTGGTGGAGCATGATGAAGATACCATGCGTGAGGCTGACTGGCTTATCGATGTGGGACCTGGTGCTGGTGCTTTTGGTGGTCAAATCATGGCCTCAGGAACCCCAGAGGAAGTGGCTAAGAACAAGAAATCAATTACTGGGCAATATTTGTCGGGTGCTAAATCAATTCCTGTACCGACAGAACGCCGTGTAGGTAATGGTCGTTTCATCGAGGTTAAGGGTGCTAGTGAAAATAACCTTAAAAATGTATCTGTCAAATTTCCACTTGGAAAGTTGATTGCAGTGACAGGTGTTTCTGGTTCTGGTAAATCGACTTTGGTTAATGGTATTCTCAAGAAGAAGATTGCCCAAGAGCTGAATCGAAACAGTGAGAAACCTGGAAAACATAAATCAGTAACAGGAATTGAGCACATCGAGCGCTTGATTGACATTGACCAGAGTCCAATCGGACGTACACCTCGTTCTAATCCGGCGACTTATACAGGCGTCTTTGACGATATTCGTGATCTTTTTGCCCAAACCAATGAGGCCAAGATTCGAGGTTACAAGAAGGGGCGTTTCTCTTTCAATGTCAAGGGTGGCCGTTGTGAAGCCTGCTCTGGTGACGGCATTATCAAGATTGAGATGCACTTCCTACCTGATGTTTATGTTCCTTGTGAGGTTTGCCATGGCACACGCTATAATTCAGAGACTTTAGAGGTTCGCTATAAGGGCAAGAATATTGCTGAAATTCTGGATATGACAGTTGATGATGCGGTTGATTTCTTTGCGGCTATCCCTAAGATTGCTCGTAAGGTGCAGACCATCAAGGACGTGGGGCTCGGGTATGTGACCCTGGGGC
>CABSRC010000150.1 GCA_902480035.1 uncultured Streptococcus sp. | reverse complement strand
CTCGATATGGTTGCTTCGGAATATAGATAAGCTCTATCAACAATAGAAAATAGCCCTTTAGAAGCTGATTACCACATAGTTAAAACTCTTAGGAATGTTGATGTAATAGTGTTTCTAAGAATTTTTTACTTTATACTCTAAAAGAAAAAGATTGAAGAAAGTTGTCCAAAATGGACTTTATCTTCAATCTGTTTTTTAAATAATTTAGGAAATTGTGTTAAAATGAAATGAAAATTACGAATAGTATAAGTGGGAGGCACCATGAAGGCGGAAATTATTGCAGTTGGAACAGAAATTCTAACAGGACAAATTGTCAACACCAATGCTCAGTTCTTGTCTGAAAAATTGGCTAGTTTAGGGATTGATGTCTATTATCATGTGGCGGTAGGAGACAATGAAGGTCGTCTCTTCTCGACCATTGAGACAGCTTCAAAACGCAGTGATTTGGTGATTTTATGTGGTGGACTTGGGCCAACAGAGGATGATTTGACCAAGCAAACCCTTGCTAAGTTTTTAGGGAAAGAACTGGTTTTTGATCCAACAGCGCTTGCCAAACTCGACACCTTCTTTGCCAGTCGCCCTGATTATGTCCGGACGCCCAATAATGAGCGACAAGCACAATTGATTGCCGGTTCAATCCCCCTTCAAAACCGTACAGGTCTCGCGGTTGGAGGTTTGATTGAAGTCGACGGTGTGACCTATGTCGTTCTACCTGGTCCACCAAGTGAGTTAAAACCCATGGTCAACGAACAATTGGTGCCTCATTTGACGACAGGGGAAGAGCTCTTTTCAAGAGTCTTGCGCTTCTTTGGGATTGGGGAAAGCCAGCTGGTTACGATCCTAGCCGATATCATTGAAAAGCAGAGTGATCCGACGGTTGCCCCTTATGCCAAGACGGGAGAAGTGACCTTGCGTCTGTCTACAAAGGCGAAGGATCAAACCGCAGCAGATGCGAAGCTCGATGTCTTAGAAAAGGAAATCTTATCACGTCACACGCTGGACCATCAACCCTTGCATGAACTGTTTTACGGTTATGGGGATGACAATTCGATGGCCAAAGTGGCCTTTGATCTCTTGAAACGGACTGGTAAGACCATTACAGCTGCAGAAAGCCTGACAGCTGGCCTCTTCCAAGCGACTTTGGCAGATTTTTCAGGTGCGTCCAGCATCTTCGCGGGTGGTTTTGTCACCTATAGTTTGGAAGAAAAAAGCAAGATGTTGTCTATTCCAGCTCAAGAGTTAGAGCAACATGGAGTGGTGTCTCATTTTACAGCTCAAGCCATGGCTTCACAGGCCCGTAAGTTAACAGGATCCGATTATGGTGTTAGCCTGACCGGAGTTGCGGGGCCAGATAGTCTAGAAGGGCACCCAGCAGGGACTGTCTTTATCGGACTTGCGACTCCAAATGGAGTGGATAGTGTCCAAGTCAATATCGCCGGACGTAGCCGGGCGGATGTCCGCGAAATTGCAGTTCTTCATGCCTTTAATTTGGTACGCTTGGCTGTATTAAATGATGAAAATTTGGTATAATGAAGTTCGTGCCAAATGAAGAATAATTCTAAAAATGGATAGGAAATGTGCCTTTCAAATGACGGAAAACGTCGGTGAGTTGCATGCATTTCCTGTATAGTAAAAAATAGGAGAAAAGAATGGCGAAAAAACAGAAAAAATTAGATGATATCTCTAAGAAATTTGGAGATGAGCGTGAAAAGGCGCTCAATGATGCCCTGAAGTTGATCGAAAAAGACTTTGGTAAGGGATCGATCATGCGTCTGGGCGAACGTGCAGAGCAAAAAGTACAAGTCATGAGCTCTGGTTCCTTAGCGCTTGATATTGCCTTGGGCGCTGGTGGTTATCCAAAAGGTCGGATCATCGAAATCTATGGTCCAGAATCATCTGGTAAAACAACCGTTGCCCTCCATGCAGTAGCGCAAGCACAGAAAGAAGGAGGCATTGCTGCCTTTATCGATGCCGAGCATGCCTTGGATCCATCTTATGCAGCAGCTCTTGGGGTTAATATCGACGAACTTCTCTTGTCTCAACCAGACTCAGGGGAACAAGGACTTGAAATTGCCGGTAAATTGATCGACTCTGGTGCGGTTGATTTGGTGGTTGTCGACTCTGTTGCGGCCTTGGTACCTCGCGCAGAAATCGATGGTGATATCGGGGATAGCCACGTTGGTTTGCAAGCGCGGATGATGAGCCAAGCGATGCGCAAACTCGGAGCTTCTATCAATAAGACCAAGACCATTGCCATCTTTATCAACCAATTGCGTGAAAAAGTTGGGGTCATGTTTGGGAACCCTGAAACCACACCTGGTGGTCGTGCCCTTAAATTCTATGCTTCGGTTCGTTTAGATGTTCGTGGAAATACCCAAATCAAGGGTACTGGGGATCAAAAAGATACCAACGTTGGTAAGGAAACAAAGATCAAGGTTGTGAAGAACAAGGTAGCTCCTCCGTTTAAAGAAGCCATGGTTGAAATCATGTACGGGGAAGGAATTTCACGTACGGGTGAATTGGTGAAGATTGCAACAGATTTGGATATCATCCAAAAAGCGGGTGCGTGGTACTCATATAATGGCGAAAAAATTGGTCAAGGATCTGAAAATGCTAAGAAATTCTTGGCTGACCACCCAGAAATTTTTGACGAAATCGACCATAAGGTTCGGGTACATTTTGGTTTGATCGAAGAAGACGAAGCGGTGAAAAGCCTTGATAAAACTGAAGAAGCAGCTCCGATCGTGGAAGATGTGACACTAGATTTAGATGACGCGATTGAAATTGAAGATTAATTTTTTTCAAAATAGGTCGCTAGACTGATGGTTTTTGTGTTATAATTTAATACGATAGTATTATCGTGTAGCGAAAGGAGTGCATGCATGATTAAAATTTATACAG
>CABSRC010000149.1 GCA_902480035.1 uncultured Streptococcus sp. | reverse complement strand
TTTGGATTTGGGACCACATGCCCCACGAAATGAAGGTTTTTGTCGATCTCAATCACTTTATTTGTCGGCCATTGAAAGACATACCCATTTTCAAACTCGATGGTATCCCCATCCTGCGCTTTTTCAAGTGCATCCATAAAGTTCCAACTATTGTTGTAAGGACCTACTAAATATCTTGCCACGCGCTTCTCCTCTGTTTCATTTTTTTGGAAGAACATCCATTGTTTTTCTGTTTCCTGTTTACAAACACTTGTCACTAAAAATTGTAACACAATCCAGATCCAAAGAAAACACTTATCCGGTCTGAACGGACTTAAAAACCTCTATTTCCAAAAAGAAAATAGAGGCTATCATCTAATCTTTCAAGGCTGAACATAAGCTGACTAGAGCAATTGCTCCCGAGAGCATGGCGGTGGAAAGGAGCAACACATGGTCTGCCACTTCTAGCTTGTAGACAAAGATTTTTTCAGTAGGTTTGTCTTCTGCAAAAATGTCAATCTTCATGTTCTATTCCTTTCTTAGTCATCCTCCTCACCCAGATAGAGACGTCGTGCTTCTGGGCTGTTGCTAAGAATATCGAGATAGGTTTCATAAGCATCGGGCAAGGGCTTTCCCAAAGAGATATCTAGCTCTGGATTCACATTTTTCCCATAGAGAGAGCAGAGATAAAGACGTTCATTGAGCGTTGGAAAAACTTCGAGAGACATGAGCTCAGCCTGACCGACCCGCTCCCAATCTTGCTCTTGGATATCTGGTAGGATATAGGCTTGGAAGAGTCCCATTAGAGGATTATCCTCTGCTTGGCCACTTTCCTTGTCCGCCTGAACCAAGGAAAGCCGTTGGCCAAAACCAGTTACTTGGCGCTCCCGTCCCTTCACCGAAACCGTAATCGGATGCCCTCCCATATGGCTATAAATCCATTCTTTGGGTAACCGATAATCTATGAGAGGGTCAAGATCTTTGACAATCGTTACAGGACTAGAGCGTAGAAACTGACGAGTGACTGCTTTACAAAAGAGAATATTCTCCTCTTTCAAGGTCACTCCCTTCCAGCTATTTTCCTCCTTGAAATGGTTAAAAAATACCAGATAGGGCTCTCTCACCATTTGTGCTAAGACATAGACGCCATTCCGTAGGCGAATGGAAATGACTTTCCCCGACTTCCAGGGTATTGCTCTTTTTTTCTTTTCTATCATTAGCCAACCTCAAACTGAGCGAGGATCGTTGAATCCATCAAAATAAATCACTGTGACTTCCTGTCCTCAGCAAGTTTAAAATCAATTCGTCCTTATCTACTTTGTAAACCAAAAGCCAATCCGGCTGGATATGACACTCCCGAACACCTTGGAAATGCTTGGAATCAGTCAATTGATGGTCACGATATCTGACAGGAAGTTCTTTTTCTTGAACCAGAAAATTCAAAACTTCTTCTAACAAGTCTGCCTTCAAACCACGCTTCATTGCCAACTTAAAATCTTTTTTAAACTGTTTATGATAACGAATCTTAAGCACGCAGGTCCTCCATCAAGTCTGAGACTGATTCAAAGGGTTGACTCATATTCCGATTTTGCTCTACATCCGTTACGACTTGGAGCAACTTCCCATGATCGTCTAATCGAACATCAAAAGGTAAGCCCTGATATTGAATAGCCTGACGGAGGAAAATGTTGATAGCTGTGGTCATATCCATCCCTAAATGATTAAACACTAGTTGGGCCTGCTCCTTAACCTCACTATCCAAACGGATACTCATGCTCGTCTTTGACATATTCTCACCTTCTTTCTATTGATTATTGTAACAAAAAAGAAGGCTATTGTAAATCTATTAGATATACAATAGCCTTTTGAAATTAATGATCAAGGCAATTCTTATGACTTACTTTCTATGAATCTTTTGACCATAGGTAAAATTTCTTTTTCAAGTCCTTTTATTTGATACGATTCCCATTTAGTTTTTTCTGTTATATTAGCCATTATTTGTAACTTTAGACTCTGACGATCAAAAATTCCTTCCCACTGTTTATATTTTGCACTCGGGACTAAATTTCCAAATTTTGAATTTTGACTATCTGTAATGATACAAAGGTTCCCAAAAGAGTGTAAGAATTGATCATCCATTTTCTCAATTTTTTCATCACTATTTGGATGTTGTGGGAACCAATGCTCTATGGAACGACGATAAGCAAATTTGAAATGATCAAATTTAACACCTTTATACTTCCTTCCTAATTCTTCACGGTTTTTCCATAAGATGTAATCAACAAAATTGAATGCATAAACAGGAATATCACCATATTTTTTGAGCATATCTTCCTCGGTGAACAATCTTCCCTCAGCATATCTTACAGCCATTATTTCAAGAAAATCCTTAAAATAAGAACCAAATTCCGGTTGATCTAACTCTTCAATATGGTTGAAGAGGAATCGCAAACTTTCATATAACCAACGACTATCACGATTGGCAGTGAAAGTCACAGCAAACATAGATTGAAGAAGAATGATGTTTTTGTTCATTTCTGAATCTGAAAATGTATTCTTAGTAAAGCGTTCTTCAACTATGTAATGCTCTTTTGCTTTTCCATTTGGCTGGTATTCATAGTAAGTACCCTTCTGCAAAAACCATTCATCCTTATTTCTGCTTGAAGAATCCATATTTGAATTTCTAACAATGAAATTATCAAAAATATGTTTCATTCTAAGAAGGAATTCACTGAACTCAATAACCCAAGTCTCATTTTTATTTTTTATATCAAATAGAGTTAAGAGTTTCTTATCATCTAACTGAACCTCACTGGTATCCTTACCTTCCCAAATTGCCAATACATGGAGTAAAAACGTCGGAAAATCAATAACTTGGGTATAGTCACCAAAATCTTTTTCTGATTCTGTAATTTTTTCATTGACCTTTATTCCTAATATATC
>CABSRC010000148.1 GCA_902480035.1 uncultured Streptococcus sp. | reverse complement strand
CTGAAGGAAAAACACCAATCCTTGGTTTGGATGTTTGGGAACATGCCTACTACGTAAAATACCGTAACGTACGTCCTGACTACATCAAAGCTTTCTTCTCAGTGATCAACTGGAATAAAGTTAATGACTTGTTTGCAGCAGCAAAATAATAAAATAAAGGAATCTATAAGAGCGACAATTGGCTCTTATAGATTTTTTTGTTTGTATCCGGAAAATCGGAGTATAATTTCTTGCGTTTGGACAGGAAAATGATACACTAATAGGAGTGTGTCATACTTATCAGAAGCCCATTTTGAAGGGCCTAGGCAAGGAAAAGATGACCGTTAAAATGAAAACTGAAACATTCAGGGAGAAATAAAATGACTAGTATTACCATTACCAAAGGAGCAGTTGAGACACCTATCTATTTACGGATGTTGAATCGTCATGGCTTGATTGCAGGAGCAACAGGGACAGGGAAAACAGTTACCCTCAAGGTCCTCACAGAAAAATTAAGCAAAGAGGGCATTCCGGTCTTTCTAGCTGATATCAAGGGAGATTTATCTGGTTTAGCCAAAGCGGGGCAATGGACTCCAAAACTGGAAGAACGCTACAAACTGCTTGGTCTCACAGATCCGTTTGAGCCGCAAGCCTTCCCTGTTCGATTGTGGGATGTCTTTGGCCAAGCTGGTCATCCTGTTCGTGCGACTGTCGAAGGAATGGGGTCATTGCTTCTTTCTCGTCTACTTGATTTGAATGAAACTCAATTAGGAATTCTTGCAATTGTCTTTAAAGTGGCTCAAGAGAAAGATTGGCCCTTGATTGATTTGAAGGACCTGCAAAGTCTTTTAAAGGAAGTCTATGAACACAGCTCAGACTATTCTGCCCAATATGGTAATATCACCAAACAATCTGTCGGTGCGATCCAAAGAAGCCTCTTGGTTCTTGAAGAAGAAGGAGCGGATCAGTTTTTCGGAGAGCCTGCACTTGATTTAAATGACTTTATGCAACTCGATGCATCAGGGCGTGGGTATATCAATATTCTTTCGGCTACAAAGCTCTTTCATTCACCAAAATTGTATTCAACCTTTTTAATTTGGATGTTGTCTCGTCTCTTTGAAACACTTCCCGAGGTTGGGGATCCCGAAAAGCCAAAACTGGTTTTCTTCTTTGATGAAGCCCATCTCCTCTTTAAGGATGCAAGCAAGCTCTTTCTTGAGAAGGTCGAGCAAGTCGTGCGCCTGATTCGTTCTAAGGGTGTAGGGATTTACTTTATTACCCAAAATCCTCAAGATCTACCAGAATCTGTTTTGGCACAGCTTGGAAATCGTGTACAACATGCTCTTCGAGCTTATACACCAAAAGAAATGAAGGCCATCAAGGTGGCTGCCCAAAGTTTTCGTCCGAATCCAGACTTTGATACAGAAACAGTGATCACAGAATTAGGGACAGGGGAAGCCTTGGTTTCTTTCCTGAATGAGAAGGGGCAACCTAGTGTTGTTGAGCGTGCTTATATTCTCTCTCCTCAATCGAGTTTTGACCTCTTAAATGAAAGTGAACAATTGGCCTTAATCACGACATCGCCTTTCCATCAAAAGTATGCGACGACGATTGATCGGGAATCTGCCTATGAAAAATTAGCAGCTAAAGCAAGCAAGGAAGCACAAGAAGAGGAGAAAAAAGAAGCAGAAAAAGAACGAGCTACGGCGGAAAAAGCAGAGCAAAAACGCAGTCCAGGTCGCCCAAGAAAATCCAGTCTTGAAAAAGCTAAGGATTCCTTCTTGAGTTCCTTATTCCGGACGATTGCGCGTGAGATTGCTAAGCTAATTATGGGCTCCTTTAAACGGAAATAACCCGTTTATGAAAAGAAAAAAACTTTTTAAAAAGAAACCGTTTTCTCTTTCTGATAATTCTTGTTATTTTCAGTAGAATCTTTTATAATTAATCTCGTATGAAAAAATATTTTAATCTACGCTCGATCATGATTGCGGTCAGTATTTTATTGTGCTTAGTGGGAACAAGCGCACTGGGCTACTTGCATGCTACGCAACCAACAGCATCAGCAATTGAAAAAAAAGCAAAGAAAACAAAAGAAGCAAAAGAACAAGATATAGAAAAGTCTACCCCTGAAACGAAAAAACCACGTGTCAAATCTCCTGAAGCTAAGCAAGCAGTAGTAGATGCAGACATGGAAACGATGAGCGCTTATGGCCTTGTCTATGATTATGCTAATAAAGGCTTGGTAGAGGTTGTTCAGGATTTCCTAGCGGAAAGTGGAATTGATCCGTCACAAGTTGCCTTCACGTATCGCAATGTCATTACAGGAGAGCAATTTGCCATGAATGATCTTCAACCAATGACGGCAGGTAGTACCTATAAGCTACCGTTGAACATGTTGGTGGTGGATGAAGTCGCAAAGGGCAAACTCAATTTAACAGATCGATTTGACATTACCAATACCTACTATGAATATGTAGGAGAGCATGACAATTACGTTGCTGCCTTTGATGGAGCTATGTCTATTCCTGATATGCAGCGCTATTCATTGGTTTACTCTGAAAATACCCCAGCCTATGCTTTGGCAGATCGTTTAGGGGGGATGGAGCAAGCGCGCAAGTTATTCAGTCGTTATGGTCAATCCCGTTCACCAGAAGTCAAAACCTTTAGCGAAGATAATAAAACGACAACAGATTATTACATCCATGTCTTGGAATACCTTTGGAATCATCAAGAAAAATATGCAGATTTACTAGAACTGATCGGGGAGTCTTTCCCAGGTGAGTACTATAAGAAATTCTTGCCAGATTTAGTGATTCAACAAAAACCAGGTTATGTTGCTGAAGCACTTAATGTGGATGCGATTGTCCGTGAATCGACTCCTTATTTGGTTGCCATCTACACTGCAGGACTTGGAGGTACGACTCCAGAAAGTTCTGAAATCAGTGGCGTTGGTCTTTATCAATTGGGACAATTGGCTTATGTTATCAATGAATGGCATCGTGTCAATATGAATGAATAATCGACAAAAGGTCTGAGTTTTGCTCAGACCTTTTCTTCTAACAAAGTATCATGAAAATGACTTGGTGTTTCGAATTACTTTTCTGTTCTAAAGAGACTTCTTTCCCTTTTCTATAAAAAGTATGTTATACTACTAATAGT
>CABSRC010000147.1 GCA_902480035.1 uncultured Streptococcus sp. | reverse complement strand
CAACGTCTGCAACAATTAGCTCAGGCGATTGCGACGGTTGATGTTTTACAAAGTCTAGCCAGTGTCGCTGAGTCGCAACAGTTGAATCGTCCCTTCTTTCATGAAGAACGACGAATCGCGATCGACAGAGGCCGTCATCCGGTTGTTGAAAAAGTGATGGGAGCCCAGTCCTATATTCCTAATAGCATCTTTATGGATGAAGAACGGGATATTCAGCTGATTACGGGGCCAAATATGAGCGGGAAGTCTACCTATATGCGCCAATTGGCGATCATTGTGATTCTTGCCCAAATTGGCTCCTATGTTCCAGCGCAAAGGGCCGAGTTGCCAATCTTTGATGCAATTTATACCCGAATCGGAGCTGCTGATGACCTGGTATCAGGTCAGTCTACCTTCATGGTGGAAATGATGGAGGCCAATCACGCCATTCGCAAGGCAACGCCCCAGTCCTTGATTTTGTTTGATGAGTTGGGACGGGGAACGGCGACCTATGATGGGATGGCCCTCGCCCAGTCCATCATCGAATATATCCATGATCGGACCGGAGCTAAGACCTTGTTTGCGACCCATTACCATGAGTTAACAGCTCTCTCAGAGACCCTGTCCCGTTTGGAAAATGTCCATGTCGCAACCTTGGAGCGAGATGGTCAGGTTACCTTCTTGCACAAGATTGAACCTGGCCCAGCGGATAAGTCCTATGGGATTCACGTGGCCAAGATCGCTGGTTTGCCAGAAGAGTTGTTGAAGCGGGCGGATGCGATTTTGACCAAGCTCGAAGGACAAGCCCAGCAAGTACCGTTTGTGGATGAAACTTTTAAAAAGGAAGCACCTTCACAGGTTGCTGAACAAATGTCCCTCTTTGAGGAGGAGGCAGAAAATACAGTGATCACGGAATTGAAGAATCTGGATCTCTATAATATGACTCCGATGGAAGTCATGATGGCAGTCGCCGAATTGAAAAAGAAATTGTAAAAAAAGATCCTCGTGACGGCGAGGATCTCAGATTGAATACAAAGTCATCTTAGAAACTTTCCTTAGGTGAGTCCGGACGTCAGCGAACTTCTACGAAGTTCCATGACTTAGTTTTGAGCCTAAGGTCTCAAAACTCCCGAGTGCCTGAAACGTTTGTGTTTCAGGCACTTTTCTCACAGCGGAAAGTTTCAGTAGATGATTGAATAACTATAACGAGTATAATTTTTATAGAATTTATTAGATTTGTATAAAAGAACAGCTTATCTCCACTTTCAGATCCTCGTGACGGCGAGGATCTTTTCTTTTAGTGGTTAGTAATGCTTTGATTGATTTCTTGTACTTGTTTTTTGTAAAAATGATAAGAGACCAACCAGATGATCACATAAACGAGGGTGAATTCGACAATGAGCGAAAGGTAAAATCCTAGTCGTGCTGGGAACCAGCCGGCCAAGGTAGCTAGGGGAATAAAGCCAAGTAACATGAGTAGGTAATGGCTCAGAGTAGCCCGCAAGAGGCTCCAGTCTTTTTGAAAGAGGAGGCTTCCCAAGCTAAAGAGGACCCCGATCGCACCCCAAACGAGGACGCAATAGAGCATGACCAGTGAGCCGTGAACATGATGCAAGAACATCCAGCGGCCGACTGTAGAGTTGGGACTTAAGGGAAGGTACAACTCAGGTGAGAAGTGGTAGGAAAAGAAGATGGATAGAATGAGCCCGATGAGAATCCCTTTTAGGGCGTCAGAAAATGATTGTTTTAGCATGATAATTTCTCCTTAATGGCTTTTAAATAACGACGGGAGGAGTAGGTCAGGCTCCCATTTTTTAGATAGATTTGAACCGATCCTCCACTAGTGAAGTGCAGGTGATCGATTTCTTTTGTGTTGATAATTTCAGATTGGGAAATTTTGAGAAAGAAGGTCGGTAAGTCTTCAGATAGTTGATAGAGTGGTCCAGTCAGGATAAATTGATCTGTCATGGTCTCACCAATCACTTGCCGATTTTCAATGTAAAAACGTTGGAATAGCTGGCTTTCGATCAGGTAAGCCTCCCCATCCTTTTTGGCACGTAAGCGCCCTTTTTGATCCAATTCTTCCACAAAGTCACGGATTCTCTCTACACGCGTAGATAGTGTAGGTGCTGTAATCGTCACCGCTTCTTCTTGGAAGTGGGAATCAATGTGTACTTCTACTTTCATAAGATATTTTCTCCCTCCTTAGGTAAAGTCGGTTAGCCTGCTAGCCCGGCTCCTTCTTTACACTACTATTAAACACTTTTTCCAAAGGGAAGACAAGGGGATTTGTTTATGTGGTCATTTTCTTTGCCTATGCGGTTTTTAGGAAAGAAGATGGGACTGGACTCTATTTTTTAAGAAAGGGAGTCTTGTGGATCTGTGGTATAATAGAGCTACATGTATCGGTGAAAAAAGGTAAAGGAGCAGCTATGTCACAGATTATTGAATTGCCAGAAGTCCTAGCCAACCAGATTGCGGCAGGTGAAGTAATTGAACGACCTGCTAGTGTGGTCAAGGAATTGGTTGAAAACTCGATCGATGCTGGAGCTAGCCAGATCGTCGTTGAAATCGAAGAAGCAGGATTGAAGTCGATTCGGATCACAGACAATGGGGAAGGAATTGCGCATAATGAGGTCGCTTTGGCCCTTCGTCGACATGCGACCAGTAAGATCAAGAATCAAGCGGATCTTTTTCGCATTCGAACGCTTGGTTTTCGTGGCGAGGCCATGCCTTCCATTGCTTCTGTTAGTATTCTAACCCTTCTAACGGCTCAAGAAGGAGCTGCCCACGGGACCAAATTGGTCGCAAAGGGTGGCGAAATTGAGGAATTGGAGCCAGCGACAAGCCCTGTCGGGACCAAGATTACAGTAGAAGATCTCTTTTTTAATACTCCTGCTCGTCTCAAGTATTTAAAGAGCCAGCAGGCAGAGCTATCCCATATCGTGGATATTCTCAACCGATTGAGTTTGGCCCATCCAGAGATTGCTTTCACCTTGATTAATGACGGAAAAGAAATGACCAAAACGGCAGGTACTGGGAATCTCCGGCAAGCGATTGCGGGCGTCTATGGCTTGGCGTCTGCCAAGAAGATGGTAGCCATTGAAAATCGCGACCTAGATTTTGAAGTGACGGGCTTTGTGTCTTTGCCTGAATTGACTCGTGCCA
>CABSRC010000146.1 GCA_902480035.1 uncultured Streptococcus sp. | reverse complement strand
GAACTGTTAAGATGATTACGCAGAGCCTTCGTGTATCTGGACATGCCAATGCTCGTGAACTTCAATTGATGATTAACCTCCTTCGTCCACAGTATCTCTTCCCTGTCCAAGGTGAGTACCGTGACCTACAAGCCCATGCAGAGTTAGCCTTGGAAGTTGGTATTCTTCCAGAAAATATTTATATCGTTAAACGCGGTGATATCATGCACTTGTCTGAAGATCAAGGTTTCCTTCATGAAGGCGCTGTTCCAGCTGGTGATGTGATGATCGACGGTAATGCCATTGGTGATGTTGGGAATATCGTCCTTCGTGACCGTAAGGTCTTGTCTGAAGATGGTATCTTTATCGTAGCCATCACGGTTAACAAGAAGGAGCGCAAGATTGTTTCTAAGGCGCGTGTGAACACACGTGGATTCGTCTATGTTAAGAAGAGCCGTGACATTCTACGTGAGGCTGCTGACATTGTCAATGCTACCGTTGAAAATTACTTGGCAGGAGACAGCTTCGATTGGGGTGAACTTAAAGGGGCTGTCCGAGACGATGTAGCTAAGTTCCTCTTTGACCAAACTAAACGTCGCCCAGCGATTCTTCCGGTAGTCATGGAAGTACGTTAATCATTGATGTTACAATAAGGGTGTGAGCGTCTTGCTTGCATTCATCGAAATAGAGGTAAATCTCAACAAGATTTTCTTCTTAAAGCAGAAGCTGGGATACCCCAGCTTTTCTGACATTTAGAAAGGAAAATACAATGGCTTTTTTTCAAATTGAATACTCTTCAGATGTTCTAGGACAGTACCGTCAAGTAGATGTCATTTATCCAGACCGCGACCAGATTGCTGAAACGGAAAGTGATACGGACATTCCGGTTCTCTATCTCCTTCATGGCATGGGGGGCAATCATAATTCTTGGGCCTTTCGTACCAATATTCAGCGTCTCCTTCGTAAGACTAATCTTATCGTTATTATGCCTAACTCTGAAAATGGATGGTATACAAATACCAAATACGGTGTTAAGTATTATGATGCCATTGCAAAGGAGCTTCCTCAAGTCATGCAACGTTTCTTCCCAAGTATGACTAAGAAGCGTGAAAAGACTTTTATCGCTGGACTTTCTATGGGCGGCTATGGGTCTTTCAAACTCGCCTTAACGACAAATAACTTTGCTTGTGCGGGTTCCTTCTCTGGTGCCCTTGGATTATCAGTGGAGATGATTACTGATGAAACGAGTGAGTCTAAGGAATACTGGCAAGGTGTCTTTGGAGATTTAGAAGGAAAAGACATTGTGCAGCATAAACTGGTCAATCTAGCCAAACAACATGACAAGAAAACCAAATTCTTTGCCTGGTGTGGTCTTGAGGATTTCCTTTTTGACTCTCAAAACAAAGCAGTAGCTGATTTGAAAGCTCTTGGTTTGGACATTGACTACCGCACGGACCATGGAAGACATGAATGGTATTATTGGGAAAAACAACTAGAAGCCTACTTAGAATGGTTACCTATTGATTACGTTAAAGAAGAACGTTTGTCTTAATAGGTCAAGTTTGTAACATCTTATCAAAGAGATGATAAAAGCTTAAAGTGATATTTTTTACTTGTCAGAACTATTAGAGCTTGATATACTAGGGGAAGTTTCGAAAAGGAGGCTCAATAATGAAAAAATTATTCAGAGTAATCTTCTATATTCCCAAACTTCTTTTACAATTTATTTGGAATCTTATTTGGGCTATATTTAAACTTGCCCTAGTCCTAGCCCTTATTGGTTATGGACTCGTCTACTATGCCAATAATTCTTCAAGTACCTTAGCCACAAACATTAACCAAGCCTTTCATCAAGTAGAGCTAGGTTTTAGTGGTACCAGTACTAGTGACGTTGAGAAAGTTGTCTCTAACCTATCAACAACAGATACCATTCCAGAGTCTAATGGAGCTAGATGGGCGCAAAATACAGCTAGCATCTATATACAATCTACAGATGAAACCTTGGTAGCAGCTTATAAGGAAGCTATTACTAACTGGAATAACACGGGTGCTTTCATCTTTACTTTAACTGATGATGCCTCAACGGCTGACATTGTTGCGACAGACTATTCCGATGCGAATTCACAGGCAGCAGGTTTAGCAGACACTCAAACCAATGTTTTGACCAATCGCATCACTCATGTAGATGTGAAGTTGAACCGTTATTTCCTCTTGAATAGTGATTTTGGTTATACTCACAAGCGTATTGTGAATACAGCTGAACACGAATTGGGTCATGCCATTGGCTTAGACCATGATGACTCTAAGACATCCGTTATGCAATCAGCTGGATCTTATTACGGGATTCAACAGGTGGATATTGATACGGTCCATGCTCTCTATGCAAATTAAGGAGGAGTGTCATGCACTATTTGAAACGCCTTGCTAGACGTTACCCCATGCAAACCTTCCTTTTTCTTTTCAATGCTGGGGTCTTTACTTGGTTGCAAACAACAGGAACCATGATTGCCAATCGTTTGGGCCTATCAGGTGATGGCATTTGGATTTATATTCCCAATTGGGTAAAAACGCTGACCAGTCATTCTATACAGAGTATTCAAACCCTTTACGGAGCCTCTGGTTGGAGTTGGCTAATCACCTCTATGCTTCTCACTTGGCTCTTGACTTTTCTGAGAGGTCTCATGAGAGCAGTGATTCTCATTCTGATAGTTGGTCTTGGCTTATGGCTAGTCTATCGACACTTTGAACTCTTACAAAATCTAAAACTGTCCTGATGGGCAGTTTTAAATTGAAATGAATTCTTCTTTTTAGACTTTTCTTAGGCGAGTACGGACGCTAGCGACTTCCTTCGGAATTCCATAGCTAAGTTTTGAGCCTAGTGTCTCAAAACTTCCGAGTGCCTAAAGCTATTTAACTTTAGGCACTTTTCTCACAGGGAAAAGTCTTGGCTACAGCTCGCTCTGAAATAATTAAAGGGACTATCTCATTTCATCTACAGAAAGTTCTATATGTTTAGATAGCCAAGTCACTTGTAAAAAGAATCTAAAACTGTCCTGATGGGCAGTTTTTTTGAGTTATTAGGTCATTTATTTTCTGAAGAAATATGATATAATATAGCTAATTTATTATTTTGGAGGACATTATGGCTTTAGCAAAAATCGTTTATGCCAGTATGACCGGTAAC
>CABSRC010000145.1 GCA_902480035.1 uncultured Streptococcus sp. | reverse complement strand
GCATGAAGTTCAGCATTTGCTCCAACGCGTTCTGTTGCAAAGAGTTCTTTGTTGGCAGCAAGAGCTTCTGCCCCTTGACCATTGCGGATGGCATCCAAGTCACGCAATTCACCCAATTTTTCAACCGCAAAGGCGAAGTGGTTCAAAATAGCTGGTTCAAAATCTTCATTAGCAGTTGTAAATGGCACATGAAGAAGAGAGCAAGAAGTCGTCAAGACAACCTTTTCAGCTGGAACTTGATCCAAGATTTCCAAGCTCTTTTCATAGTTGTTTCGCCAGATGTTCTTCCCATTGACAATACCTGCATAAAGAGTCTTATCAGCTGGGAAGCCACCTTTCACCAATTCAAGTGTTTTCTTGCCTTCAACAAAGTCAAGACCAATACCATCAACTGGCAAGTTCACAAGGTCATTGTAGACATCACGAACATCACCAAAGTAAGTTTGGATCAAGACTTCAAGGCCTTTCTTGTCCGCCAAGAGTTTGTTGTAGAGGTTCAAGAAGAGAGCTTTTTCTTCAGCTGACAAATCTTTGACAAGAGCTGGCTCATCGAGTTGAATACGAGTCGCACCAAGCTCAGCCAATTTGGCAAAGACTTCTTGGTAAGCAGCAACCAAGCTGTCGACGAAGTCTTCAGCTTTCACACCATCTTCAAAGTCAGATAATTGAAGGAAAGTGAATGGTCCAACGACTACTGGACGAGTGTTGATCCCCAATTCTTTGGCTTCTTGGTACTCATCAAAAATCTTGTGACCAGCCAATTTCACTTCTGTTGTTTTTTCAAATTTAGGAACGATGTAATGGTAGTTGGTGTTGAACCATTTTTTCATTGGAAGGGCACGGACATCCCCTTTTTCACCTTGGTAACCACGCGCCAAAGCGAAGTATTGTTCAAGGTCTGTCAAATCCAAGTTTTGAACAGATGCAGGCACGACGTTGAAAAGGAAGGCTGCATCAAGGAAATTGTCGTAGTGTGAGAAGTCATTTGAAGGAATCTCTGAGATGCCTTGTTCTTTAACGATGTTCCAGTGTTTTGCACGCAAGTCTTTGGCAGCTGCCAAGAGCTCGTCTGCTGAGATTTCTTTTCTAAAGTATTTTTCAGTTGTAAATTTTAATTCACGGAATTCACCCAAACGTGGGAAACCGATAATTGTAGTTGACATGTTGTGTCCTCCAAAAATTCTAATTGACACTATCATATCAGAAGATAGCCGTCTTGTATAATTGCTTTTACACGAATTTTGATATAGCCAAAAACTATAACACAGATTTAATGGGCCTTGAGACCAGAGCTCAAAAGCAAAAACTAGGACTCCTTATAAATATTTCCTATAGCCCAAGCGTCCCTAAACCATTTTTGAGCAGATTTTGAGCGGATTCCGCTAGAAGGACGGCCTCTAAAAAGTAAAGCAGGCCTTCTCTATCGAGAAAGACCTGCTTTTATAAGGAAGTTCGTTCCTTAATTTTTCATTTGCTTCATTAGGCTAATTTGACACAGAAGGCATCCCAAGGGGCTAACTTACCCGATTCTAGGACTTGCTCCACCTTGGTATTGGCAATGAGAACCTCTTCAACTCCATTGACAAGCGGTAAGTCTTGCTCTTGACTTGAGAGATTGACAACGACGAGGTAGGCTTGCTCTCTTTCTACCCGCTTGTAGGCAAAAACCTTGTCTGCTGCATCCACCAATTCATAATCAGCCGTCACAAGCCAAGGATGCTCTTTTCTCAAGGCCACCAGAGCTTGGTAGGTATAGAAAATGGAATCTGGATCTGCTAGAGCAGCCTCAACATTGATCTCTTTGTAGTTTGGGTTGACCGCAAGCCATGGTTGACCTGTCGTAAAGCCAGCTTCTGCTTCATCATTCCACTGCATCGGTGTCCGCGCATTGTCCCGACCAATATGGCGGATCTGATCCATGATCACTTCGAGTGGCACTCCTTTTTCCAAGGCTTCATGGGCATAGTTGATTGACTCGATATCTTCTACATCCTCGAGGGTCTTAAATGGATAATTGGTCATCCCGATTTCTTCCCCTTGATAGATATACGGAGTCCCCTTCATCAAGTGAAGCAGAATTGCTAAAGCCTTGGCAGATTTGACACGGTAGTCGCCATCATCCCCCCAAGTTGACACAATCCGTGGGAGATCGTGGTTGTTCCAAAAGAGGGAATTCCAGCCTTCGTCTTTTCCTAATTCCGTCTGCCACTTGGTGAAAATTTCTTTCAATTTTGGCACATCCAATTCCTTAGCGTAGTGCCATTTTGGTTGACCTGGTTGGTATTGAAGACCAATGTGTTCAAATTGGAAAACCATGGACAATTCTTGATTTTTTGGATTGGAATATTGCTTAGCAATCTCTGGAGTCGCTCCCCAAGTTTCTCCCACTGTGAGCAGATCCTTATCGCCAAAGGTAGCTTGATTCATTTCCTTCAAATAAGGATGGAGCATGGGACCATTGCTGATGATTTCCTGATCTGGGATCTTACCGATCATATCGATGACATCCATACGGAAGCCACCAATTCCCTTGTCAATCCAAAAATTCATCATGTCATAGATCTGATGACGAAGCTCCTCGTTTTCCCAGTTGAGGTCTGGTTGCTTCTTACTGAAGTTATGCAGGTAGTATTGGCCTGATGCTTCATCAAATTCCCAAGCAGAGCCACTAAAAGCAGAAATAATGCCATTGGGCTCATCCCGCCAAATATAGAAATCCCGCTTTGGACTGTCTGGATTCTCACGTGCTTCGATAAACCAAGCATGCTCATCAGAGGTATGGTTGACTACCAAGTCCATAATGATTTTGATCTTGCGTTTATGGCCTTCTGCGATCAATTCTTCCATATCTTCCATGCTACCAAAGATGGAGGCAATATCCTCGTAATCCGAGATGTCATAGCCGTTATCATCCATGGGACTCTTGTAGACTGGTGAGAGCCAGATCGCTGTAATCCCTAATTTTTCCAAGTAGTCTAGCTTGCTCGTGATCCCCTTGAGATCCCCGATGCCATCGCCATTACTATCCTTGAAACTCTTTGGATAAACTTGGTAAATTACGGCATTATGCCACCATTTTTGTTCCATTTTTTCTTCTCCTTTATGATTGTGAAATCACTTTCATCATACAAAAATAGGGGTGAAATTGCAAGAATTTACAAGTCTTCATTCTCTTCACTGGAATAAATCACTTCAAAGAGACGTTG
>CABSRC010000144.1 GCA_902480035.1 uncultured Streptococcus sp. | reverse complement strand
GAATAAATGAGTCAAGCTTTCCAACGTTATTTCAGTAAAATAGACTGGACGAAGATTTTTGATGATCTGATATCAAAATGCATCTCTCTGATTTTTGTCTTTCTCTTATTTTTTATCGCTAAAAAGGTCATCCATAGCCTGGTCAAGCGGATATTAACCCCTTCTTTTAAGTATACGGTGCAGGATGAAGCCCGTAAAAATACGATTCTCCGTTTGGTTGAGAGCCTTTTAAACTATTGTTTGTATTTCATCTTGATCTACTGGATTTTGTCGATTCTAGGTCTTCCAGTCTCTAGTCTATTGGCTGGTGCTGGGATTGCTGGGGTGGCGATTGGGATGGGAGCCCAAGGCTTTCTTTCCGATTTGGTCAATGGTTTCTTCATCCTTTTAGAACGCCAGTTGGACGTGGGAGACAATGTTCGTCTCACGAATGGGTCTATTAATATTGCCGGAATCGTCAGCAGTGTCGGGATTCGGACGACCCAGGTGCGGGACTTTGATGGGACTCTCCACTTTGTCCCGAATCGCAATATCACCGTCGTCAGCAATCTCTCACGTGGTGATATGCGCGTGCTGATCGATATTCCGCTAGATGCAAATACCGATCTCGACAAGATCTATCAGGTGATTGCTCAGGTTAATCAGTCTGAACAAGATAAACACCCAGAGGTGTTGACAGGTCCTACGATTTTAGGCCCACAGATCGAAAAAAATGGTCGTTATTCCTTCCGCATCGCGATGACTGCGCAAAATGGAACCCAGACGACTGTCTATCATACCTACTATAAACTCTACCATGATGCCTTGATGGAAGCAGGGATTAGCCTACCGACAGGAAAGAATGGGATCATGTAATAAGAAAAGCTCAGAAATTAGAATGTAGATAAGATCCTCTTAGAAACTTTCCTTAGGTGAGAACGGACGTCAGCGAACTTCGAAGAAGTTCCATGACTAAATCAAGATACAAAGGGCGTCTGCGGATAAAGTCAAAATAGGAAGTTTGACGCAGAATCTTTCGATTCTAGGAGAACTTATCTTTTTGACACAATCCGCAGCCCGTGTTCAATTAGTTTTGAGCCCCTTCGCTTTTCAATTTCTGGGCTCAGGCTAAAACAGTTCCCCGAACTGTTTTACTCTCAAAACTCCCGAGTGCTAGAAACAATCGTGTTTCTAGCACTTTTCTCACGGCGGAAAGTTTCAGTTTATTCTTTACGATTTAAAAATAGAAATCATTCTTATTTTTTCAGAAAAGCCGATATTAAATTAGGTGAAAAACAATTTGTATACATTCTGAAAGATCGGAGCCATCCGGCCTTTTTGTGTTGCACGTGAACAGAAATAACCTTAGAATAGGTTTAGTTTTTCATAGGATCTTGTAAGATTTTTTGGAAAGAGAAGGGTATAATAGAACTATCAAATCAAGTGAGGTAGAGAGATGACCGACAAACTTCAATTTCCAGATGGTTTCCTCTGGGGTGGGGCGACGGCTGCTAACCAGTGTGAGGGAGCTTATAATGAAGATGGCCGTGGCTTGGCTAATGTGGATGTGGTACCGATTGGGCCTGATCGTCATGCGATTATTACGGGTCAGAAAAAGATGTTCGACTTTGAAGAGGGCTATTTTTACCCGGCTAAAGAAGGCATTGATATGTACCATCGCTACAAGGAAGACATTGCCCTCTTTGGGGAAATGGGCTTTAAAACCTATCGCTTGTCCATTGCCTGGTCTCGGATCTTCCCAAAAGGGGATGAACTGGAGCCAAACGAAGCGGGTCTCCAATTTTATGAAGATCTCTTTAAGGAGTGCCACAAGTACGGCATTGAACCCTTGGTGACCATTACCCACTTTGACTGTCCCATGCATTTGATTACTGAGTATGGTGGCTGGCGTAGTCGCAAGCTGTTGGAATACTACGAACGCCTCTGCCGGACCCTCTTCACTCGCTACAAGGGCTTGGTCAACTACTGGCTAACCTTTAATGAGATCAATATGATCCTCCATGCGCCTTTTATGGGAGCGGGTCTCTGCTTTGAAGAAGGGGAGAATGAGGAGCAAGTCAAATACCAGGCAGCTCACCATGAGTTGGTCGCTTCAGCCATTGCTACCAAGCTAGCCCATGAGATTGATCCTAACAATAAGGTCGGCTGTATGCTAGCAGCGGGTCAAAACTATCCGCATACCTGTGCTCCGCGGGATGTCTGGGCTGGTCTAGAAGAAGATCGTAAGAACTATTTCTTTATCGATGTGCAGGCGCGTGGGGAATACCCTAACTATGCCAAGAAAGAGTGGGAGCGTCAGGGAATCACGGTTGAGATGACGGAACAGGACCTTCAATTGTTGAAAGAACACACGGTAGACTTTATTTCCTTCTCCTACTATGCCAGTCGGGTCGCTTCAGGGGATCCAGCTGAAAGGGAGAAAACAGCGGGCAATATCTTTGCCTCTTTGAAGAACCCCTATCTAGAAAGCTCGGAATGGGGTTGGCAGATTGACCCTCTTGGTCTTCGCATTACCCTCAATACTATCTGGGATCGTTATCAAAAGCCCATGTTTATCGTGGAAAATGGATTAGGGGCAGTTGATACACCAAATGAAGCAGGGGAGATTGAGGATGATTACCGGATTGACTACCTGGCGGCCCATGTCAAGGCCATGCGAGATGCCATTAACGAAGATGGTGTTGTCCTCTGGGGCTATACGACTTGGGGCTGTATTGACCTGGTCTCTGCCGGGACTGGAGAAATGAAGAAGCGCTATGGCTTTATCTATGTCGATCGGGACAACGACGGCAAGGGAACCTTAGCTCGTTCGCGCAAGAAATCCTTCTATTGGTATAAAGAAGTCATTGGGACCAATGGAGCTTCTGTTAAATAAAGGTCTCCTCTAGAGCAAAATCATCTTCTGGATGACTCTCTGGTAGCAAACTAAAAAGCTTAGAATTCCAACCACAAGTTGGGGTCCTAAGCTTTTTGTATGTAGCTAAGCCAATTCCTTACTGATTTACTGGTCATAATCTAAAACATTGTTCTCGATGACAAACTTAGATTCAGCGGAAATGTTGGCTTCTCCTAGTTGCAACTGCGAACTTCCGTCTGGATTCATGATGTGCCACTGACCGTCCTTGTGGGCAAAGATAGCCTGAAATGTGACGTTATCACTCTTGTGTCGAATAGGTAGAACAAATGCTTGATCAGTATTCTCTAAGAGAATCTCTTCTTTTTTTT
>CABSRC010000143.1 GCA_902480035.1 uncultured Streptococcus sp. | reverse complement strand
CCGGCATTGTCCCCACCTTGGTAGCGAGCAATGACTTCTGCATTGGCTGATAGGAAGTCTGTAATCTTCCCTTTTCCTTCATCACCCCATTGGGTTCCTACTACAACAACTGATGTCATAATTCTTTTTCATATACCATAGATAGTTCCCTATCTATGCCTTTCTTCAAACTAGGGGCAGGAGTCTCACCTGCAAGTTTGTCTTACACTCTATTATAAGCAATTTTTGATGTTTTTTCAAGATCCACTCAGCTATCGTTTATTTTTCTCCTTCCTTTTTAAACCAACTTCTCTATGAAACTCGTCTTTTACTTGGAAATTGCTTCTTTCTAGAAATAACGTTCGGAATTTTCTTTTCTTCTTGCCCTTCTTCTGAAACGGCTGATTTTCGGAATTCTCCTTGCCCCCACTTTGCTTGATTTGTGCTAAAATAGTAGGTATGGACAAAATTATTAAAACTATCTCAGAAAGCGGCGCTTTTCGTGCCTATGTACTAGACAGTACAGAAACTGTACGAACAGCCCAAGAAAAACATCATACACAAGCTAGCTCCACGGTCGCACTTGGCCGTACCCTCATTGCCAGTCAAATCTTGGCAGCAAACGAGAAAGGAGATACTAAAATTACGGTCAAAGTCCTTGGGACTAGCTCACTTGGAGCCATCATCACCGTGGCAGATACCAAGGGAAATGTTAAAGGCTACGTACAAAATCCTGGAGTGGATATCAAGAAGACGGCAACTGGTGAAGTCCTGGTGGGACCATTTGTCGGAAACGGAGAATTCCTGGTCATCACTGACTATGGTACGGGAAATCCTTATAACTCCATGACCCCTCTTGTCACCGGTGAAATCGGAGAAGACCTGGCCTTTTATCTGACGGAAAGCCAACAAACACCTTCTGCAGTTGGACTCAATGTTCTGTTGGATGACGAAGACAAGGTTAAAGTGGCGGGTGGCTTCTTGCTTCAAGTCTTGCCAAATGCCAAGGAAGAAGAAATCGCGCGCTTTGAAAAACGCATCCAAAAAATGCCTGCTATCTCCACACTTTTGGAATCTGAAGACCATATTGAAGCTCTTCTTGCCGCTATCTATGGGGATGAACCTTTCAAACGTCTCTCTGAAGAAGAACTTCGCTTCCAGTGCGACTGTAGCCGTGAGCGTTTCTTGAACGCTTTAGCAAGTCTGCCAGCTAGTGATCTAAAAGAGATGAAAGATGAAGATCACGGTGCAGAGATTACCTGCCAATTCTGCCAAACACACTACCACTTTGACGAAAATGACTTGGAGGAACTCATTCGTGACAAATCTTAATACGCCATTTATGATCGGGGATGTCGAAATCCCTAACCGTACCGTCCTAGCCCCAATGGCCGGAGTGACCAACTCAGCTTTCCGGACCATTGCCAAAGAACTGGGGGCAGGGCTCGTTGTGATGGAAATGGTCTCTGACAAGGGAATCCAGTACAACAATGAAAAGACGCTTCACATGCTCCATATCGATGAAGGAGAAAATCCTGTATCGATCCAACTCTTTGGAAGTGACGAAGATAGCCTCGCACGCGCAGCTGAATTTATCCAAGAAAATACCAAGACCGATATCGTTGATATCAACATGGGTTGCCCGGTGAATAAAATCGTCAAGAACGAGGCTGGTGCGATGTGGCTCAAGGATCCAGACAAGATCTACTCCATCATCAATAAGGTTCAATCTGTCCTTGATATCCCCCTCACTGTTAAAATGCGGACGGGTTGGTCGGATCCTTCCCTAGCAGTTGAGAATGCGCTCGCTGCTGAAGCTGCAGGTGTCTCTGCCCTTGCCATGCATGGACGGACTCGGGAGCAAATGTATACGGGTCATGCGGACCTTGAGACCCTTCACAAGGTTGCACAGGCCCTGACCAAGATTCCTTTCATCGCAAATGGAGATATCCGTACGGTTCAAGACGCCAAACAACGGATCGAAGAAGTCGGTGCTGATGCGGTCATGATTGGTCGCGCTGCTATGGGGAATCCTTATCTCTTCAACCAAATCAACCACTACTTTGAAACAGGAGAAATCCTGCCTGATTTGACTTTTGAAGACAAGATGAAGATCGCTTACGAACACTTGAAACGCTTGATCGATCTCAAAGGTGAGCACATTGCCGTTCGTGAATTCCGTGGCCTCGCCCCTCACTACCTCCGTGGTACCTCAGGCGCAGCCAAACTCCGTGGCGCCATCTCGCAAGCTAGCACCCTAGCAGAGATTGAAGAACTCTTACAATTAAAAGCATAGAAACACAAAAAGCGAGAGTGGGACAGAAATCGGTAATTCGTTAGAATTCGATTTCGTCGTCCCACCTCCGCACAGTTGAGTAGGGCTGTAAAAGCTGATGAAATTAGCGTAGTAGAGCCCACTCAACCACTGCGTCTTGCTCGACAATCCAAAAATAATTGAGAGGCTAGGACTTTTGTCCCAGCCTCTTTTTATAGATTGTCTGTTTGCAGGCCGAGTTGTTTGACTCTGGCGGTGTAGTAGGTCATGATCAAAAAGAGGTTGGCTGTGATCAGCCAGATGGCCCATTGGTGAATGAAATGCATGAGGATGGCTACGCTAATAGCTCCTGCAACAAAGCTCCCAACGACAATCCCGTAATTCATGGCCTGACGCCGATACTCGTCCAAATCTCCCTTTCCTCGAGTGATTCGGTACAAGGCCGTCAGCATCTTGCGGTAATTTCCAGAAGTCATAAAGATCACATAAGGGTGATTTTCGATGAGGCTCCCTGTAAAGGTCAACATCATCATCCCTGTCCCAAAAGCAATAAAGGGAACTTCTACAGGTGGTATGACAGACACCAAGGGAATCAGGAGTGTCACCACAAACAAAGGAATTAACATCTTGGTCCGCCAAAAGGCTGTCTTGCGATACTCTTTGATATGGAGGGCAACCACAAAGCCGAGCGAGAAAAATAAAATAGATGAAAAACGCATGATGGTATTTTCGACACGGGGATCGTGCCAATCAGCGATGAGAAGCAGTAGGTTCCCCGTTTGGGTCGCGACCAAACTCCGGTAGTGCATGTGGCAAAAGACATCGAGGCCCCCTCCGATAAAACCAAGTAGAGCCCCCATCAGTCGTGTATTTTGTGGTAAAATTATTTTTTCTTCCATAGTCTTGTCTCTTTTGATCTCAATTATGTTTATTATACCACTTTGCACACAAGTGGAGCAGGAAAAATCAGAAAAAGCCCTTCCGTTACTAAAAG
>CABSRC010000142.1 GCA_902480035.1 uncultured Streptococcus sp. | reverse complement strand
AACTGTATTTCCTAAAATGGCTGAATATTTATCAATCTTCATCTGTTGCTACCCCCACTTTTTCATTGTAACCGACAACTTGTACTTCCTCTGTTCCATCAATCACGACACCTTCTGCAATGACTGCGCCTTCTCCGATAATCGCGCGTTTCACAACAGCTCCTTTACCGATAATGGCATTGCTCATCACGACAGCATCTTCGACAACTGCTCCTTCACGAACTTGAGCTTCTGTTGATAAGATGGAGTGTTTGACTGTACCGTCTACCGAACAACCATCGACGACAAGAGAATCTTCGATGTGGCCATGTTCCCCAAAGAAGTTCGGTGGAGAAATGAGGTTGCGTGAATAGATTTTCCAGTGACGATCGCGACTATCCAAGGCATTATTTGGATCGATATATTCCATATTGGCTTCCCAAAGAGACTCAATTGTACCAACGTCTTTCCAATAGCCGTTGAATTCATAAGCATAAACACTTTCGCCTGATTCTAGATAAGTTGGAATGACATTTTTACCGAAGTCTGACATATCGATATCGCTCTTTTCAGCAGCAACCAACATATTGCGCAGACGAGCCCAGTCAAAGATGTAAATCCCCATGGAAGCCTTGGTAGATTTTGGTTCAGCTGGTTTTTCTTCAAATTCAACAATCCGATTATTAGCATCGGTATTCATGATTCCAAAACGACTCGCTTCCTTCAAAGGTACATCTAGGACGGCAACGGTCAAGCTCGCATTATTATCCTTGTGCGCTTGAAGCATATCATCATAGTCCATCTTGTAGATATGGTCCCCAGAAAGAATCAAGACATATTCCGGATTGATGCTGTCGATATAGTCGATGTTTTGGAGGATGGCATGACTAGTTCCTTCGAACCACCGATTTCCTTCACTAGCTGAATAAGGTTGCAAAATAGAAACACCTGTGTTGATTCCATCCAAGCCCCAACTTGAACCATTTCCGATATGACTATTGAGGGCAAGTGGTTGGTACTGTGTGATCACACCAACATTGTGAATTCCTGAGTTGGCGCAGTTTGATAGCGCAAAATCGATAATCCGATAGCGCCCACCAAATTGAACCGCAGGTTTTGCGATGTTTTTGGTTAATTTTCCAAGACGTGTTCCTTGCCCACCGGCAAGAATTAAAGCGAGCATTTCATTCTTCATTGACTACTTCCTCTTTTTAAAGCTTGGACTCCCATAGAGTCAACCGATCGTCATTTCTTATCTGATGTTTTAGATTTTGTCTTACGCACCTTGCGTTTCACCTTCCAAATGCTAGCTCCTAAAGCCGGCAAAGTAAAGGTCAAGGTTTGTTCATAATCCTTCCACAGTCCCTCTTGAGACTGAACTGTCGGATTGTGCTCTTTCCAGACACCTCCCCATTCTTCTAATTCTGTATTCCAAATTTCTTCATAGACCGCTGATACAGGCACACCAATCGTAAAGTCCTTGCGTTCTACTGGTGCCATATTGAAGACACATACTAGAAGCTCGCCTTTCCGATTCTTCCGGACCATAGACAAGACGCTCTGATCCCGGTTATCTGCATCAATAATCTCTAAGCCATCAAAGCTATCATCAATCTCCCACAATTCTTTGTGTTCTTTGTAGAAATGATTGAGCTGAGAAGTGAAACGACGCATCTTAGCATTCATTTCATCCTCTAGATTCCCCCATTCTAGTTGCTCCTCTGACTTCCATTCCAAAAATTGACCAAATTCTGAACCCATAAAGAGCAATTTCTTACCTGGATGGCAGATCTGATAGGTTAAGAGATTACGGAGTCCAGCAAATTGATTGTAACGATCTCCCCACATCTTGTGCATCAAACTCTTCTTACCGTGTACCACTTCATCATGTGAAAATGGTAGTAAGAAATTCTCAGAAAATGCATACATGTAACTAAAGGTCACCAGATTAAAGTCAAATTTCCTGTAGACCGGGTCTTCCTCATAGAATCGGAGAATATCATTCATCCAACCCATATTCCATTTATAGTCAAAGCCTAGACCACCTTCTTCTTCAGGGCCTGTGATCTTTTGACCAGCAGAGCTTTCTTCTGCAATCATCATGACATCTGGGTGTTCGTTCTTAATAATCGCATTCAAACGTCTAAGGAAATGAACGCCTTCGTAGTTGAGGTTTCCACCATCAATATTTGGTGTCCATGGACCACTATCATAATCGAGATAGAGCATATTGCTCACGGCATCAACCCGAATTCCATCTAAATGATAGGTGTCAATCCAAAACTTCAAACTAGAAATCAAGAATGACTGTACTTGATTTTTTCCTAAATCGAAGTTCAAAGCCCCCCAACCATAGTTATGGGCCCGATGTTCATCCTGATACTCAAAAGTTGGTGTTCCATCATAATAAGCCAAGGCATCATCATTGATAATGAAATGGCCAGGTACCCAATCCACAATCACTCCGATATTGTTGAGGTGACATTCTTCCACGAAGTCTTGAAACTCTTCTGGGCTACCATAAGTCTGCTCGAGGGCAAAATAGCCCATGAGCTGATAACCCCAGCTCAATCCCAATGGATGGGCCATCACTGGCATAAATTCTACGTGGGTGTAGTTCATCTCAACCAAATAAGGGATGAGTTCTTCTTTTAGTTGTTTGAAAGTATAGGAACTATAATCATCATTTCGTTTCCAAGATCCTGCGTGAACCTCATAGATATTAACAGGTCGTTCCTTAAAACCAAATTTTTTACGGCGTGCTCTCCAAAGACCGTCTTTCCAGTTCTTTTCTGGAATGGTCTTAATGATAGACCCTGTATTGGGTCGTTTTTCCATCCATAACGCTAGAGGATCAATTTTCTGAACCTGATGACCATTATTTCGTGTCACCAAATATTTGTATATATCTCCCTCTTTTGCATCTGAACAGAAGACTTCCCAGACGCCTCCTTCATTACGAACCATTGGAATTTTCCGTGCTTCCCAATCAGTAAAGTCACCAATCAGATCGACCGCCTGAGCATTGGGAGCCCAAACACGGAAGGTAAAACCTTCTTGTTCTCCCCTTGTTTCCTTGTGAGCTCCTAAGTACTCTTGAAGATGGAAATTATCCCCTCTTCCAAATGTCCATAAGTCTGTGCTTCTATCCATATACTCACCTCTTTATTTTTTGAAAGCGTTTTCTATTTGATCTTATTTTACTATAAAATCACTTAATTTTCAAGTTGATTCCTGTAAAATCATGTAAAATTATCAGGAAAAGTTCTTTCATTTTCTTTTCCGAACCTTTTACTGCATTCCTTCGCTTTCCTCCTAATCTTACTTATGATTATAC
>CABSRC010000141.1 GCA_902480035.1 uncultured Streptococcus sp. | reverse complement strand
ATATTGTCCCAAAGCAGAGGATACATAGACCATTGGGTAAATCCAGGCATGGTATTGAGTTCGTTTAAGAAGATCTCTCCTTTATCAGTATAGAAGAAATCACAACGAGCTAAGCCTAGACCACCGATCGCACGAAAGGCTTTTTCTGCGTTAGTCCGCATGGTTTTCACAACCTCAGGGTCCAATTGAGCTGGAATCGCCATGGTAATTTTATTGTCGATGTATTTAGCATCATAATCATAGAAGGCAACATCTTTGACAACTTCACCTGGCAAGGTGCTCTTCACATCATAGTTTCCAAGAAGTCCAACTTCGATCTCACGCGCATTGACCCCTTGTTCTACCAAGACACGGCTATCGTATTTGAAGGCCAATTCAAGAGCAGTCCGAAGTTCTGTTTGGTTTTCAGATTTTGAAATCCCAACACTAGAACCCATATTGGATGGTTTAGTAAAGACAGGATAAGAGAGAGTGGCTTCAATTGCAGCAATTTTCTCCTCCAAGTCATCGCCGTCTACTACAGCTACATATGGAACTTGTGGAATTCCTGCAGATTCCAAAACCCGTTTGGTGGTGATCTTGTCCATCGCGACACTAGAAGCCAAGATGCCACAGCCGACATAAGGCATCTTCAAGACTTCTAAGAAACCTTGAATGGAACCATCTTCTCCCATCGGTCCATGAAGCACTGGAAAGACCACTGCTCCTTCCTTGTAAATCGCTGATGGTGCGACTTTTTTAGACCAGTCCACTGTATCGTTGGTCATCAATTTCTCATCATCCGCTGGTTTCTCTTCAAAAGCTTGCGTCTGGATGAAATCTCCTGACTGCGTAATAAAATAGGTTTGAACCGAAAATGCTTGGTAATCAATCGCACGCATCACGCTTTCTGCTGAAAGAACAGATACTTCACGTTCTGCACTACGTCCACCATACAACAGGATTAAGTCTTGTTTACTCATAGTTTCTCCCTAATTGTTCCCTTGATTTCTTACTTGATAGTATACCACAATGATAGCCCTTTCGAAAGAACTTCTCTTATAATTCTGTCCGATTTTCGATCGCACGAAGCAAGGTCACTTCGTCCGCATACTCGATATCGGCTCCAACTGCCAGACCACGTGCCAAACGTGTTACTTTGATCCCTGCAGGTTTGAGCACGCGCGAGATATACATAGATGTCGCTTCCCCGTCTGCTGTTGCATTGGTCGCAATAATGACCTCTGTGACTGTTCCATCCATCAAGCGACTAATCAAACTCTTGAGATTGATGTCATCAGGTCCCACGCCATTCATGGGCGAGATCAAGCCATGTAAGACATGATAGCGGCCATGGTATTCCTGGATATTTTCCATAGCAGATACATCCCGGCTATCTTCTACAACAAGAATGAGGGATGGATCCCGCGTTTCATCTCGACAAATCTCGCAGGTTTCTTCATCGGTTAAATTGCCACAAATACTGCAATACCCCAGCTCACGCTTGGCATTGAGTAAGTTTTTGGCAAATTCATTGACATCATCATCTGACATACCAATGGTGTAAAAAGCCAGACGAGTCGCTGTTTTGATCCCAATTCCTGGCAACTTCGAATAGCTGTCAATTAATTTTGCAATAGGTGCTGGATAAAGCATAGTTTCCTCTCTAATTCATGGGGTGTTTCTGATTGTATAAATTAATAATGTCGCGCGTAATGGAATGACTGACCGTCGCTTGTAGATTGGTATTATGTGGAAAAACCACTGCTACTGCAATCTTTGGATTGTTTGACGGTGCATAAGCCACCACATTGGTATTAATGGCTTGTTTGCCTCCATCTACTGTGGTTTCGGCCGTACCTGTCTTGGCACTAATGGAGACACTGGCACCTTGACCAACAGTTTTCCCTGTCGTCAACCCACTCGTACCATTCGCAACCTGATAGAACCCTTGCTTGATCAAGGCCATGTCCTCCGCTGAGATATGGACTTGATTGAGCTCCTTGGTTTCGATCGCTTTTTTCAACTGACCAAGGCCCCCTTGATCATTATTGTCATATATGCCTTCGACGACATGAGGACTCACCCTCTTCCCATCATTTGCAACGGTTGCCGCATACTGGGCCAATTGCATCGGTGTATAGTTATCAAACTGACCAAAGGCATTGGTCAAATAATTGCCGACTGTGTAGTCTTTTGGAATAAAACCGGTCGATTCATTGGGAAGGTCAATCCCCGTTGATGTTCCAAGACCATACTCTGCAAAAGTAGAGCGCAGTTTTTTCATGGCAGGTTCAACCTGATCCACTTGCAAGGTCATGTTTGGGGTGTAAGGTTGCCCCATCATCTTAAGGGCAATTTGGACCATATAGGTATTAGAAGAGTATTCCAATGCTTCCACCGCATTGATGGAACGACTACCGTATTGGGTAAACCAAGAATTGATAGGAGCTGATCCTGCAAAAACAATCGGCTGATCGGTCAGAACCTGATTCCCAGAAATGGCTCCATTTTCCCATCCAGAAGTCAAGGTCGCTCCTTTGACCACAGATCCTGGGACGAAGACGTTGGTGACTGTTCCCAACGCATCTGCTGATAGATCTTGACTACCAGCCTGGTGTTTAATCCCTGCCATAGCAAGGACCTTCCCTGTATCGGGTTCCAGAGCTACGGCATAGACACCTTCGGAGTAGGTCGCATTTCCAGCTTGCAACTCTGCGCTAAAGGCGGAGCGAAGGATATCTTCCACTCCTTTTTGGAAATCTAAATCAATCGAGAGCTTGAGGTTTTCTCCTTTGGCCCCTTTTGAAACATCGACCACTTTCTCCATGTTGCCATTTTTATCTAGGAGAATTTCTTTTTCACTGCGTTTGCCTTGAAGGACGTTTTCGTATTCCTTTTCGAGATAAGACGTACCAACCCGGTCATTGAGAGCATAACCTTTTTTGACATAGTCCTCAACCTCTTCTGCTGGAAGCCCCGCCTGCTCGGTCGATACGTTTCCAATTATAGAAGCCAAAGGAGTGTCCAAAACCTTGCGGTCCCAGCTAGTCGTGATAGCAATCCCCGGAAGGTCCTGACTGTCCGCTGCGATGGTCGCAATCTGCTCAGCTCCTAGTGCTTGAGTCGAAATAATCCCCGTCGCAAAATTCTCCACCGCATTCATTTGGCTATAAAGATAGATAATCTTTTTCTCATCATCTGTGTAACCGAGTTTTGAAGGGTCAATGCTGTCCACTGCCGCTTGATAGATTTTAGCTTCTGGTAGACGATTGCCATCAGTATCAAATTTCTTTTTCTCAGGCAGGTGCTCTACGACCTCTTGGTAGACTTTGGTATTGGCTAGATAGTAATCCACTTCTTGCCGTTCGGTCACTTGAGGATTTTCTACATCGACATACTGCAAGAGTTTTCCAGCTGTCTCTCGCATTTCTTGGGCCGTCATTTTACGA
>CABSRC010000140.1 GCA_902480035.1 uncultured Streptococcus sp. | reverse complement strand
AGATTGATGCCTTGGGTGAACTTTTGGTCGGTGGCATTCTATTAGGAACAACAGTAACTAGCATCGCTTGGACTCTTCCAAAATTCCTGCTTTTCCTAGTTTGTATTCCTTTTGCGACCTTGATTTACACTTCTTTAAAAATCGCGACAGCCAGCATCGCTTTTTGGACCAAGCAGTCAGGTGCCATGATTTACATTTTCTATATGTTTAATGATTTTGCCAAGTATCCTATTTCTATTTACAATTCGCTCCTTCGTTGGTTAATTAGCTTTATCGTGCCTTTTGCCTTTACGGCCTACTATCCTGCCAGCTATTTCTTGCAGGACAAGGATGGGCTCTTTAACATTGGTGGTTTGATTCTAATTTCCCTTGTCTTCTTTGTCATTTCTTTGAAACTATGGGACAAGGGCTTAGATGCCTACGAAAGTGCGGGTTCGTAAAAGGAAGAATCTCAAAGCCTTGTCTCAGGAAAGGCTTTTTCTAATGGAGATGAAAATTTCTTGACATCTATTCTCAGAGTGCTATACTAAGAAGGTAATCGCCGATTTAGCTCAGTTGGTAGAGCAACGCACTCGTAACGCGTAGGTCACAGGTTCGATCCCTGCAATCGGCATAGGAAGAAACTGCTTTAAAGGAACAAGACGACGAATGATGGTGATCACATATTCGTTCGGTCTCGCTCCTTTTTTTGACCGCATAGGCGCCATTTTTGACCACTTAGTCAAAAGTCCTTGTTGCCTTAGGGGCTCTCTGTTATCATAGAATCATCAAAGGAAAAAAACTTCCGAATATTGAAAACGAGGTATATGATGAAAAAATTACTTGGACTTTCATTGATTCTTGCTGCTCTTGCAGTTGTGATAATGGGAATGGTTGGCTTTCCAAAGATCGATGTGAATATCTGGCCTTTGTTCCCTGTTCTCTTATTTGCTTTCTTTACACTTGAAAATCTCTTGAAAAAAGATTACAAGGCAAGTGTTATCTGCGCCTTGATCGCATTTATGATCGCAAATGCGATTTACGATCTCTTGCCGGTCTCAAATGGTCTAGTTATCACAGCAGGTGTGCTCGCTTGTGTAGGTCTAAGTTTTCTTTTACCGGACAAGGAAAGTAATAAATAAAGAAAGGAGGTTGGGATAAAAATCCTAGCCTCTCAATTGTCTTTGGATTGTAGAGCAAGACGCAGTGGTTGAGTGGGCTCTACTACGCTGATTTCATCAGCTTATACAGCCCTACTCAACTGTGCGGAGGTGGGACGACGGAATCGAATTCTAACGAATGACCGATTTCTGTCCCACTCTCTCTTTTACTTCTCAAAAACTACCTCTTGATGGGCAAAACGTGCCACTTACTGAAAAGCCCTTGTTTTGTTTTCAACAGCTGTTATAATGGTACTATCAAAACGTTGGGAAAGGAGTTTTATGAAAGTTAGAATCGAATTGGATCCATCAATGGACGAGCCTGAGATCTTGATTCGAGCCCCGCGCTTGACCCCGGAGTTGACCCAGCTGCAAGAGAGAATCCTAGAACAAAAAGTCGCTCCATTAGCCTTCTACAAGGATCGAAGTGAGTATTTTCTAGATGTAGCATCGATCCTCTTTTTTGAGACGGATGGGGAGAAGATTTTTGGACACACCAAGGATGAGGCCTATGAGGTCAAGCAGAAGCTCTATGAGTTGGAGGAGCTGCTTCCCATCGCCTTTTGTCGGATTTCCAAATCCACCATTGTCAACGCAAAGCAGATCTACTCTTTGGAAAAGTCTTTTTCAGGGACCAGCACGGTCAATTTCTACCAGACCCATAAGCAGGTTCACGTATCTAGACGCTACTATCAACTCTTAAAAGAACGACTAAATGAAATGAGGTAATATTATGAGAAAAAAATTAATCGGAGTATTCTTAATCCTATTAGCAGCCTTACTCCTCTTACAAGGCTATTTTGTAAAATGGGACATCAGCATCTGGACCTTAGCTTGGGTCACCTTGCTTGCAGTCCTGTCCCTCTCTAGTTTCTTGAAACGCCATTTTGGTTGGGGCTTCATCTATGGACTTTTAGCTCTCTTTTGTCTCAATGGGCAATACCATTTCCTTCCGGTGTCCAATTCGGTTGTCATCCTTTCTTCCATTCTCGCTGTGATTGGGCTTAACATCTTGTTCAAACCCTCTAAGAAAACAAAAGACCGCCTAGGTTCCTATTCTGCTGGTTCGATGAGTAAGTCTGATGGCAATGACATCGATGTCACTTTTTCCACAGTGACAAAATATCTCAATGACCAACACTTTACCCACGGAAGTGCAGATGTAAGTATGGGAGAAGCTTCGGTTTATTTTGACAATTGCCGGATTGAGGGTCCTTCTGCTCAGTTTGTTGTCGATGTTTCCCTTGGGAGTCTGAGCCTCTATGTACCAAGTGATTGGCGAGTCCATTTAAATGTGGATAATTCCCTCTCAGCGATCCAACATCAGGAAAATCCAAGTGCTCTGACAAGCAAGGATTTCTACATTACGGGCGATGTTTCCTTAGGAAATCTGGAAATTATCTATGTCGGAGCGAATTCGTTTTCTTAAGTCGGAAATGAAAAACTTTGGCCAAAAGCTTGCCAAGAGAGATTTTTTTTGGTAATATAGTACGGTATGTGGTGCTAGCACATCCGTTATATTAGATCTAATAGGAGGAAACACAGAAATGGCTAAAGTATGTTATTTCACAGGTCGTAAGACTGTATCAGGTAACAACCGTTCACACGCTATGAACCAAACAAAACGTGCCGTAAAACCAAACCTTCAAAAAGTAACTGTCCTTATCGATGGTAAACCTAAAAAAGTTTGGGCTTCAGCTCGTGCATTGAAATCTGGTAAAGTAGAACGCGTTTAATAAAGAATATAGAACCTCATAGAGGTTCTTTTCTTTTTCTCTAGAGACAGCTGTCACAGCGGGTGAAGAATAGTCCCTACCCTTTTACAGTTGACCTCTTTTATGGTAAAATAGAATATAAAATACTTTTGAGGTAGAAATTATGACAGTAAAAATCAATACAAAGGACGGTCAAATTGAATTGACTGATGAGGTTATCGCAACTGTTGTAGGCGGTGCCGCTACTGAGATCTTCGGTGTGGTTGGAATGGCCAGCAAAAATGCGATCAAAGATAATTTCCAAGCCCTCCTAGGGAAAGAAAACTTCTCTAAAGGTGTTGTTGTCAAAACAACGGAAGCAGGAACTATCGCAGTTGATGTTTACACTGTTTTGAGCTATGGAACAAAGATTAGCGAAGTCTCAAAAAATATTCAAGAACGTGTGAAATTTAGTTTGGAAAATCAACTTGGAATCACTACGGATACTGTGAATGTCTATATTCAAAATATCAAGATTGTGGGAGAATAATCGTGGCTAATATTACTACAAGTTTATTTCAAGAAATGGTTCAAGCGGGGGCTACGCGCTTAAATAAACAAGCGGAATATGTAAACTCTTTGAACGTCTTTCCTGTACCAGA
>CABSRC010000139.1 GCA_902480035.1 uncultured Streptococcus sp. | reverse complement strand
AGACGCAGTGGTTGAGTGGGCTCTACTACGCTGATTTCATCAGCTTTTACAGCCCTACTCAACTGTGCGGAGGTGGGACGACGAAATCGAATTCTAACGAATTACCGATTTCTGTCCCACTCTCTCTCATAAACTATTCATTTGATGGGTCCCTTTAGTCATCAGATTCCGCAAATACTTGAGTGGCTTTGACTGCTTTCTTCCACCCCTTGTACAGTTCCTCTTTACGGGCTTCATTCATCTTGGGTTCAAAGATTTGGGCTGCTCCATGAAGAGATTTTAATTCTTCCAAGTCCTTCCAATAGCCTACGGTCAGACCTGCTAGGAAGGCTGCTCCTAAAGCCGTTGTTTCCAGGTTTTTCGCGCGGGCAATCGCAATCCCAAGAATATCTGCCTGAAACTGCATTAAATAATCATTTTTTGCTGCTCCTCCGTCTACTTTTAGGACAGGGATAGGAGTTTTGGCATCTACCTGCATGGTGTCGATGATATCGCGTACTTGATAGGCAATGGATTGAAGAGTTGCCTTGATAAAGTCTTCCTTGGTCGTTCCCCTGGTAAGCCCAAAGACAGAACCACGCGCCTCTTGATTCCAATATGGCGCTCCAAGACCAGTAAAGGCAGGAACCACATAGATTTCATCCTGGTTCTGAGACTTCAGAGCATAGGCCTCAGATTCAGGAGAACTGTCGATCATACGCAGACCGTCACGAAGCCATTGAATGGCACTTCCAGCGATAAAGATAGATCCTTCAAGGGCATAGTAGACCTTACCATTAATCCCATAACCAATCGTCGTCAGCAAGTTATTCTCTGATAACTGCATCTCCTCACCTGTATTCATGATGATGAAAGATCCAGTTCCATAAGTATTTTTGACCATCCCAGGTTCAAAGGCCAATTGGCCAAAGAGAGCAGCCTGCTGGTCTCCTGCCATCCCTGCAATCGGCACTTGTCCACCGTAGAAATGGAAAGGAGCTGTATTGCCATAGATCTCAGAGTTTGAACGCACTTCAGGAAGCATGGCTTTAGGAATGTTGAGAATTTCTAAGATTTCATCGTCCCATTTCAGTTCCTTGATATTGTATAGCATAGTCCGCGCAGCATTGGAATAGTCTGTCACGTGAGCAGCTCCATCCGTCAGCTTCCAGACCAGCCAAGTATCAATGGTACCAAAGAGTAAGTCGCCTTTTTCAGCTCTTTCTTGCGCACCTTCTACATGGTCCAAAATCCAACGAACTTTAGTCGCTGAGAAGTAGGCATCAATGACTAGACCTGTCTTTTGGTGGAAGGTTTCTACATAGCCTTGGTTTTTAAGTTCTTCAGCCAGTGGTGCAGTTTGTCGCGATTGCCAGACAATGGCATTGTAAATAGGAAGCCCCGTGTTCTTATCCCAAACAACTGTCGTTTCCCGTTGATTGGTAATGCCGATCGCCTCGATTTGATTGGGCTTGATGCCACTTTCAATAAAGACCTCAGCGATCACCGACTGAACCGAGTTCCAAATCTCATTGGCATTGTGCTCCACCCAACCAGCCTGTGGAAAAATCTGAGTGAATTCCTTTTGACTAGAGCTGACTTGCTCGCCTTTTTTATTAAAAATGATAGCCCGCGAACTAGTGGTTCCCTGGTCAATCGCCATGATGTAAGTTTCTTGAGACATAAACCGCCCTCCTGAATTCGATACTTAAAAATCTTGTTCTTTCATCAACTAGTATACTCTATTTCATCATGGATTTGTATCCATTTTTTAAAGAAAATTCGATCTAACATTTTCCTAGTACTTCCAGCTCTATCAGACCAAGCAAAAAGAGCCCTGAGGCTCTTTTAACTAGTAGTTCAAATGCTTATCAAGATCTGCTCTGATCTAACCGATTTAAGAACTCCATGGTAGGGCTGTCTTGGTAAAGTTCTTTGAGAGGAATGTTCTGATAGACCGCTATTTCGTCCGCAGTCACACCGTAACGAATTAATAGATCATAAATACGATTTAAATCATGACGTAATTCATCCGTTATGAGGACATTATCGCTTGTTTCTTTTGTTTTCCAATAATAAGATGGCAGCACTTCCTTGGTTTCAATTAAAATAGTTTGCAACAAAGTCCCACCATGGCTGTCCTTCTGAGAGATATCTGCTCCAAGTTCTAACATTTTTTTAAAAACCTTGAAGGATTGGTCAGCCTTTTCCTTAGACGAATACATCTCATATTGACCATTCCAACGTTTGATCATGCGCCTGCAGTCAAATACAGCTCTTCCACCGGCAGTTTGGATAACCGGTTGACAAAATGGATTCAGCTCTGTAGGTTCTTCAATAAAGTTAAGATCTGCCCCTCTATCAATGAGTAAGTCCGCAATATCTAAATGTCCCGATTTAATAGCGACTTGAAGAAGGGATTGGCCTTGATCTCTTTTAGGTTTGTCACCCGAAACAGCATTGACTTCTTCAGGCTTTTTATCCAATATCTGACGGACTCCTTCGATATCTCCTCTTCGCAATAACTGAAAGGTTTTTTGCATGGTCTTTCCCCCCTTACCTAGTAAATAAATATCAGACTGTGTTAAAACTATGGTCCTACCTCTAGTTTCTTCGTTAAACTGATTATACCATTTTATGGACTCTACATTGAAGTCCTAAAGGGTGAAGATGACAGACTCTCACAGAAAGAGGTTAAACTTTATTTTTCCGATTTTCGTATTGCTACTAGCCAAGAGGATACTAGGATTTCGAACATAACCAGAAGGATAATCTGAGGAAGAGAACTCTGAACCAGCATAAGGACAGCCAGACTATCGATCAGCATGTGAGCGAGGATACAAGGAACAGCACCTTTCGAGTACTCCTTGAGCGCTCCAAATAGGAAGGTATTCCCTAAAATCATCAAGTAAAAGATGAGATAGTTAGACGAACCTGCTGTAATCCAAGGGAGTTGATAGATGGGAATATGCCAGAGAAACCAGACAAAGGAAAGAACCATCATTTTAGATATAAAGTGCTTGCTAAAGGAAAGATGCTCTTGTAAAAACCAACGCCAACCGACTTCTTCCAGACCACCATATAAAAATGTCCAGGGGAAATAGAGGAAGAAGGCCAAGAGGGAATTCCCAGTAAAGCGAACATTCATGAGCAGGATGGAGATCCCATAATAAATGATGGGGATGAAGAAAGCTAGGATCCAGGCCAGGGAACTTTCTTTTTGAAGAAAGACCTTTTTGAAAAATTCTCCCAGGGATTTAGTTTCACCTAAGACAATGGAAAAGCAAAGAGCCGTTATCATGGGAATCAAGTTCATTAGGATAAACAGGAGTGAGGCCCCCATACTACTCCTATCTGGGAGAAACCAAAGGATAACATGACCTACTAGAAATGTAGCAAGGAGGGCAGTCAGTGCATACCAGATAGCGACTGATTGTTTTGAAATAAATTTGCTCAAACCTTTCTCGATTTCCTCCTGTTCATTTTCTGTAAAATCTTTTAAGTCCATAACCTACTCCTCTTTATCTTTATATAGTAGATTTTACA
>CABSRC010000138.1 GCA_902480035.1 uncultured Streptococcus sp. | reverse complement strand
GTTTTTGGGGCTTGGAGGAGTATTTTTCACGGATCCCCGGTGTAGAAAAGACGACGGTGGGCTATGCCAATGGCCAGGTAGAGACGACCAATTACCAACTGATCAAGGAAACGGATCATGCAGAGACTGTACAAGTTATCTACGATCCAGACAAGATCACTCTACGAGCGATTCTGCTCTACTATTTCCGTGTAATCGATCCCTTGTCCGTTAACAAACAGGGAAATGATCGAGGCCGCCAATATCGGACGGGTGTCTATTATACAGATGAAGGAGATCGTGAGATGATCGCCCAAGTGTTTGCGGAAGAAGAGAAGCAACTGGGACGCAAAATCGCGGTTGAGTTGGAACCCTTGCGCCACTATATCCTAGCTGAGGACTACCACCAAGACTACCTCAAGAAGAATCCTGGAGGCTATTGCCATATCGATGTGACAGATGCTGAGCAGCCCTTGATTGATCCAGCAGCTTATCAGAAGCCAGATCAAGAAATCCTAAAGGCGAAACTGACAGCAGAGCAGTACCAAGTCACTCAAGAAAGTGCGACGGAGCGTCCTTTCCACAATGCCTATGATCAGACCTTTGAAGAGGGGATCTATGTGGATATTACGACTGGGGAGCCTCTCTTCTTTGCCAAGGATAAGTTTGCGTCTGGCTGTGGCTGGCCAAGTTTCTCTCGTCCCATTGCCAAAGATGTTGTCCACTATTACCAGGACCATAGCCACGGAATGGAACGGATCGAAGTTCGTTCTCGCTCAGGCAATGCCCATCTAGGCCATGTCTTCACCGATGGACCAAAAGACCAGGGTGGTCTTCGCTATTGTATCAATTCGGCCTCTCTGCGCTTTATTCCAAAAGAGGAAATGGAGCAAGAAGGCTATGGTTATTTGTTAAAAGCTTTGAAATAAGTGGGTCTTTCTCGCAGATCAAAAAACGGAGTTAATGATGAAAAAAAGAAATTTGTGGTTAACGATTTTTTCACTTTCGGCTATGGTAACTCTGATTGGATTAGGATTTACTGCCTATAATCATTTTGTATTCCATCAACCTTTTATGAATCGGACGACAAAAGGGTTGCTTTCGGCCTTTTTCCTAAGTCTTATCATGGTTGCGATTAGCTTGTCCAAATCAAACGATAAGAAGTGATTTGCGACCATTTATATGAATCAATCAACTGTGCAAGAGCAGGACGATGAAGCGTTTCTAAACAATGGCGTTTCTGTCCCGCTCTCTTTTTTCTCTTCTTAAAAATTGTGATACAATGAAGAGAAAGTATTTCAATGAAAGTTTAATCTGTTGGTGGATCTGGTGGATCATTGGAGAAACTAGGTAGGAAGAAGAGGTAGGAATGTTAGAGAAGTGGGAGAATGTGAAAGGGACCATCAAAACGGTGGGAAAAGAGTTGTCGGCGGCCTTTGATTGGGTTTTTGATCGTCTCTTTTCAAGAATTCAGCTGACCAATGAACAGTTTGTCTATGTGCTCTTGTCTGTCGTTTTTATCGTGGCCAATGCTATCTTATGGGTGCAAAAGTTTCAAGGCTTTCCGATCACCGCAACCGAACGGCCAGAGGTTGTGTACAAGGCAAATACACCGGCTGACCAGATTCCTCATACAGCGCGGATCATGGCCAATGGAGACCAGCTCTACCACGATCTGGTCTATATGAGCGCGCAAAAAGAAGACGGAAGCTATGATTTTCATGAAAATTATGAGTATGTCAAACCCTGGCTACAAAAAGCGGATATGGCCTTGGGTGATTTTGAGGGAACTATTAACCCGGATTACTATTTGTCAGGTTATCCTCTCTTTAATGCGCCGAGCGAAGTTGTACCAGCCATCAAGGATGCTGGTTATGATGTCATGGATTTGGGACACAACCATATCTTGGATTCAGGCCTTGATGGGGTCTATTCGACAGCCAAGGCCTTTGAAGATGCAGGCATCACACCTGTCGGTGTCTACACGCATGAAAAGAGAGGGCAAGCTCCCTTGGTGATCAAGGAAGTGAATGGCATCAAGATTGCTATTCTAGCCTATGCTTACGGCTTTAATGGGATGGAAACGACGCTCACTCCAGAGGAGCAAGCAGATGTCTTGTCTGATTTGGATGAAGAGCGGATGAAGGCGGAGATCCAAAAGGCAGAGCAAGAGGCTGATATCACCATTGTCATGCCCCAGATGGGAATCGAATACCAGTTGGAGCCGACAGAAGAGCAAAAAGAGCTCTACCATAAGATGATTTCATGGGGAGCTGATATTGTCTTTGGCGGGCATCCCCATGTTGTAGAGCCTGCTGAAGTGGTCAATAAAGATGGTCAAAACAAGCTCATCATCTACTCGATGGGGAATTTTCTTTCTAATCAGCGTCTGGAAACCATGGGGGACGTGGAGACTGCCCAGTGGACAGAGCGAGGAGTCTTGATGGATGTGACCATCGAAAAGGTCGGTCGCAAGACAAAGATTAAGACAGCGACTGCTCATCCAACCTGGGTCAGTCGAACTCCGAAGGGGACCTATTCTCCTGAAGGCTATGAGTTGTACAAGTACCAGACCTATATTTTGGAAGATTTTATCCAGGGTGGCAAATACCGCGACAAGCTGGATGAGGAGACCAAGGAGAGAGTGGACACGGCTTACCGAGAAATGAAGGAACATGTTCACTTGGATTGGCCTCAGAGTGGAAAGGAATAGAGTATGGAAGGAAATGTAAACTGGATTCCGCTTGGGATCCTAGGATTGATGGTGGTGATTTGGGCAACCAAATTTCTCACGGCTATCCGCCTCAAGCAAAAGCTGAAAAAAGCTTGGGATGGAGCGCCTTTCTTTCGTAAGAAAGACACGGAAGAAAGTTTGATAGCCAGTCTGGCTTATCCAGCTAAGGGAAAGACGATCGATAGCCAAGTGGATGATCAGACCTGGCATGATTTGGCTTTGGATGCGGTCTTTGATCAGCTCAATTACACCCAATCGAGCCTTGGGGCAGAAGCCCTCTATCAAAAAATGCGCCTGCTAGAATTCCAGCCTCAGGATCAGCTTCATGACTTAGAAGCCTTCTTTGAAGAGCATCCCGATTTGCGGCTCAAGGTCCAGGTCATTTTCAACCAACTGGGCAAGAAGAACCACAATATGGCGCGTAGCATTGTCGCAAATCCTGGCAAGCATTATGCAGGTTTGCCCCTCTATATAGCCTTGGCCTGTCTTCCAATCCTCTGTCTCTTTGCCATCCCCTTTGAGCCAGTGGGGGCGATTACCCTCTTGGTGATCAGTGTGGTCTTTAATATCGTCTTTTCAAGTTTGCGCAATTGGTCCAATAAAATCCGTCTGGACAATGTTAGTTATCTGGTCCGCATCTTTGCTTCGGCAGAACGCTTGAGCCATCTAGCCTTGCCACAACAAGAAGAACTTAAGCAGGCGGTCAAACCCTTTAAGAAAACGCGGATCCTTGCCAGTGTCTTGCAGAGTCCAACGGGGACTTCTGAGATGGAAATTATTCTCCTCTACCTCAATGTCCTCTTTTTACTCCCGCAGATCGCTCAGGTTTATA
>CABSRC010000137.1 GCA_902480035.1 uncultured Streptococcus sp. | reverse complement strand
AGAACTCAGCTACCGCAATGATTTAGAGCGTCTGTCAGCTCACTTCAAGACCAATACAGGCCTCTCGGTTGAGGACTTTATGCAGCTGGATCTGGCCAACCTCTTGCCAGATCTACCAGACAATCTCAGTGGCATTAACCCCAACCGCTATGTCTTTTATCAGGATGTTCTTTGCCCAATTCTGGACAAGCACATGACACCTGATCAGGACAAACCTCACTTTGCCAGGGCATCTGAGACTCTTGCTGCTATTAAAGAAAAAGCGGGTGTCTACGCCTATCTCTTTGAGACTCAGGCTCAGTTGAATGCCATTTTAAGTAGCAAGGTCGATGTAGGACGACGCATCCGGGAGGCTTATCACGCAGGTGATAAAGAGAGTTTGCAACAAATCGCTCGGGAAGAATTGCCAAAACTCAGAAGCCAAATTGAACACTTCCATGACCTCTTTAGCCACCAATGGTTGAAAGAAAACAAGGTCTTTGGCTTGGATACCGTAGACATCCGTATGGGTGGACTCTTGCAGCGCATCAAGCGAGCAGAAAGTCGGATTGAAAACTACCTAGCAGGCGAAATCTCTCGTATCGATGAACTAGAAGTAGAGATCTTGCCATTCAACGATTTCTACGGAGATCAGGACTTCGCAGCCACAACGGCTAATCAGTGGCATACTATTGCGACTGCCTCAACCATTTATACAACGTAAAAAATGCCAAGTCGGATGACAGAAATCTCATCCGCGGTCGATAGGAGTAGAAGAGGAGCTGTCTTTACGATCACCCTTTTCTACTCCTTTTTTTAAAACTATGTCATAAATTTGTAGAATTTTTTCTATAATTAGGAGTTTGAAAATGTAAATGGGCTATCTTATAATAGGTGATGTAAACGCTACCAAAGCAAATAAACACGCTCAAGGCTCAAAGGGGGGAGTTAAATGAAAAAGTTTGTAAGGACTCTGAGAGAAAATTTCATTTTTCTTTTAATGGTCTTACCTGGTGCAGCGTGGTTAATCTTATTCTTCTATATTCCGGTTTTTGGGAATATCGTAGCATTTAAGGACTATCATATCACAGGAGAGGGCTTCATCGACAGTGTCATGAAGAGTAAGTGGGTTGGCTTTGACAACTTCAAATTCCTCTTTAGTTCCAAAGATGCCTACATTATTACAAGAAACACGGTATTGTACAACTTAGGATTCATCTTCTTAGGATTGATTGTTTCCGTTGGGATCGCCATCATCTTTAGTGAGTTGAGATCAAAAAGAGTGGTCAAGGTGCTTCAAACCTCCATGCTCTTCCCATACTTCCTATCATGGGTTATCATCAGCTTCTTCACCGATGCCTTCCTTAACGTGGACAAAGGATTGGTCAACCACATCTTAACTTCATTTGGTATGAAAGCCATCAATTTCTATTCGGAATTGTGGATCTGGCCAGCGCTTCTCCTCTTCTTAGGAATCTGGAAAGGCTTTGGTTATAGTAGTGTCATGTACTATGCAACTATCATGGGAATTGACCCAACCTACTATGAAGCAGCGACCGTGGATGGTGCGTCTAAGTGGCAACGCATTCGCAATATCACCATTCCTCAGTTGTCTTCCTTGATTACAGTCTTGACCATTCTTGCAGTCGGAAATATCTTCCGCGCAGACTTCGGTCTTTTCTACCAAATCCCGCATAATGCTGGAGCGCTCTATAGTGTGACCAACGTTATTGATGTTTATGTCTACAACGGTTTGACCAAGTCAGGGGATATCGGGATGACAGCAGCAGCCGGTCTTTACCAATCGGTAGTCGGTTTGGTTCTTGTTTTAATCTCAAATATCATTGCCCGTCGCATTGATAAGAATGCCGCTCTCTTCTAGAAAGGAGGATCGTATGAAAAAATCAACCATTCAAAAAGAAAAAATTGATAATGTCGGGATCCATTCTTTCAGTAAGAAGAGCAACTTCTTCTTTACCTTGTTGTTGACCTTGGTCGGCTTGACCTGTGTGCTTCCCTTCATCTTCGTTGTCATGATCTCTTTGACAGACGAACAAAGTTTGGCAGTCCATGGCTTCCAATTCTGGCCAGCAAAATTTGGATTTGATGGTTACCTCTTCTTGGTACAGTTCAAAGACAAAATCTTGCAAGCCCTCTTCATTACCTTGTTTGTGACCATTGTGGGAACAGCATGTAATGTCTTTATCACAACGACCTATGCTTACGCTATCTCACGGAGTACCTTTAAATACCGCAAGTTCTTTACCGTATTTTCACTCCTTAGTATGCTCTTTAGTGCAGGGTTGGTTCCAAGCTACATTGTGACCACTCAACTCTTGCAGTTAGGTGATACCATCGGGGCTTTGATTATCCCAATGTTGCTCAGTCCATTTAACATCATATTGATGCGGACCTTCTTTAAACGGACCATTCCAGAAGCTATCCTTGAATCCGCTCGGATCGATGGGGCAAGTGAAACACGGATCTTCTTCCAAATCTGCTTGCCATTGTCTCTACCAGGGATTGCGACCATCAGTTTGTTCACTGCTTTAGGGTTCTGGAACGACTGGTTTAACGCCCTCCTCTATATTAAGAGTGACAACCTTTACCCATTGCAATACCTCTTGATGCAAATCCAAAACAATATGGATTACATCGCTAAAAACGTCGGGATATCCGGCCAATTGGCAGGAGCTGTACAATCCATCCCACGGGAAACAGGACGTATGGCCATGGTGGTTGTGGCAACAGTGCCAATCGCCATTCTCTATCCATTCTTCCAACGCTACTTTGTAAAAGGCTTGACCATCGGTGGTGTGAAAGAATAGGAAAACAAGTGAAAATCGACAAGATTTTCAACTCATAACTTAGTCTAAAAAGAAAATAACATAAAGGAGATTTTTCTTATGAAAAATTGGAAAAAATACGCGTTAGCATCTGCTAGTGTCATTGCTCTTGGAGCTACTCTTGCTGCTTGTGGAAACCTGACAGGTAACAACAAGAAATCAGCAACAACTGAAGATGGTAAACCAATCATCAAGATGTACCAAATCGGTGACAAACCAGATAACTTGGATGTTCTTCTTAAAAATGCCAACAAGATCATTGAAAAGAAAGTTGGAGCTAAATTAGATATCCAATACCTTGGTTGGGGTGATTATGCACAAAAAATGAACGTTATCATCTCATCTGGTGAAAACTATGATATTGCCTTTGCTAATAACTACGTTATCAACGCTCAAAAAGGTGCCTATGCTGACTTAACAGAATTGTACAAGAAAGAAGGGAAAGAACTTTACAAAGCACTTGACCCAGCTTACATCAAAGGGAATACTGTAAACGGTAAGATCTACGCTGTTCCAGTAGCAGCTAACGTTGCATCTTCTCAAAACTTTGCCTTCAACGGACCACTTGTTGAAAAATATGGTATCGACATCTCAAATGTGAAAGACTATGCTTCTCTTGAACCAGTCTTGAAAGCCATTAAAGAAAAAGATCCAAACGTTGTTCCATTTGCAATGAACAAGAGCTACGGTGGACCTTCAGATGACTTCGACTATGTAGCAGTTGATGGGCTTCCATTCGTTGTTGACTTGAAAGGTGACACTACGAAGATCGTTGACCGCTATACAATCCCACGTTATGTAGAAAACTTGAAGACTCTTCACAAATACTACGAAGCAGGATACATTCCAAAAGACGTAGCAACGAGCGACACTGGTTATGATCTTTCTCAAGATACATGGTTGGTTCGTGAAGAAACAGTAGGACCAGCTGACTACGGTAACAGCTTGCTT
>CABSRC010000136.1 GCA_902480035.1 uncultured Streptococcus sp. | reverse complement strand
TGACCATTCTATCGGGATCTCTTCACTTCTACGAATTAGACGAAGAGGGAGAGGTTACTGCAGAGCACCTCTTTACCTCCGAGACAGAGATTCCTTTTGTTGAACCACAAGCTTGGCATCGCATCGCAGCCGCTTCAGATGATTTGGAATGCTATCTTTCTTTTTACTGTAAACCTGAAGACTACATGGCTAAAAAGTATGATACTAAAGCCCATTCCGAGGTTCTTGAAGCAGTCCAATCTGGCCGTATCAAACCTGGTCGCACCCTTGACCTAGGCTGTGGTCACGGTCGTAACGCTCTTTATTTGGCATCTCTTGGACATGATGTTACAGCCGTTGATGTCAATAACGAAGCTACACAACGTATCCAAATGATTGCAGATGAGGAAAATTACAATGTTAGAGCTGGCTACTACGATATCAATGCTGCTGCTCTTCCCGAGTCTGAGACCTTTGATTTCATCCTCTCAACAGTAGTCTTTATGTTCCTTGATCCGGATCAAATTCCGGCTATTATCAAGAATATGCAAGAGCGTACTGTCGTCGGTGGTTACAATCTGATTGTTTGTGCCATGGATACCGAGGAACACCCTTGTACCATGCCTTTCCCATTTACGTTTGAAGAGGGAGAGTTGAAAAACTATTATAGTGACTGGGAGTTAGTCAAGTATAATGAAAATCTTGGTCACCTTCACCGTTTGGATGAATATGGCAATCCCATCGCCCTTCAATTTGCAACCATGTTAGCTAAGAAGGTTAATAAGAGCGAATGACTGTAGAAGAGCTGAACACAGCTTGACTTGTCTTCAAAGTAAAAACTAGGAACCCAGTCGGATTCCTAGTTTTTTAATTGTTTACAATGTCTGCATATCCTGATTTAAGGTCTGCATTTTCTGTTTCTTTGACATAATAGACACCACCATTAGTAGTTGGTGAATAAAGAACAAAGGGAGTCCCATCTTTTTTAATGGTAAAGAAATAACGGTGAACAGAGATATTTTCCCATCTCTCGTATACCGAAACAATGGTATACTCCGAATTGCTATTACCATTTGCAGCATAAGTAGCATCCACAGTCTGGTTATGGTCCGACATCCAACGGATAGGCAAGGAAGAAGCTTCATTGGTAATTTCTTTGTATCCTGGCTGATTCATCTGATTGCCCCAAGAAACCATCAAACTAGCAAGTCGACTAGCTTTGTCATTGGTCCAACGTGGATTTTCAGTATAGGCTTCCTTGGCATGGTTAGCATCAGGTGTGTCAATACTTGCACTGCTAGATTCACTTGTCTTCGTATTTTCGGCCGATGAAGTACTTGATGCGGCACTAGCCTTCTCTGTCGATGAAAATATCGAGCTAGCCACTGTGGCAGATGACTTGGTCTGTTTGACGTTCTTCATTGAACTAGAAACTAGAGTCAAGCCAATGCCAACTACGATTGCTACTAGAGCCCCCAGAAGAATATAGATATAATTATAATTTTTCGAGATTCCAATAAGGCCAGACTGATAAGCTAATTGCAGTTCATCTGGTTTCGGTTTACGCCCCTGAACTTGCTCAAAACGACTTATCCATTCTGCTTCTGACAGCTTTCGCATAATTTTCCTCTTCTCTTTATCAATTATCTTCCATCCTATCATAGAACAGTGATGATGACAATAGTAGAGAGAACTTGAGGTTTACCTTCAACCTATTATCCTTTATTTTCAAAATAACGACGAACAATCGGCGCCACTTCTTCACCATAAAGTTTAATAGCCTTTAGAACGTCTTCATGTGGCATAGAACCAATCGGGAGATGAAGCATGAAGCGATCTAGCTGTAAATCCTCAATAAGACGAATGATTTTTTGAGCAACGCGAGCAGGGTCACCAACGAACATGGCTCCGTTGGGTCCAACACTAGCATAGTACTGCTCTTTAGTCATTTCAGACCAGTGTGGGCGATCTTTAGCAATGTTATCCACCGTTTGTTTCGTTGGATAAAAATAATTTTCTATCGCTTGGAAATTATTTTCTTCAATCCACCCCCAAGAATGAGCAGCCACCTTAAGTTGTTCATCCGAATAACCATTTCGAGAACCAATTTCCTTATAAACCTCAACTAATTTTGCAAAGGCCTTTGGATTTCCTCCAATTGTAGCATAGGCAATTGGCAGACCTTTTTCTGCAATTTGAATGGTCGACTCAATGTGACCACCTGTCGCTACCCATACCGGAAAATCTTCTTGGACTGCTCGCGGATACACAGGGCGATTGTCAACAGACTGAGTATGCTTGCCTCGCCAGGTTAAATTCGTCTGCTTTTTCACTTCCAGAAGCATGTCTAGTTTTTCATTGAAAAGTTCATCGTAGTCTGAAAGATCATAGCCAAAAAGTGGGAAACTCTCAACAAAGGAGCCTCTACCCGCCATGATTTCTGCACGGCCACTTGACAGAGCATCAATGGTTGCATACTGCTGATAGACACGAACCGGGTCAATAGATGACAAGATGGTTACTGCACTAGATAAACGAATTTTCTTAGTATTCACAGCACCTGCTGCAAGAACAATTTCCGGTGCCGATACCGCAAAATCTTCACGGTGATGCTCTCCAATCGAATAAATATCTAGTCCAACTTGATCCGCCAATTCAATTTCTTCAACGAGTTCTCGAATACGTTGGTCATGAGAGATAGCTTTTCCAGTCGATTCTAGGAGGGTTGTTTCTCCAAAAGTTGAAATGCCAAGTTCAATCGTCATAAATCTTTCCTCCAGTAATTCTTTTATTTGTTATGAGAACAACATTATCACTAATTAGTGATAAATACAAATAAAAAAGCCTAAGACTCTATTTTCCAAGAAAGGCTAATAGGGTTAGGCAGAAAAGGAGAACTAAAGCACCCATGACCACTAGGAGACTAATCTTATAGCCTAGGGGATTTCTAGGATTTAAACTGGTTCCAAGGCCAATCCTACGCAGGACAAATAAGGGTTCTGAGGGAGATTGCTTAAGGTTGTAGCCTAAGAGATACCTTAAGTAAAATAGAAAGAAGAGACTCATCCCTGGAAGAATGGCAAGGGGAAGAATAATTCCCCGTGACAGACTAGTCATGATGGTAAGCATGATTTGTATCAACAAGAGAGCCCAAAACATGTAATAAATGTAGGATTGCTTTTTCATTAATATGTACCTCTCAATCTAAGATAAGTATACTCCTCCTAGCTTCCCTTATCAAGCCCATAACTCGCCTGACACCTTTTTTTCTGCTACAATAGAAAGGAAAGACTCAAAAAAGGAAACTGTACACATGAAATTAATTTCTTGGAATATTGATTCCCTAAATGCCGCCCTTACTAGTGATTCTGCACGTGCTCAATTATCACGCGCTGTTATCGACACCTTGGTCGCTGAAAATGCAGACATCATTGCTATTCAAGAGACAAAACTGTCTGCCAAAGGTCCGACTAAAAAGCATTTGCAAATCTTGGAAGACTACTTCCCTGACTATGACAATACTTGGCGTTCATCTGTTGAACCTGCCCGTAAAGGTTATGCTGGAACCATGTTCTTGTATAAAAAAGAATTGAATCCAGTCATTACCTATCCTGAAATCGGAGCACCTTCAACCATGGACTGTGAAGGACGTATCATCACTCTTGAATTTGACAATTTCTTTGTGACACAGGTCTACACACCAAATGCTGGTGATGGCCTCAAACGTCTGCTTGAACGTCAAATCTGGGACGAAAAATATGCGGATTACCTAGCTGAATTGGACGCTCAGAAACCAGTTCTTGCGACTGGTGACTACAATGTTGCCCACAAGG
>CABSRC010000135.1 GCA_902480035.1 uncultured Streptococcus sp. | reverse complement strand
TTGTAAATTAGAGTGATTGAGAGCACTCAAAAAGACTAGCCCAGTTGGGCTAGTCCTGTAGGTTCAGTTGTTTAGTTTGTAAAGTCAAGTACCATACGTCCTTGAATGGTTCCAGCTTCCATTTCATCAAAGACTTTGACAGCATCTTCTACTGGACGTTTTTGAACGACAGGGACTACCAGGCCTTCTGCACCAAATTGGAAAGCTTCTTCCAAATCTTTACGAGTTCCTACAAGAGAACCAATGACTTGGATACCATCTAATACAGTTTTCACAATGCTGAGGTCCATCATTTCAGAAGGAAGACCAACTGCGACCACGCGGCCACCTGCACGAACAGAATCTACTGCTTGGTTGAAAGCTACTTTAGAAACAGCTGTTACGACAGCAGAGTGAGCTCCACCATTTGTTTTTTCTTGGATCAATCCTGGAACATCTTCGACTTCACGACCGTTGATGACAAAATCTGCACCAACTTCTTTCGCCAATTCTAGTTTATCATTGTTGATATCGACAGCGATGACATGTGCGTTGAAGACTTTCTTAGCATATTGAACAGCCAAGTTTCCTAGTCCACCAGCTCCATAGATAACGATCCATTGTCCTGGTTCAGCTTTGGCTTCTTTGATAGCTTTGTAAGTGGTAACACCTGCACACGTAATAGAAGAAGCTTGGGCTGGATCTAATCCTTCAGGTACTTTCACTGCGTAATCTGCAGTAACGATACATTGTTCAGCCATTCCTCCATCAACAGAGTAACCAGCATTTTTTACAGTACGACAGAGAGTTTCACGACCAGTTGTACAGTATTCACAAGTTCCACATCCTTCGAAGAACCATGCGACACTGACACGATCCCCAACCTTTAGGCTCTTAACATCTGGAGCAACTTCTTTAACAATACCGATTCCTTCGTGTCCAAGAACACGGCCTGGAACTTTACCAAAGTCTCCGTGAGCAACGTGCAAGTCAGTGTGGCAGACACCACAGTATTCGATTTGAACAAGAGCTTCCCCTGTTTCAAGTGGACGCATGTCTTTGTTTGCAACGATTTCAACACCAGTACCTTCTGGATTTACAACAACAGCTTTCATTTTGTTCCTCCTTAAGTGAACGAGAAGCGGTTTAGAATTTTTGAAAGCGCTTCTTTAATAACTATGTTAATAATATCACAAACTAGATGGCAAGGCAATGAAAAAAATGAAAAAATAGGAGGGTATTGATTAACCGATTAAGTATTTAGGATAGAAAAAGACATGAGGGATAGCTCATGTCTGTTCCTATTATAAGAATAATTGAATGAGTTGGCGCGCGACACCGTCCTCATTATTGGTAAAATCTGTGACGGAATCCGCGTAAGGAAGTAGGACAGAGCTCGCGTTTTTCATGGCGTATCCATGACCAGCGAGAGCTAGCATGTCGGTATCGTTGTGCTCGTCTCCAAAGGCAATCAAATCCTTCTGATCCATATTGAGTTTATCTAGAAGGTAGGTCAGAGCAGAAGCTTTGGTCACATTTTTTGGATTGCATTCCAGAATATTTAAGGGACCACCCCAAGTATTGATAGACAGATTGTAATCATAATGGCGATTCATTTCATCTGCCAGAGCATATTTGTCTTCCGCTTTCGTTTGAAAGAGGATACAGTTTGGGTCGCTCGTTACCCGCTCGGGATTGAATTGATTTTCTGGTTGGAAAGATTCAATACCGAATAATTTAGGGTCTGCAACGTGCTCATTTGGATCGGTAATAAAGAATTTATTGCGGTATTCGCCAGCGATAAAGTCCGCTTGGATGGTGTCTCGGTTAGCGACCATATCTAGCAGGTATTTTTTATCTAAAGTCAAACATTGTTCATCCCCCCATTTTTTCTCAGGTAGATGCGTAAGGGAGCCGTTAAAATTGATCATTGGAGTATCTAGCTCTAGTTGTTTGTAGTAGGTGTGTGCCATACGATAGGGGCGGCCTGTTGTAATAATGACTTTATGGCCAAGAGCACTAATTTTTTTAATCGTATCAATGGTAAAGTCGCTCAATTTGCTTTCGGAATTTAAGAGGGTGCCGTCTAAATCTAGAGCGATCATCTTTTTATGCATAATTCGGTTCCTTTCGAGAAGAATGAGACCATTATATCAGAAAAATCGGAAAAGCGCTCAAAAATCAAGAAGAGAAGTAGGATTTCTTGAAAGACGAAAGATCTTTTGGTAAAATAGAAATAACGTTCGCAAATTGATTGGGAGCGAGAATGATGAAAAAGGAGTTTATTCTGAAATGGATAAGTTTTTTAAACTTTCAGAACATGGAACCACTGTTCGAACAGAGGTTCTTGCTGGTTTGACAACCTTTTTTGCGATGAGTTATATCCTCTTCGTAAACCCTCAAATGTTGTCACAAACAGGTATGCCAGCTCAAGGAGTCTTCCTTGCAACGATTATTGGATCCGTTGTCGGGACCTTGATGATGGCTTTTTATGCCAATTTACCTTATGCACAAGCACCTGGGATGGGCTTGAATGCCTTCTTTACCTTTACCGTTGTATTTGGTATGGGCTACTCATGGCAGGAAGCTTTGGGAATGGTCTTCATTTGTGGTGTGATCTCATTGATTATCACATTGACAAAAGTTCGGAAGATGATCATCGAATCGATTCCGACTGCTCTTCGCTCTGCTATTTCAGCGGGGATCGGGATTTTCTTGGCCTATGTTGGGATTAAGAATGCAGGATTTTTAAAATTCACGATTGACCCTCATACTTATACAGTGGTCGGGGAAGGAGCAGATAAGGCGAATGCAACGATCTCAGCCAATGCATCTGCTGTTCCTGGATTGGTTGATTTTAACAATCCGGCGGTCCTCTTGGCTCTTGTTGGTCTTGCAATTACTATTTTCTTTGTTGTCAAAGGGATTAAGGGAGGGATTATCCTTTCTATCTTAGTAACGACTGTGCTTGGAATTCTCATCCATGTTGTTGATATCACTAAAATTGACTTTGCAAGTAACCATCTAGGAGCTGCCTTTAATGATTTAGGCACGATCTTTGGTCAAGCTTTGGGATCGAAAGGATTGGGTTCGTTGATTTCCAATACGTCTCGTTTGCCTGAGACCTTAATGGCAATTTTAGCCTTCTCTTTGACTGATATTTTTGATACAATTGGAACTTTAATCGGTACGGGTGAAAAAGTTGGGATTGTTGCGACAAATGGGGAAAACCATCAATCAGCGAAATTAGATAAGGCCCTCTATTCAGACCTTGTAGCGACTTCAGTCGGAGCCATTGCAGGAACTTCAAACGTAACGACTTATGTTGAATCTGCAGCCGGTATTGGAGCGGGTGGACGAACTGGTCTGACAGCCTTGGTTGTAGCGATCTGTTTTGCTATTTCAAGTCTCTTTAGTCCTTTGTTGGCGATTGTACCGACCGCTGCTACAGCTCCAATTTTGATTGTTGTTGGGATCATGATGTTGAGTGGCTTGAAAAATATCCATTGGGAAGATATGTCAGAAGCAGTTCCTGCCTTCTTCACCTCTATCTTTATGGGCTTCAGCTACTCGATTACTCAAGGGATCGCTGCTGGATTTATCACCTATAGCTTAGTGAAAGTGGTTAAAGGAGAAGCCAAAGAAGTGCACAGCATGATTTGGATCCTAGATGTTCTCTTTATTTTAAACTACGTTAGCATGGCCTTGAATTAGTTATCAGGGAAATATTTAAAAAGGAATGGGAGTGGTTTCCCATTCCTTTCAGATTGAAGACAAAGTTATACCAAAAACATTCCTTAGGTGAGTACGGACGTCAGCGAACTTCTTTGAAGTTCCATGACTAATTATTGAGCCTAAGGTCTCAATAATTCCGAGTGCCTGAAACGTTATTGTTTCAGGCACTTTTCTCACGGCGGAAAGTTTCAGTATTTTCTTAAATCGATTTAAAAATTGGA
>CABSRC010000134.1 GCA_902480035.1 uncultured Streptococcus sp. | reverse complement strand
ATTTTTCTTGTAAATCCGTCTATAATTTGCTATAATTGTGACTAATCGAATCAATCCTTTAATACTGTCCAGAGAGGCAGGCAAGGAGCTATGGAAATGAAAGGCCTGGGAAGACCAGCCTATATTTTGTGTATCTCCTTGTTGTGGGGGATTTTTTTGTATAGTTGAAAAGTGGTTTGATCAAAAAAGAAATCGTCGATGATGGAAGCAGGGAGTGTGTCCTAACGATTTGGTCATCGAAGGTAGACGTTTTTGTTTAGCCATAGCTTGTCGCATCTTAATTTTAGGAGGTTTTTACGATCGTGAATGACGTTAAATATGATGTGAATGATATGCCAAAACCTGGTTTATTGATTGGTTTATCTTTCCAGCATTTGTTTGCCATGTTTGGGGCGACAGTGTTGGTGCCGATTTTGGTTGGGATTGATCCTGCCATTGCTTTGTTCTCATCTGGTTTGGGGACCTTGGCTCACTTGACCGTTACCAAGTATAAGATTCCAGCCTACATGGGATCTAGTTTTGCTTATATTGCTGCTATGCAGATGTTGATGAAGACTGATGGAATCGCAGCAGTTGCCCAAGGTGCCATGGCGGGCGGTTTGGTCTACTTGTTTGTAGCTCTGATTGTTAAGCATGCGGGTAAAGATTGGATTAATAAGGTCCTTCCACCAATCGTGGTTGGTCCCATTATCATGGTAATTGGTTTGAGTCTTGCGAAGAATGCCGTCACTGATGCGACAACCTTAAATAAAAGCTATAGCGGTTATGCTCTATTGATTTCGATGGTGACCCTCTTTGCGGTTATCCTATTTAACATGTATGGCAAGAAGATTGTCGGTGTTGTCCCAATTTTACTTGGATTAATTGTGGGCTATATTTTCTCAGTGGCTCTTGGTTTGCTGACAGGACATAGTTTTGTCAATTTCTCAGAGGTAAGTGCGGCGCATTGGATTCAAGTCCCAAACTTTGACATTCCATTTGTGGATTATAGTTTTAAGCTCTATCCAAGTGCGATTTTGACCATGGCTCCGATTGCCTTTGTGACCATGACGGAACATTTTGGCCACCTCATGGTTTTAAATAGTTTGACTGAGCGTGATTACTTCAAGGATCCAGGTCTTGACCATACGCTTACTGGTGATGGCTTGGCACAGATTATTGCTGGATTCTTTGGAGCTCCTCCAGTAACTTCTTATGGGGAAAACATTGGGGTGATGGCCCTTAGTAAGGTCTACTCAGTTTACGTTATTTCAGGTGCAGCAGTGATTGCGGTTGTCATGAGCTTTATTGGGAAGCTATCAGCACTCTTGCACTCTATTCCAACTCCTGTATTGGGAGGTTTGTCTATTGCCCTCTTTGGGGTTATCGCTGCTAGTGGTTTGAAAATTTTAGTTGAACATAAGATTGATTTTGATAATAAAAAGAATCTCTTGATTGCAAGTGTGATCTTGGTATCAGGGATCGGTGGTTTGATGATTGACCTCGGTGGTCTTCAAATCACGGGTGTGGCAACGTCAACCATTCTTGGAATCGTGTTGTACCAAATCCTTCCTGAACCAAAAACTGACCAGGCTTAGACCATTCTGGTAGTGAAAAAGTTTGAATGGATTCAAACATTATAAAAACGAGGAACAAACTCTGATGGCAGAGTTGGTGTTCCTCGTTTTTTTATTATGGATTGGATTCCCAAAGAGGCTTTCCTTCATTAAGTTGACTGCGTTTCTTAAATGGTAATGATTGTTATCGTGGTGGAAGACCAAGGGCGATGCGCCCGTATCGGCTGATTCGTGTAATTTTCCAAGCGGGTGACCAAGTTACTTCAACCTTGACATCTTCGATCCCCTCGATTTCTTTTAGGCGAGCGACGATTTCGATCGGAAGGCTCTCAGCACAGCTACAAGCCGTATCGGTAAAGGTCATAACCACCTTGCAAGTGCCAGCTTCATCTAGATGGATCTCGTAGATCAGTCCCAGATTATAAACATCTAACTCAACATCGGTATCAAATACAAGCTCCAATTTTTCGATTAATGACTTCTCTAGTGCCAGGGCGCGGTCATTGATTTTGATATCCTCTCTCATCGCAAGATCCTTTCAGTGTAGTATGGCTTCCATTTTCTCATAATTCGGCTGATAAGGCAAGAAGAGAAAGAAGTTTTGAACATGTCGATCGAAGGAAATTCGATCCAGCCTCCATTTCTCTTCGAATTTGTGGTAAAATAGAGGCAAAAGTAAGACAAAGGATGAAGGCTATGAAATTACAAAAACCAAAAGGGACCCAGGATATCCTTCCTGGCGATTCAGCGAAATGGCAATATGTAGAAGGCTTTGCACGCAAGGTCTTTGCGCGATACAATTATGATGAAATCCGCACACCGATCTTCGAACATTATGAAGTCATCAGCCGTTCAGTAGGGGATACGACGGATATCGTTACCAAGGAAATGTATGACTTCTATGACAAGGGAGACCGTCATATCACACTTCGTCCAGAAGGAACAGCTCCTGTTGTCCGCTCGTATGTAGAAAATAAACTCTTTGCGCCTGAGGTACAAAAACCAAGTAAGTTCTATTACATAGGCCCAATGTTCCGCTACGAACGTCCTCAAGCAGGTCGTTTGCGTCAATTCCACCAAATTGGGGTAGAATGCTTTGGATCGGGCAATCCTGCAACGGATGTCGAAACCATTGCCATGGCAGCACAATTCCTGAAAGAATTAGGAATTGATAATGTAACCTTGCACTTGAACACCTTGGGAAGCCCTGCCAGTCGTCAGGCTTATCGTCAAGCCTTGATTGATTATCTCTTGCCAATGAAGGATCAATTGTCTAAGGACAGCCAACGTCGCTTAGAAGAAAATCCGCTTCGTGTCTTGGATTCAAAAGAAAAAGAAGACAAGGCCGCGGTTGAACAGGCTCCTTCCATCCTAGACTATCTTGATGAAGAAAGCCAAGCGCATTTTGATGCGGTTCGTCGGATGTTAGAAGACTTGGGGGTAGCCTATGTCATCGATACCAATATGGTGCGTGGCTTGGATTACTACAACCACACGATTTTTGAGTTCATTACAGAAATTGAAGGCAATGAATTGACAGTCTGTGCAGGTGGTCGCTATGATGGTTTGGTGGAATACTTCGGTGGCCCTGCGACAGCTGGTTTTGGATTTGGTATCGGTGTGGAACGGATCCTTCTCGTTCTTGAAAAGAAAGGCATTGAATTACCGATCGAAACAGGCCTAGATGCCTATATTGCCGTTCTAGGAGATGAGGCCAATGAAGCAGCGCTTAGCTTGGTTCAAGCTCTTCGAATCCAAGGTTTCAAGGCAGAACGTGACTATCTTGGACGTAAGCTCAAGGCACAATTTAAGTCAGCAGATGTCTTTGCGGCCAAAACCTTGATTACCTTAGGAAGCAGTGAGGTTGAAAGTGGTCAAGTCACTGTGAAAAACAACCAAACTCGTCAAGAAGTAACGGTAGCTCTTGAAAGCTTGAAGAAAGACTTCCCATCTGTTTTAGCAGAGTTGGGATTGGCTTGATCAAGTCTTGCAGACACCTGAAAAACAGATTCGCATGGGAGTAGGAGCAAAGTCGTTGCGCCTGCTCTCTTTTATCTAGCTTCTGTTTACCGACCTTTGCCAAGATTTGGCGAAAAGCCGTTAAATTTTCTGACATTTATGATATAATGAGAAGACTATTAGTAAAGGAATGAATCAGTCATGACATTAGTTTATCAATCAACACGAGATGAAAAAAATACTGTAACAGCTAGTCAAGCCATCCTTCAAGGATTGGCGACAGATGGCGGTTTGTTTACTCCAGTCTCTTATCCTCAAGTAGAGCTGGATTTTGATACCCTCAAAGACGCTTCTTACCAAGAAGTGGCCAAGCTTGTTTTGTCAGCCTTTTTGGACGACTTTACAGCAGAAGAGTTGGACTACTGTATTTCTCATGCTTATGACAGCAAGTTTGATACCCCAGCTATTGCTCCGCTTGTCAAACTCGATGGTCAATACAACTTGGAGCTCTTCCACGG
>CABSRC010000133.1 GCA_902480035.1 uncultured Streptococcus sp. | reverse complement strand
ACCATTGAATTCACGGAGGAAGAACAAAAAGTGGTGAAAGGACTTTTCCTTTTGACTACCAAACCAGTTCTTTATGTAGCCAATGTGGATGAAGATGTTGTTGCAGATCCAGATTCTATCGAGTATGTGAAGCAAATTCGTGACTTTGCGGCAACAGAGAATGCGGAAGTCGTGGTGATTTCTGCGCGTGCTGAGGAAGAAATTTCTGAGCTAGATGATGCAGATAAACAAGAATTTTTAGAGGCAATTGGCCTAACAGAGTCTGGAGTTGATAAACTCACGCGTGCAGCTTACCACTTGTTGGGACTTGGCACTTATTTCACAGCTGGTGAAAAAGAAGTGCGTGCTTGGACCTTCAAACGTGGTATGAAAGCTCCTCAAGCTGCTGGAATCATCCACTCTGATTTTGAAAAAGGATTTATTCGTGCCGTGACCATGTCCTATGATGATTTGGTTAAATACGGTTCTGAAAAGGCTGTAAAAGAAGCAGGACGCTTGCGCGAAGAAGGAAAAGAATATGTTGTCCAAGACGGGGACATCATGGAATTCCGTTTTAATGTATAAGATAGTTAAAAAAATGTAAAGGTTGGAAAAAATATTTCCAACCCTTTTAGTGTTTTGAAAGGAAAGAGATGACGAAATTAATTGTTGGATTGGGAAATCCAGGTGATAAGTATTTTGAAACGAAACACAATGTAGGCTTTATGTTAGTTGATCAAATGGCAAAGTCTTTAAATCTTACTTTCTCCCATGATAAGATTTTTCAAGCTGATATCGCCTCAACATTTTTGAATGGAGAAAAGGTCTATTTTGTAAAGCCGACCACTTTCATGAATGAGAGTGGAAAAGCAGTCCATGCCCTTCTGACTTATTATGGTCTGGATATTGAAGATCTTTTGGTTATTTACGATGATTTAGATATGGAAGTTGGTAAGATTCGTCTTCGAGCTAAAGGATCAGCTGGAGGTCATAACGGAATCAAATCGATTATCAATCATATTGGAACTCAGACTTTTTATCGAATTAAGATTGGAATTGGAAGACCTAAGCAGGGCATGTCAGTTGTTCATCATGTATTAGGAAAATTTGATAAAGGCGATTACATCACTATTCTACAAACAATCGATCGAGTAGAAGAAGCGGTTAACGATTACTTGGTAGAAGAAAATTTTGAAAGAAGCATGCAGAAATACAACGGGTAAGTAGATGAATGTAATTGATTTAGTGAGTCAAAACTCCAACCTTCTATCCTGGCAACAAGGTTTGCAAAAAAATAATAGGGAATTGATCTTAGGATTATCTGCGACCACAAAGGCTATTGTAATGGCTTCAGCCTTTGATTCTATTGAAAAAGCAGTCCTCATCACTTCCAGTTATAACGAAGCAGAACGATTGGCCAGTGATTTTATTGCCTTACTTGGAGAAGAGAAAGTCCATACATTTTTGGGAGATGATAACCCTTTAGCAGAATTTGTTTTTGCTTCACAAGAAAGGCAATTTGCACGATTAGAGGCTTTGAACTTTTTATGCCAAGAAGATCGTCAAGGCATCCTTGTGACCAATGTGAGTGGTATAAAACTACTATTACCTTCTCCTAAAGTTTTTGCATCTAGCATTTTTCAATTGAAGGTTGGTCAAGAAATAGACTTAACTACTCTGAGTGAAACATTACAGAAAATTGGCTACCAAAAGGTGAGCCAAGTTTTGCAACAGGGAGAGTTTAGTCTACGAGGAGATATTTTAGATATCTTTGAGATCGACCAACTCCAACCCTATCGGATTGAATTTTTCGGAGATGAGATTGATGGAATCCGAATCTTTGACCCAGAAAGTCAGCGTTCTGTTGAAAATGTTGAAGAAGTTCAACTGAAGGCAGTGAGTGATCTATTGTTGCAAGAGGAAGATTTTATCCGTGGTCAGCAGCAAATAGAACAATTGCAAGAACAGAGTGCAAATGAAGAATTTAAATCTTATCTAGCAGAAATTCTGGGAGATATTTCTCAAAGGAAACTCCATCCGGATCTTAGGAAATTTATTAGTTTCTTTTACAAAAAGCAATATACCCTATTCGATTATCTCCCTAAACATACTCCAGTCTTTCTGGATGATTATCAAAAAATAGCAGACCAAATAGCGAGATTTGAACTAGATACAGCTAATCTCTTGACGGAAGATTTACATAAAAATAGAGCTTCTTCTCGCCAAGTGTATTTTGCAGACACCAGTACAACATTACGAAAATATACGCCTGCAACTTATTTTTCAAACTTTCAAAAAGGATTAGGAAATCTGAAGTTTGATCATTTGTATCAATTCAATCAATATCCCATGCAGGAGTTTTTTGGACAATTTGATTTACTAAAAGAGGAAATTGAACGGTATCGAAAATCAAACTATACTGTTATTGTCCAAGCAACTTCTCATCACAATCTTCAACAGCTCCATAAAAATTTAGAAGAGTATGGGATTCGATTAGATTATATTGATGGGGATACGATCATTCCTCAAGCTAGTCAATTAGTCGTTGGAGGATTAGCTCACGGTTTTCAATTTGTTGATGAAAAAATTGTCTACATTACAGAATCAGAGATTTATCAGAAAAAGATCAAACGAAAGATTCGCAGGCAAAATATTTCCAATGCAGAACGCCTAAAAAATTATAATGAATTGGAAAAAGGGGACTATGTTGTTCACCAAGTTCATGGTATTGGTCAATATTTGGGAATTGAAACGATTGAAATTTCGGGTGTCCATCGTGATTATGTTTCAATTCAATATCAAAATGGAGATCGCATCTCGATTCCTGTCGATCAGATTCAGATGTTGTCCAAATACGTTGCAAGTGATGGAAAAACGCCAAAAATTAACAAGTTAAACGATGGGCGTTTCCAAAAAACGAAGCAAAAGGTTCAGACCCAGGTAGAGGACATTGCGGATGATTTGATAAAACTTTATGCGGAGCGTAGTCAATTAGAAGGCTTTGCCTATTCCCAAGATGATGAAAATCAAGAGGCTTTTGAACAAGATTTTCCATATATTGAAACAGATGACCAATTACGTTCCATTGAAGAAATTAAAAAAGATATGGAATCGAATCGTCCGATGGACCGATTGCTGGTTGGAGACGTCGGTTTTGGAAAAACAGAGGTCGCTATGCGAGCAGCCTTTAAGGCAGTAAATGATCATAAACAAGTAGCAGTGCTGGTTCCTACCACTGTTCTTGCCCAACAACATTATGCCAATTTTAAGGAGCGTTTTGAATCTTTTGCAGTAGAGGTTGCTGTTTTAAGTCGTTTCCAGAGTAAGGCAGAGCAGAAAGAAACGCTTGAAAAGTTGAAAAAAGGACGAGTGGATATTATTATTGGAACTCACCGTCTCTTGTCCAAAGATGTTGTTTTTTCAGACTTAGGTTTAATCGTGATCGATGAAGAACAACGTTTTGGAGTGAAGCACAAAGAAACCTTGAAAGAATTGAAAAAAAAGGTGGATGTGCTTACCTTGACAGCTACCCCTATACCTCGAACTCTTCACATGTCTATGCTAGGAATTCGAGATTTGTCTGTCATCGAAACACCTCCGACCAATCGGTATCCTGTGCAAACTTTTGTATTAGAGACCAATCCAACCATTATTCGAGACGCTGTGTTGCGGGAGATGGATCGTGGAGGACAAGCCTATTATCTTTACAACAAGGTAGATACAATTGAACAAAAGGTGTCTGAATTAAAAGAGTTGATTCCAGAGGCTTCGATTGGCTTTGTTCATGGTCAGATGAGTGAGGTTCGCTTAGAAAATACCCTGTTGGATTTCATTAATGGCGAATACGATGTCTTAGTGACGACAACCATTATTGAGACAGGTGTGGATATTCCAAATGCCAATACGCTCTTTATTGAAAATGCGGATCATATGGGACTTTCAACGCTTTATCAACTAAGAGGTCGTGTGGGACGAAGCAATCGAATTGCTTATGCCTATTTGATGTATCGTCCAGACAAATCTCTTACAGAAGTGTCTGAAAAACGTTTAGAAGC
>CABSRC010000132.1 GCA_902480035.1 uncultured Streptococcus sp. | reverse complement strand
TCACAAGGCCAATCACTCTTGCTCTGCAATGATTGTTGGTGAGGATGGTCAAATTAAGCGTTCTAGTGATGATGGCGAACCTTCTGGAACAGCTGGTGTGCCTATGCTTACTGTTCTAGAAAAACAAGGACTTACTAATGTCGTAGCAGTTGTGACTCGTTATTTTGGAGGAATCAAACTTGGGGCAGGTGGTCTTATCCGCGCTTACTCTGGTAGCGTTGCCCATGCTATTGAAGAAATTGGTCGAGTGGAAGTCAAGGAATTAACAGGACTAACCGTAGAGTTAACCTACTCTCAGTACCAAGTCTTCTCCAACTTCCTTGAAAAAGAAGGACTCCAAGAATTTGATACAACTTTCTTATCAGATGTTTCTACTACTTTATTTGTCGAAGAGTCTGAGATTAAAAAACTCAGTCAGGAACTAACCGAATTCTATCAGGGGAAAGTTAATTATGAAAAATCTGGAAAGAAAATCGTTGAAATCCCTATCTGATAGTCAAACGTTATCACAGTGATAAAGAAGATGTATTTTACAAGTTGAGCCTACCGTCGTATACTTAAAACCATCAATCAAAGATTAAGAGGATTTTAAATATGACAATTTACAACTCAATCACTGAACTTGTTGGAAAAACACCTGTTATTAAACTTAACTCTATTGTTCCAGAAGGATCAGCAGATGTTTACGTTAAACTCGAAGCCTTTAACCCTGGTTCTTCAGTTAAAGACCGTATTGCTCTTCGTATGATTGAAGATGCTGAAAAAGCTGGTACGATTAAACCTGGTGATACCATTGTTGAACCAACTTCAGGTAACACTGGTATCGGTCTCGCTTGGGTTGGTGCTGCTAAAGGCTATAAAGTTGTTATCGTAATGCCTGACACAATGAGTGTTGAACGTCGCAAAATCATCCAAGCTTATGGAGCTGAACTTGTATTGACTCCTGGTAGCGAAGGAATGAAGGGTGCGATTGCTAAAGCTAAAGAAGTTGCTGCTGAACGCAACGGTTGGGTACCACTTCAATTTGCCAACCCATCAAACCCAGCTGTCCACGCGGCTACAACTGGTCAAGAAATTCTTGAAGATTTTGGTGCAGAAGGTTTGGATGCCTTTGTTGCTGGTATCGGTACTGGTGGTACTATTTCAGGTGTTTCAAAAACCCTTAAGGCTGCCAATCCAAATATCAAGGTTTACGGTATTGAAGCTGACGAATCTGCTGTCTTGAATGGTGATAAACCAGGACCACACAAAATCCAAGGTATCTCAACTGGTTTCATTCCTGACACATTGGATACAAAATCATATGACAGTGTTGTGCGTATTCCTTCTGATGAAGCTATCGCAACATCACGTACATTGGGTAGCCAAGAAGGTTTCCTAGCTGGTATCTCATCAGGTGCTGCTATTGCTGCCGCGCTAAAAGTTGCTGCTGAGCTTGGCGAAGGCAAAAAAGTCTTGACACTCTTGCCTGACAATGGTGAGCGCTACCTCTCTACAACACTTTACGATTTTCAAGACTAATAAAAAAGAAGCTGGAACATAATGTTCTAGCCTCTTTTTATTGTATAAAATTTAAGCCTGTAGTTCATTAATTACTAGAAAAAGCAAGGATTATAATCTCATTTCCACTGAACTGTCCTACAAACTTTCTATTTTTTAGGATAACTGAAGTCTAAAGAATTTGTTTTATCTTCTTTATTAGTCTAACTCTTTTGCTTCTGTCTCTACAATTTCAGTAACTGTAAATCCTGCTTCTACAAAAACTTTCTTGAGTTGTTCAATTCCAATCTCTCCTTCAACTTGGAGTTCGACACGAAGTACGGTGTCATTTTTAGGTGCAACAATTGTACGTTCGATGTTGAGATTCTCACTAGCGATAAGGTTCGCAATTTTTTCCAAAACACGTGGAGTATCTGGAACTTCCAACCCAATACGAATTCCCGCTTGACCATAACCAGAAATTTCCAAGAAAGCACGAAAGACATCTTTATCTGTGATAATTCCTGAAATTTGGTCATTGTCCACAACCGGAAGAACTCCAACTTTATTTTGAAGCATGATATAGATTGCATCCTCAAGGCTAGCATATTTGGAAACTGTAAGGACATTCTTAATCATGATATCTCCTACCTTTGTCTTATTAAGGAGATAGTTCATTTCATAAATTGACAAGCTTGTTGCTTTTGATGGTGAAGCCTCTGCCATTGTACCCTCTGTAATAAGCCCAACAAGTTTATCGTGTTCAATTACCGGCAAACGGCGCAACCCTTTATCACGCATAATATCTGCAGCTGCTGCAACTGTTGTTTCTGGTGAGACATAAACCACACGTTTCGTCATAAAATCTTTTACTGCCATGTTTCATTTTCCTCCGAATGATTTCTTACTTGTATTATACCACACTAATTGTAACCGATTGCACTATTTTGCTGAAAAATTAGTATTTTACAATTAGTATGAGACGATAGAAAAACGCCCTCGGGCGTTTTTTCTTATCCTCCAAGATAGGCTTTACGAACTTCATCTGATGCAAGAAGTTCTTCACCAGTACCTGAAAGAACCACTTTACCAGTTTCAAGAACGTAACCACGGTCTGCAATTGACAAAGCCTTATTGGCATTTTGCTCGATTAAAAGAACGGTAGTCCCTTGTGCCTTAATATCTTCGATAATATCAAAAATTTCCTGAATAAAGATTGGAGCAAGTCCCATTGAAGGTTCATCCAAAAGCAAAAGTTTTGGACGACTCATAAGGGCACGGCCCATTGCAAGCATTTGTTGTTCACCACCAGAAAGTGTCGCTGCATCTTGATTCTTACGTTCTTCTAGACGTGGGAAACGTTGGAAGACTTTTTTCAAGAGAGCTGCGTTCTCTTCTTTATTTGTATGAAGGAAAGCTCCCATTTCAAGATTTTCCATTACGGTTAAGCCTGCAAATACATGACGTCCCTCAGGTACTTGAGCCAAACCTTCAGCAACAATCTTACGTGCTGGTGTTTTGTGGATGTCATTTCCGAGATAAGAAATGGTTCCCTCAGTTGGACGAACAAGACCTGAGATTGTACGAAGAATTGATGTCTTACCTGCACCGTTAGCACCGATAAGAGTTACGACTTCACCTTCATTAACTTCAAAGCTAACATTTTTAACAGCTTCAATAGATCCATATTTAATTGAGAGATTTTCAACTTTCAACATAGCCATTATGCTTCACCTCCCAAGTAAGCTTCAATAACGCGTTTGTTATTCTTAATTTCATCAGGTGTTCCTTCTGCAATCAAGCGTCCATATTCCAAAACATAGATACGCTCAGTAACATCCATGACCAAACTCATATCATGCTCAATCAAGATGATTGTAATACCGAAGTCTTTTTGAATTTGACGAATATGAGCAGTCAATTCAGCTGTTTCTTGTGGGTTCATACCCGCAGCTGGTTCATCAAGGAAAAGAATTTTTGGTTCTGTTGCAAGCGCACGAACAATTTCCAAATGACGTTGTTGTCCGTAAGCTAAGTTTTTCGCAAGTGTATCTGCCTCTCCATCCAAGTTGAAGATAGCCAAGAGTTTCATAGCTTTTGCTTTTAACTCTTCCTCACTTGAATAGTACTTAGGCAAACGCAAAAGAGATGCAAAGAAATTTGAAGGTTGCTTATTTGACAAACCAACAAGAACATTTTCAAGCACAGTCATGTCTTTGAAAAGACGGATATTTTGGAAAGTACGTGACAAACCGAGTGAAGCGATTTTATAAGGTGCTTTACCATTTAGGACTGTACCGTCAAGTGTAACCGTTCCTTCACTTGGCTCATAGACACCTGTCAAAAGGTTGAACAAGGTTGTTTTACCAGCACCGTTTGGTCCGATAAGCCCAACCAACTCACCTTCATTGAGTTCCATTGAAACATCACCAACGGCAGTCAAACCACCGAAGTTTTTAGTTAGATTTTTAACTTCAAGAAGTGCCATTTTTATTTGCCCTCCTTAGATTTATTGAAGAATTTTGAGAGATAGAGTTCTTTTGTTCCAAGAAGTCCACCTGG
>CABSRC010000131.1 GCA_902480035.1 uncultured Streptococcus sp. | reverse complement strand
CTTCCCGAACGGTATCGCGGTAGACCACTCCATTTCGGATGACGTATCCTGTACTGTTAGCCCCGTAATAGTCACCATTCACTGCTAGAATGGCACTGTTGTTGGCAGCTGTGACAGAGGTCTTAGCAGTCACGTTGGTTCCGTAAGTATTTTGTGCAAAGGCTGTTTTGAGGTAGTCAGATGAGCTGACTGTGATATCTGCAATGTAAACCTGGGTATTTTCAACCGTTTTTTCTGTTAAAGTCACCTGGATATTGTCATCTGAATAGCTGGTATCGGTCGTTGTAGCCGATGCAGCTGCTTTTTTGGCTGCCTTGGTGTCCGTAGTCGTAGCTTTTACGGTTTGGATAGCATCGGATAAGACAAAGGTCTTGAGCATAGAGTAGCTAAAACTGCTGGTCAAAAGAAGGCCAAAGCAGGCAGCATAGGTGTAGGATTTTTTAAAGAATTTCATGGTGGGGAGCAGTCCTTTCTTTGAAGATCACTTTTTTCTGGATCACCCATGAGACCAGAAAGAGGAGGAAGCCGACAACAATCTTACTGATCAGGAGATTGAGCCCGAAAGCAGTATAGAAGAGTCGAATCAAGAGCGTATCGAGAATAAAGAGGCCGAGGGCTAGACCAAAGTAGCCACTTCCTGTTTTAGCGACGCTGTCTTTATTCTTAAAGACCAGGTGCTTGTTAGTCGAGTAGTTAAAAATGGAACTCGTCACACGAGCGATCCCGTTCGCTAGGAGAATGCGAAGACTAATGGGTACGGCCATCATTACAAAAAGGAAGAAGGCATAGACCAGATAGTCAACGATAAAACTACTCAGAGAGGAAAAGGCAAACTTAAACATGTCCTTGTAGATCATGAGGCCATCTCGAATCGGTCGGAAGTGGGAACCTTCATTGTCATTGATGTAGACTGTTTCAATCGGAACTTCTAGGATGGGGAAGGCCTTGCTTGCTGCAAGGAGAACATTCATCTCATATTCATAACGCTGACCGTCAACCTCGAGCATGAAAGGCAAGAGATTCGTAGTAAATGCCCGTAAGCCCGTTTGGGTATCACTGACCGCCACTCCGGTTTGTTGTTTGAAGAGGAAACGAGTCAATTTATTCCCAAAAGCAGAACGCAAAGGAACTTGGCCAGAGAAGGCGCGTGCTCCTAGAATAAGTGCTCCAGGATGCTCTTGAGATTGCTTAACAACCCTGAAAATATCCCAAATTTTGTGCTGACCGTCTGCATCAGCTGTAACAATGCTTCCATAGGTACCTCTTTCTAGGATGTAGGCATAAGCAGTCTTGAGAGATTGTCCTTTTCCTTGGTTGTGCTCGTGGGTCAGGACTGTTGCAAGACCGTCCAATTTGTCAAAAATCGCTTTCTTGTCAGCGTCACTCCCATCGTCGACCACGATGATGTGGAGATCGCTCTTAGCATGGACCAAGCGAACCAGTTTGACAAGATTCAGATCCGGTTGATAGGCGGGGATGATAAGATAATTCATAATCGTTCCTCGTTTCTTGAGATTTGTTGTAGCTAGTATAAAGACTCAAGCTTAAAGCTAACTGATATCAGTTTTCTTTAAGGAAAGGAGAGGAAGAGTGGGAATAGTTTCTACTATAAAATGTCATTTTTTAGGGCATTTCTTTCTTTTGAAAGGGAATGTCAAAAATCATTTTTTAAATCCTAAAGATAATTCTTGCCTTTGTTCCAAAAGTCTGGTATAATAGTTTCTTGTGAGTAAACCTCACTTACCCCTTGCAAAGACAGGGGGTCATTAGTCCAAAAGGAGGAACATTATCAATGGCTAAATACGAAATTCTTTATATTATTCGTCCAAACATTGAAGAAGAAGCTAAAAACGCTTTGGTAGCACGTTTCGATTCTATCTTGACTGACAACGGTGCAACTGTTGTTGAATCAAAAGATTGGGAAAAACGTCGTCTTGCATACGAAATCCAAGATTTCCGTGAAGGACTTTACCACATCGTAAACGTTGAAGCGAACGACGCTGTGGCTCTTAACGAGTTCGACCGTCTTTCAAAAATCAACGGAGACATTCTTCGTCACATGATCGTAAAAGTTGACGCGTAAGAAATCATCAGAGGTGACTTATGATTAACAATGTTGTACTTGTCGGTCGTATGACCCGTGATGCTGAACTTCGCTACACTCCAAGCAATCAAGCAGTTGCTACTTTCAGCCTAGCTGTCAATCGCAACTTCAAGAGTCAAAATGGAGAGCGCGAAGCCGATTTCATCAACTGTGTGATCTGGCGTCAGCAAGCAGAAAACTTAGCCAACTGGGCTAAGAAAGGTGCTTTGATTGGGATTACCGGTCGCATTCAAACACGTAATTACGAAAACCAGCAAGGTCAACGTGTTTATGTCACTGAAGTCGTAGCAGACAGCTTCCAACTATTGGAAAGCCGTGCAGCACGCGAAGGGCATGCAGGTGGTGGTTATTCATCAGGCAACGGTGGTTTTGCTGGAAATGCAACCCCAAGCTTTGGTGGATCTGAACCAAGCAATGCAGCGCCAAACTTTGGTCGTGAAGAAAATCCATTTGGAGCGAATCCAATGGATATCTCAGACGACGATCTTCCATTCTAAGAATGGGTTTAACGAATTAAAACTATAAAGGAGAATTTAACATGGCTCAACAACGTCGTGGCGGATTCAAACGCCGTAAAAAAGTTGATTACATCGCAGCAAACAAAATCGAATATGTCGATTACAAAGATACTGAGCTTCTTAGCCGTTTCGTTTCAGAACGTGGGAAAATCCTTCCTCGTCGTGTAACTGGAACTTCAGCGAAGAACCAACGTAAAGTAACAACAGCTATCAAACGCGCTCGCGTAATGGCTTTGATGCCTTTCGTAAACGAAGATTAAAGAAAAGACCCTTACGGGTCTTTTTTTCACGAGCGTGGAAATGTAAGAGCGAGTTGAGGTCCAGTGGACCTCTTTTTCAGACCCTTTGGATCTTTTTTTGCGAGCATAGAAATGTGATAGTGTGTTAGGTCCGTGTGAAGCTCTTTGATTTCCCAAGCTCTGATTATGCTATAATGAGGGGAGAAAGGTATCAAGGAGGGAACTATGAAGGAAGGTGTAATCATCAGGAGGATGATAGAGGCAGATATTGAGCACATCTCTCAAGCCTTTATCCACCAAGGGTGGCCGGGTAGAGAGGATATCTTGACTAGCTATTTTCAGGAGCAGGAGAATAGAGAGAGAGACGTATTAGTAGCTGAGTCGGATGGATTTGTGGCAGGCTATATCACTATATTGCCTGCTGCCAAGCACGGCCCTTTCGTGGGAGTCTATCCTGAACTATCTGATTTTAATGTTTTTGAACCATTTAGAAATCGAGGGATTGGGAATCAACTCTTAGAGGAGGCAGAAAAAAGAGTCCGGCTACTATCAGAGATTGTTACTTTAGGGGTTGGTTTACACTCGGGTTATGGCCCAGCTCAAAGACTGTATGTCAAACGGGGCTATATCCCAGATGGATCTGGAGTTTGGTTTAGGGATCAGCCCTTGGCCCCTTACAGTTCTTGTGAAAACAATGATGACTTAGTCCTCTATTTTTCAAAAAGGTTGAACAGGGAAATACAGTAAAACAAAAACGGATGAAAACTTCATCCGTTTCTTTTTAGCGTCGAGTTGCGGGTGCTGTGCTCGAACTTTTAATATTAAAGCGTTTCTTGAGGTAGAAGCGAAGGACAAGTGCTAAAGCTCCTAAAACGATGGCGAGGACATCTGGAATAGTTGGGTTGAGAACCTGTGGGAGTAGGGAAGTAAAGGACAAGACAATGACCCAAAGGAACATGACTCCAACAAGAATCGGCATAGATTTCCAAAGAGAAGGACGCTCGCTGCGATCTTTGGTGCCATCCATATACTGATAGAAGAAGTAGTACATAAGGTATAAGAGCAAAGCCCCTGTCAAACTTCCAAGGATCAAGGTGATCAACCCATAGCCAGTACGACGCGGAGCAACCAAGTTCATAAAGGCGCTAATCGCAGCAAAGACACCAAAGATAAAGAGGAAGGAATCCAAAATCATAAGAGAGGGAGCATCGTTTAATTTCGGATGCTCTTTTTCATAGCGTTCTTTCTCGCTGA
>CABSRC010000130.1 GCA_902480035.1 uncultured Streptococcus sp. | reverse complement strand
CGAAAGACTGATTTATCTAGCACTTCGCGAATTTCACGTGTATCCTGAAAACTATCTCCCACGTGAAGCCCTAACTTTTTCGAAGTCATTTCTTGCTCTTTTTCGCTCATTCTTTTTCCTTTTCTTCGCTATTCCTCTGCTCTTTCCTTTTAGAAAAAAGCCCATTATCTTCTCTAGTATACCAAATTCTGCCGACCATGTCAGCCTCTTGCCACATAGTCCTATGGAAAAAGAGTCAGATCTCTCAGCTTCTGACTCTTTCTTCTGTATTCCCACACCTATTACAACATCGGTGCGAACAATTGCATAATTTCCTTGATTAAGCTTTGGTGCCATGTAAAGCGGAAGGTATCCTCTGTAATTTCTTGAGACACTTCAAAGATATGGTCAAAGTCCTCCCGAATCTTTTTCAAGGCAGGCGTCTGATACATCCAGACCGCATTTTCATAGTGATGGACCAAGCTACGGTAGTCAAAGTTGATCGACCCTACAACCGCCATTTCATCATCTGCCAGAACTTGCTTACTGTGGACAAAACCAGGCGTGTACTCATAGATTTTCACACCAGCATCCATCAGATCCAAGTAAGCCCCACGCGTAACAATTTGGATCAATTTTTTATCCGGAATATGCGGGGTCACGATGCGAACATCCACCCCACGAAGGGCCGCATTGCGGATATCCTCTGTCAAATCATAGTCAATGATCAAGTAAGGAGTTGTGATGTAGACATAATCCGTTGCTTGGTTGATCATATTTTGATAAACCGTCTTTCCAACCTGCGACTTGTAAATCGGCTTTGGTCCACTCCCATAGGGAATGTAGAGCCCTTCGCCTTCGACTGCCTTGTTTTCAATATGATAGCGGTCAAAATCCTCGATTTCCCCACGGTTGATGTACCAGTTCATGAGGAAGAGTCGCGTTAAGGCCTTAACAGCTCGTCCATCCAAGCGGATGGCACTGTCCTTCCAGTGACCAAACCTCTTAATGTGGTTGATGTACTCGTCTGCCAGATTGACCCCACCCGTATAGCCGATCTGCCCATCAATGACCAGAATCTTTCGGTGGTCTCGGTTGTTATAAGCCACTGTTAGACGGGGGATCACCTTGTTAAACTTATGGGCATCAATCCCCATCTTTCGCAATCGCTTGGTATAGTTCCCAGACAAGGTTGCCATACAGCCGATATCGTCATAAAGGAGTTTGACTTCAACGCCCTCTTTCACTTTCTGCTCTAAAATCTCTAGGATACTGTTCCACATCAAGCCCTCATCAATGATGTAAAACTCGATAAAGATAAATTTTTTCGCCGCTCTCAGATCCTCTAGTAGCTGCGCATACATGTCCTCTCCTAGAGGGTAAAAGGTTGACGCCGTCCCATTGTAGAGATCCGCATTGTGGTCCATGGATAAAATCGACTTGACCAAGCCATAAACCGCCTTGCTTTCTTGCTTGAGCTCCTTACGCAACTGATGACTATTGTCCTCTCGAAACTTCATGGACTCCATATTTTTCAGCTGGATCATTTCCTTTTTAGACAAACGCCGCTCTCCAAACATGAGGTATAAAAGTGATCCAAAGACAGGAATGACCGCAATCAAGAGCCAGGTCACCTTATTTTCAGGCGGGGTATTTCGATTAACAATAGCTAAGATTGTCGACACATATAAGAGCCCAATGACTGCAACAGATAGCCAATGAGGGAACCATCTATTGAGCCAGAAGAAGGCCGCAAAGGATGCCCATAGTTCAAAGCCCATAAACAAAATACTAAATCCATATTTGGACATTAATAGACGTAATTTTCGAAAGGTCACAGCATCCTCCTTTTTTCTTTCTACTAGTATACCAATTCTTTTTACCCGTTGCAACGACCAACCAAGCCCCTTCTAGACAAACAAAAAGAGAGTGGGACAGAAGTCCTAGCCTCTCAATTATTTTTGGATTGTCGAGCAAGACGCAGTGGTTGAGTGGGCTCTACTACGCTGATTTCATCAGCTTTTACAGCCCTACTCAACTGTGCGGAGGTGGGACGACGAAATCGAATTCTAACGAATTACCGATTTCTGTCCCACTCTCTCTTGTTTCGTCCCTTATTGCTTGGTCAAAACGATAATCCCTTGATCATCCTCTGCTTGCTCCAGGTCTTCTAGCGACAACTGATCTCCTTCGATCCGATAGCGATAAGGCTCATCCCCGATACGCATGGATTGATTGACCGGATCAATGCTGACCTCTTTGGTCTCTTCTTCTCCATCAGCATCTTGTACCGTAAACGTGCCTTTTCGCCCCGTCACAACTAAGAGAATCGTATTTTCCTCGTCCTGTCCTCGATAACTGCCATCTATGGACACTCCTTCTTTCTGTTCTTCACTCGCCGAAGTCATAGTCTGTGATGAAGTTGACGTCTGTTTGCTCGAAGTCTGTGTTGCTTTTTCTTGCTGGCTACAAGCAGTCAGGAAAAGAGCTACCGCCAAGGTCAGTATAGACATGATTTTTTTCATTAAGATCGACTCCTTTCGCCATAACCGTATATTATCTACCACCAGTATACGCCAAGAAAGTCTTTAGGTCAATTGTTTACCCCTCTAATAAAAATGCCCTTACTTCTGCAATAAAATACAAGGAACCTGTCACAAATAAAACCTCATCTGGATGGCTCTGATCCATAAACTCTTTGATATAGGCCTTGTAGTCAGCCACATAAGGCAGGTCTTGTCGATCACCCTGCGCCACCACTTCACCGTAATGAAAGGTCGTCAAAATCAATTCAGCTTCTGGCAATCCCGCTTGAAGCGTTTGGAGCATCCCACTATAATCTTTTCGTTTGAGAGCACCGAATAAAATCTTCACGCGTTTTCCTGCCAAGCTTTTTGCAAACTCAATCAAGCGCAACATAGCATGAGGATTATGAGCGCCATCCAGATACACCTGGTCTCCAAACAACTCTAGACGTCCCGGCCACCGCGTCTCTTGCAAGGCGTGCTTGACCTGCTCCATATCCACTTCTTGATCTAGACCTTCCATATAGAGGAGAAAGGCCTCCAGAGCTACTGCAGCATTTTCCCGTTGGTAATCACCCTTCAAGCCCAGAGACGGCAAGACAAGATCCACGTTTTCATTCCAAAAACGACCCTGCTCTAAGCCAAAATCTTTCTGGAAGGCGTGGAGAGCCACAGCCAATTGCTCGGCCCTTTCTTGACAAACAGCTATAGCATCATCCGACAAGGGACCCACCACAGCTTTCTTGCCCTTCTTAAAGATCCCTGCCTTTTGCTGGGCGATTTCCGCAATCGTCCCTCCCAGTGTTTCCTGGTGATCGAGACCAACCGAAGTGATCACTGCGATTTCTCCTGTCACTACATTGGTGGTATCTAGTAGCCCTCCGATGCCAACTTCCAATAAGACCACGTCCACAGCTTGTTCCTTAAAATACAAGAGGGCCATGAGGCAGATAATCTCAAAATAAGAGAGTTGGTCTTGGGTTTGAAGTAAGGTCTGCTCCATTTGTTGGACTTCTTGGCCAATCCGAGTAAAATCTTCATCTGAAATCGGCCGATCCCCAATACAAATCCGGTCATGGATACTGATCATATGAGGAGAAGTAAAGGTCCCAACTTTCTTTCCGTGAGCCATCAATAATTGACGCAGAAAGGCGATTGTGGATCCCTTCCCATTGGTTCCTGTCACATGAAGGATCGGATAAGCCTTATCCGGCCTCCCTAAAAGGCTCACTGCCTGCTCCATACGATCCAGTCCCGATCGAAAATTCAGACCGATCCGACTATTCATCCATTGCTCAATCTTATTCACATCTTCCTCCTAAAAGAAAAAAGCGACAAAACCTCTTCTGACGTTTGCGCTCCTTTCTTTTGTAGTTATTTCGTTCTTATTTTACAGCAAGTCCATCGGACTTACTGCTTTTTCATATTTCTTAAAGCAGGGCTAAAAACATCCACCGGGCTTACTTGCGGTCTTTGTTTCTAGCGCAAGGGTAAAAACATCCACTGGATGTTTTTACTCCTCCATAAAGCTGTTGAAGACTTCCTCGATCATATCCCATTCTGCATCTGAGTCTTCTGGGATTGGTTGAAGGTCGCCTTCTGTTCCGTCTTCGTTTTCTGTAAATGAATAAGCTTGGATTTCAACTTCGCCGTTTTCATCTTCTTCTGCAT
>CABSRC010000129.1 GCA_902480035.1 uncultured Streptococcus sp. | reverse complement strand
AGTCTGGCAAAAGAAGTTGCTAAAACTGCATGTTTTGGAAAGGCAGAGATTATTATTTCATCGTCTGTGACGAGGGCTTTAGAAACAGCACATTATATAGCAGTTGAAACAGGATTGGACTTATTTGTGGAGCCGTTTTTTCATGAGTGGCGTCCAGACTTAGATGGTACTAACTCTGATTTAACTAGTGTATTGGTAGCTCATGAATATTATCTAAAACATCAAGGAGTTTTATCTGAAGATTCTCCTTATCGCTATGAAACTGATCTAGAGATGCGTCATCGTTTTTTAAGAGCTTTGGAAAAATATAAAGATTATAAAACTATTATCATTGTAACTCACGGAATGCTCATGCGCCAATTTGTACCAGACGAGAAGATTGATTTTTGCCAAGTGATTGAATGTGAGATAGAGATGTAGAAAGAGCTTTATTATCGCAAAGAAAAAGGCGACATTTGTGTGTCAAAATTGTGAATATAATTCCCCAAGTATATAGGGCGCTGTCCAAACTGTGGGTCTTGGTCTTCTTTTGTTGAGGAGGTTGAGGTTGCAGAGGTCAAGAATGCGCGTGTGTCCTTGACGGGGGAGAAAAGACAGAAAGAAGAAATTTGCGACCGGCTTGCTGCTTGTATCTTCTCGTATCTTTGAGAAGCGTCGGGCTTCTTGCTTTACTAATCCAGATTTAAAAGATTTTTTAGAGGAAAACGGTGCTAAAAGCATAGAGTTTATAGGGGTAGATGGCAAAGGCTGTGTTAAGGCTTCCGTTTTGTCAGCTACCAAGGAGAATTAATAGTTTTATGGGGAGCTTAATATGAAAATTATTTTTATCCGTCATGGAGAGCCAGATTACCGTGAGTTAGAGGAGCGTTCTTATACGGGATTTGGGATAGATTTGGCGCCCTTATCTGAGAAGGGAAGGAAACAGGCTCAGGACCTTTGCCAAAACCCCTTGTTCCAATCAGCTGATCTGCTAGTAGCTTCAGCAGTGACGCGAGCTTTAGAAACAGCTTCTTATCTGGCTTGTGCTACGGGCCTTCCTTTGAGGGTAGAGCCTTTATTGCACGAATGGCAGGTTTATGAAACAGGTATAGAGAACTTTGAAACAGCTAGATGTCTGTTTTTAGAAAACAAGGGGGAGTTGCTCCCAAATTCTCCTGTTCAATATGAGACAGCTATAGAGATGAAGTCTCGTTTTCTAGAATGCATGGCTAAGTATCGGGAACATCAAACTGTGGTAGTTGTAGCCCATCGCATGCTCATGCGTCAATTTGTACCGAATGAAACCATTGATTTTTGCCAAGTGATTGAGTGTGAGATAGAGATTTAGAAAGAGGTTTATCATCGCAAAGAAAAAAACGACATTTATTTGTCAAAATTGTGCCTATAATTCACCCAAATACCTAGGGCGCTGTCCTAACTGTGGATCTTGGTCTTCCTTTGTGGAGGAAGTCGAAGTTGCAGAGGTCAAGAATGCCCGGGTATCCTTGACAGGTGAAAAGACCAAACCCATGAAATTGGCGGATGTGACCTCCATCAATGTCCATCGTACCAAGACCGAGATGGAAGAATTCAACCGCGTCCTTGGTGGAGGAGTGGTCCCAGGGAGTCTCGTTCTCATCGGTGGTGATCCTGGGATTGGGAAATCAACCCTGCTCCTTCAAGTATCGACCCAACTGTCTCAAGTGGGAACGGTTCTCTATGTCAGTGGAGAGGAGTCGGCCCAGCAGATCAAACTCCGTGCAGAGCGATTGGGAGATATCGATAGCGAGTTTTACCTCTATGCCGAGACCAATATGCAGAGCGTGCGAGCAGAGGTAGAGCGGATCCAACCTGACTTTCTTATCATCGACTCGATCCAGACCATTATGTCTCCGGAGATTTCAGGGGTCCAAGGATCGGTTTCTCAAGTGCGAGAGGTAACAGCCGAGCTCATGCAACTGGCTAAGACCAATAACATTGCTATCTTTATCGTGGGCCATGTAACTAAGGAAGGAACCTTGGCAGGTCCTAGGATGCTGGAGCACATGGTGGATACGGTACTCTACTTTGAGGGCGAACGCCACCATACCTTCCGGATCCTGAGAGCGGTCAAAAATCGTTTTGGTTCCACTAATGAAATCGGGATTTTCGAGATGCAATCAGGTGGACTGGTTGAGGTTCTCAATCCGAGTCAAGTTTTCCTAGAAGAGCGTTTAGACGGTGCGACTGGCTCGTCCATCGTTGTGACAATGGAAGGGACGCGTCCGATTTTGGCGGAGGTGCAGGCCTTGGTGACACCGACCATGTTTGGAAATGCCAAGCGGACGACAACGGGGCTTGATTTCAATCGGGCCAGTCTCATCATGGCAGTGCTAGAAAAACGAGCGGGTTTGCTCCTTCAAAATCAGGATGCCTACCTCAAGTCTGCTGGAGGAGTCAAGTTGGATGAGCCGGCTATCGACCTAGCGGTTGCAGTTGCCATTGCCTCTAGCTACAAGGACAAGCCAACAAATCCTCAGGAATGTTTCGTTGGAGAGTTGGGCTTGACAGGAGAAGTTCGCCGGGTCAACAGGATCGAACAACGGATCAATGAAGCTGCCAAGCTCGGTTTTACCAAGATTTATGTTCCGAAAAACTCTCTGACGGGGATTTCGACACCATCAGGGATCGAAGTGGTCGGTGTGAGTACACTGTCTGAAGTCTTGAAGAAAGTATTTTAATAGTAGAAAAGAGGCAGGGCAAAAACTGTCCAGTCTTTGATGTTTGATAGTAATAACAGCATGACGCAGTGGTTGATTGGCATCTTTGTTCGCTTTTCAATCTCCAAAGATGACCTAATCAACTGTGCGGGGGTGGGAAGACGAACTCTTTTTAATTAGTTGGAGTTCTTTCCCACTCCCTTTTTTCAGATGTGACAGATGTCAGGAGGTATCCCCTGACAGAAAGGATCGGATATGGTAAAATAATAGATAATTTGAATTTCAAAGGAATGAAGGAGAGACCATGTCTTATTTTGATAATTTTTTAACAGCTAACCAAGCTTATGTGGCGCTACATGGAGACCTCCGTCTTCCGATTAAGCCCAAAACACAAGTAGCCATTGTGACCTGTATGGATTCCCGTCTTCACGTGGCGCCGGCACTGGGCCTGGCTCTTGGAGATGCCCATATTTTGCGGAATGCTGGAGGGCGCGTGACTGATGATATGATTCGCTCCTTGGTTATTTCCCAGCAACAGATGGGAACCCGCGAAATCGTCGTCTTGCACCATACAGATTGTGGCGCACAAACCTTTGAAAACGAAGCTTTCCGGCAGCATCTAAAGAAAGAACTGGGAGTAGATGTGGGAGAGCGCGACTTCCTCCCCTTTCAAGACATTGAAGAGAGTGTCCGTGAAGATATGGAACTTTTAAAAGCTTCCCCTTTGATTCCAGAGGATGTAGTGATTTCAGGAGCTGTGTATGATGTGGATACCGGATTGATCTCCGAAGTGAAATAAAATAGAAGAGTTCAAGAAAACAAAACGACTTTGTTTTCTTGAACTCTTTTTTATTGGCGTAAAAAAATTGAACCAAATAGGAAAAAATGTGACAATTTGGCACAAAATATTAAAAAATATGTGGTATAATATAACATTTTAACAAGAATATTACAATTAAATTTCAACAGATTGACTCTTGATGTCGAGAATGTTACAATTTTATTTGTATCATGGAATCATGAAATATGAAAAAGGAGATCCTATAAATGAAGGATATTTTCAATAGACGCCAACGCTTTTCTTTACGAAAATATAGCATTGGGGTTTGTTCTGTTCTCTTAGGGACAGCGCTCTTTGCTGCAGGTGCCAATACGGCTTCTGCGGATGAAACTAGTGCGCCTACTAACACAAGCAAGGAAGAGGTAGCAAGCGTTCAACCTGAGTCGACTCAAGCGGCGCAAGATACTGCTACTACAACTCCAGGTGCGACTTATGCTGAGGGAGCACCAGCACCTAAAGTGGATACCTCAAACTCTGCTTTAGCAACTGAAGAAAAAGCTGCGACTGAAACACCAGCTGCAACTGAAGAAAAAGCTGCTGAAGCAAAACCAGCTGCTGAAGCAAAACCAGCTGCTGAAGCAAAACCAGCTGCTGAAGCAAAACCAGCTGCTGAAGCAAAACCAGCTGCTGAAGCAAAACCAGCTGCTGAAGCAAAACCA
>CABSRC010000128.1 GCA_902480035.1 uncultured Streptococcus sp. | reverse complement strand
AGCACTACCTTCCTGATTCAGCAGACGGAGTCCTTCCAGAGACTAAGGTTGGTGCCATTCTTGCCCTTGCAGATAAATTGGATACCCTCCTTTCCTTCTTCTCAGTTGGCTTGATTCCATCAGGTTCTAATGACCCTTATGCGCTTCGTCGTGCAACACAAGGGATTGTTCGAATCTTGGATGCTTTTGGTTGGCATATCTCTATGGATGAGTTGATTGACAGCCTTTACGGACTTTCATTTGATAGCCTTTCCTATGACAATCAAGCAGAAGTGCTCAACTTCATCAAGGCGCGTGTGGACAAGATGATGGGACGCACACCAAAAGATATCAAAGACGCTGTTCTTGCTGGTTCAAACTTTGTCGTGGCTGATATGCTGGAAGCAGCTGAAGCTCTTTTAGAAGCTGCGAAGACCGATGGTTACAAGGCAGCTGTTGAATCCCTCTCACGTGCTTTCAACTTGGCAGAAAAAGCAGATGCTTCAGTAGCAGTCGATGCTAGTCTCTTTGAAAATGATCAAGAAAAGGCCCTTGCTAAGGCGATTGAAGAATTAGAATTGACAGGTTCAGCTAGTGATAAATTGGCACAGCTCTTTGCTCTTAGCCCAGTCATCGATGCCTTCTTTGACAATACCATGGTTATGGCTGAAGATGAGGCTGTAAAAAACAACCGTTTGGCCCTTCTTGCAGGTCTTGTGTCTAAAGCCAATGCTGTTGCAGCCTTTAACCAATTGAACACAAAATAAGTACCTGATGGCAGGTAGAAAGTAGGTCTTATTATGACACCTGAAAAAATTGCTCGGATCAATGAGCTTGCTAAAAAGAAAAAAACAGAAGGTTTGACGCCAGAAGAAGCAGTGGAACAAGCAAAACTTCGTGAAGAATACATTGAGGGTTATCGTCGCTCCGTTCGTCACCACATCGAAGGAATCAAAATTGTGGATGAAGAAGGAAATGATGTGACACCTGAGAAACTACGCCAAGTGCAACGGGAAAAAGGTTTGCATGGCCGTAGTCTCGATGACCCCAATTCATAATTAAAAGAGTGCTGGAAGAAACTCCAGCACTCTTTTGTACCTTCAAAATTCAGAACATTCTGGACTAGATTGACCAATTTTTTAAAACGTGGTATAGTAGATTGAGTGAAAATTGGAAGTATACTTTTCTGAAAAAGTACAGAAAAAAGAATTGGAGTAATCATATGTCAAAAAAACATCATCCTAGTCAAGAAACTGAAAATGGGATGGTTCGTGGTCTGCAAAATCGCCATGTTCAGTTGATTGCTATTGCAGGAACCATCGGAACAGGGCTCTTTCTTGGAGCTGGTCGTTCCCTTTCTTTGACAGGTCCGTCTATTATTTTAGTCTATATGCTGACTGGAGCTTTCATGTACTTCATGATGAGGGCAATTGGCGAGATGCTGTATATGGATCCAGATCAACATACCTTTATCAACTTTATTACCAAGTACTTAGGAAAGGGTTGGGGCTATTTTTCAGGATGGTCCTATTGGGTTTCCTTGGTATTTCTTGGGATGGCAGAAATTACAGCCGTTTCCAACTATGTTCAGCTCTGGTTCCCTAATTGGCCAGCCTGGCAGATTCAAATTATCTTTTTAGCGCTTTTAAGTTGTGTAAATTTGATCGCTGTGAAAGTTTTTGGAGAGGTTGAATTCTGGTTTGGAATGATCAAGATTGTCACTATTTTAGCCCTGATCGCTACAGGGATCTTTATGGTGACGACGAATTTTGAAACACCAGCTGGACACGCTAGCTTAACCAATATTACCAATGGTTTTCAAATGTTTCCAAATGGTTGGGTCAAGTTCGTCATGGCCTTCCAAATGGTCTTCTTTGCTTATCAAGCGATCGAGTTTGTTGGAATTACTACATCAGAGACAGCCAATCCCCGCCAGGTCTTACCGAAAGCCATTAAAGAAATTCCGATTCGGATTGTGATCTTTTATGTAGGGGCTTTGTTGGCGATCATGGCTATTTTCCCTTGGCAACAGCTTCCCGTCAATAAGTCACCGTTTGTAACGGTCTTTCAGATGGTAGGAATCAAGTGGGCAGCAGGATTGATTAATTTTGTTGTACTGACAGCTGCCGCATCCTCCTTGAATTCCACTCTCTATTCAACAGGGCGTCACTTGTACCAGATTGCAAAAGAAACGCCAAACAGTAAAGTGATGAATCGTTTGAAGTTGAATAGCTTATCTCGTATGGGAATTCCAAGTCGCGCGATTATTTTTTCTGCGATTGTGGTTGCTGTTTCAGCCTTTATCAATGTCTTGCCAGGTGTATCAGATGCCTTTGCCTTGATTACGGCATCTTCTTCTGGTGTCTACATTGCTATTTATATTTTGACCATGTTAGCCCATCTTAAGTACCGTAAATCAAAAGAATTTATGCCAGATGGTTTTGTCATGCCAGCCTATAAAGTGTTGAATCCATTGACCATTGTTTTCTTCCTCTTTGTATTCGTTTGTCTTTTCTTGCAAGAATCAACATACATTGGAGCGATTGGAGCAACCATCTGGATCATTCTTTTTGGGATCTACAGCAATTGGAAACATAATAAATAAACAGCAAGAGGCTGGGGCAAAAGTCCTAGCCTCTCAATTGTTTTTGGATTGTTGAGCAAGACGCAGTGGTTGAGTGGACTCTACTACGCTGATTTCATCAGCTTTTACAGCCCTACTCAACTGTGCGGAGGTGGGACGACGAAATCGAATTCTAACGAATGACCGATTTCTGTCCCACTCTCTTTACTATTTCAGAGCTCGTTTACTTCTTTTAAGGAATTATTTGGAGGAAACAAAAGAAAAAAAGAGATGGAAGAAATTATTTTTCTTCCATCTCTGTTTTATGTCCTTGAATGGCTTTTTTGAGCCACCAAAGTGAGCCGGCTAGGATCAGGGCAGCAAGCCAAAAAATCCAAGCCTCAATAGTGGTTAGAAAAAAGTAGAGAGCGATAGCATCGACCAATAAAAGTGGGATGAGAATCTGTTTTCTTATTTTCATAAGAATATTGTATCATAAATCCTAGAGGAAACAAGTGAAATCAAGCCTTTCTAGGTATTTTGTAGGATCCGAAAAGGTCCGATAGGATTAGTTAGTGAATTTTCTTTCAGGAGTGCATCTTGGTCCTATTTGTGGTAAAATAGTAAAGATATGAGTAAAGAATTTCATCATGTAACGGTTTTGCTTCATGAAACGATCGATATGCTGGATGTTAAGCCAGATGGGATCTATGTAGACGCCACATTGGGTGGGGCAGGCCACAGCGAATATTTGTTAACAAAATTAAATGAATCGGGCCATCTTTATGCCTTTGACCAAGATCAGCATGCAATTGAGAATGCTAAGATTCGATTGGCACCTTTCATTGAGAAAGGCATGGTGACCTTCATTAAGGATAACTTTCGTCATTTGAAGGAACGTCTAAACGAATTGGGTGTGACTGAAATTGATGGAATCTGTTATGACCTAGGTGTCTCTAGTCCTCAGTTAGATGAACGGGAACGCGGATTTTCTTACAAGAAAGATGCGCCACTGGACATGCGGATGAATCAAGAAGCTTCTTTGACTGCCTATGAGGTTGTAAATAGTTACGATTATCATGATCTAGTCCGTATTTTTTTCAAATATGGAGAGGACAAATTTTCCAAGCAAATTGCTCGGAAAATTGAGCAAGCACGAGCAATTAAACCGATTGAAACGACGACTGAATTAGCAGAGATTATTAAATCTGCTAAACCAGCTAAGGAGCTCAAGAAAAAGGGCCATCCGGCTAAACAAATTTTCCAAGCCATTCGTATCGAAGTCAATGATGAACTGGGAGCTGCAGATGAATCGATTCAGCAAGCCATGGATTTGTTGGCCCTTGATGGTCGTATTTCTGTGATTACCTTTCATTCGTTAGAGGATCGATTGACCAAACAATTGTTTAAAGAAGCTTCGACGGTTGAGGTTCCAAAGGGACTTCCCTTTATTCCGGATGATTTGAAACCAAAGATGGAGTTGGTCAACCGGAAACCTATTTTGCCAAGTGAAGAAGAGCTTGAGGAAAATAATCGATCTCATTCAGCAAAACTACGGGTTGCTCGAAAAATACACAAGTAAGAGGAATTGATATGGCAGCAAGAGATGAGAGAACAAGAACACAGGTACTGCAAGACCGCTTTCGCCGTTTCTCTAGAGTAGAAAA
>CABSRC010000127.1 GCA_902480035.1 uncultured Streptococcus sp. | reverse complement strand
ACTTCGTGCCAGTGGCTGTAATTGGTTGAGTCATTGTTCAACACGTCGAAAATTAATTTTTCATAAGGCTCTGGGGAAGCTCCAGTTGCGGTCGCATCTGTCTCGTAGTCAAAGGAAATCGGTGCGATACTGAATTTTTCACCGACCTCTTTTCCGTTGATACTCAATGAGAAACCTTCATTTGGTTGGATATAAATGGTCAAGACATTTGGTTGCAAGCTATGTCCAAAGATGGAGTCGGTTTGCTTGAAGACCACATTGACCATGGTTCCTTTTTGCGTCAAGCGTTTTCCAGTACGGAAGAAGAAAGGAACTCCACGGAAGCGATCACTATCAACAAAGAATGCCCCAGAAGCATAGGTCTCCGTAGTAGATTCAGGGTCGACATTGGGCTCACTGCGATAAGAGATATCTTTTTTCCCTTCGATGGTCCCTGAATGGTATTGACCACGGATAAAGAATTTCTTTAACTCATCATCTGTTGGGTTGTGCAATTGCTCAAAAACTTTAACTTTTTCAGCTCGAATCGCATCCTTGGTAAAGGTAGCTGGTTTATCCATGGCAAGCAAAGACAAAAGCTGAAGGGTATGGTTTTGCACCATGTCTCGGAGGGCTCCAGAGTGATCATAGTAGCCACCGCGTTCTTCAACCCCCAGGCGTTCAGCAAAGGTAATTTGGATATTGTCAATAAAGTCTCGGTTCCAGAGGTTGTCAAAAATGAGATTGCCGAAACGAATGGCAAAGATATTTTGGATCATTTCTTTGCCAAGGTAGTGGTCAATTCGGAAGATTTGTTCCTCATCAAAGGTTTCTTCCAATTCTTTGTTGAGCTGACTAGCCGTTTCTAGGTCTGTACCGAAAGGTTTTTCAACGATCAAGCGCTCAAAACCTTGTCCATCGACAATCCCTTCTGATTTCAGGTGTTTGGCAATAGTTCCAAAAAATTGAGGGGCCATAGATAAGAAGAAGACCTTGTTGTGTTCTGTTTGGTATTTTTCATCCAGAGTGCTTTGCAATTCGCGCAGGGCGATGTAATGTTCGGTATCATTGACATCATGACTTTGATAGTAGAAATGACTGGCGAATTCTTGGGCTTGTTGAGGGCTATCTGCGAGGTCTGTGATGGATTCTACCACGACTGATTCAAAATATTCTTTACTCCATGGTCTACGGGCTGTTCCGATGACCGCAAAGTGTTCAGATAGATTTCCTGATTTATAGAGTCTAAAAAGGGATGGGTAGAGTTTGCGATTGGCTAAATCTCCACTGGCCCCGAAAATGGTTACAATAACTTTTGAAGACATTTAAGTACCTATTTCCTATTTTATTAACCATATTTTACCATAAAATCTACAAGATTTCTTTGCTGGAATCGTTGTTCCGAATATTTTCCGATGGGATTTGAGTAGACAGCATCGAAAAAGCTAGAACCAATGTGGGTTCTAGCTTGAACTGTTATAAGGTGTTTGGATCTACAATGGAAGCTCCATCAGAATACGCGGTAGACATAAGGATTAGCCGGTTTTGTAATGGTTTGACAATCCGTAATGTGGAGGACAGGCAAGCTTTGCTTGAGCTGTTTGTGGTATTCAATGGACAAGGTTCCTTTTGCATGGATCCAGGTATTGTTGTCAAAATGTTGAGGAGCACCGGTTGTTAAAAGACCGTAGACGCCCGAGTCTGCGATACAGTGGATGATCCCAAAGCGAAAGAGGAATTGACTGTCCTTGTTATTGGGGTCATTGTATACAAAGCCGGTCAGCTCGATGGTCTTTCCTGCAAATTGGTCAGGATAATCATAAATAACTTCCATGACTTCCATGTAATTCTCAGTGGTCACCTGGATCACTTTTTTATCAACATATTTCTTTGCCGCCTGCTTCATTTCTGACTCATAGGCAGACTTGGTAAAATAGCTACTAGTATCTGGTTTGAGATACTGGGTTGTTGTCCCTTCGTCCTGCTGGATTTCCTTGGAAGAACCAGCCGCAATCGGGAAGTGGTAGCCTTTGGCAGAAACCGTTTGGGAATCTAGTGTCACTGTAGGGAAAAATAGCCCGACAAACAAAGGAATACAGAGCAAGAAAATACTCGCCACTTTTGCCCAGAAGCCAGAGAGATGACTGTGGATCTTTATCTGCTTGACCCAGATGATCAGCTGCACAAGAGCTAAAACAAAGGACAAGAACATGGAAATATAAGCCAAGTAAGAATAGTGTAAGTTGATGTATTGATTGAGCTTACCAGATAATTGCAGGTACATGGTGAGCTCAAAATAGCCAGCTAATATCAAGAAACGAATCATAGCACTACCCCCACAAACCAAGCATAAAGGAGCACAACTCCACTCACAATTCCGATAAATTGCCAGATAAAACGGGTCTTGAGATAATTTTTCATCATGAGGAGATTTTTGACATCAAGCATAGGCCCAATCACCAAAAAGGCAAGAACAGGCGCTACTCCAAAACTTGTTAGAAGAGAGGATCCAACAAAGGCATCCGCCTCGCTACAAAGGGAGAGGAGGAAGGACAAGACCATAAGGAGGAGAATAGCAATAACCGGTGTCGCACTGATTGAGGTAAGGATCCGTGTTGGGACATAGACTTGGACGAGGCTGGCAAAGAGGCAACCAAATACCAGGTAACGTCCCGTATCAAAGAATTCATCAATCGCCTGCACCAAGACTTGGAAGAGCTTTTGACCTTTGCTCAAGCCCCTAAAATCATGTTCATGTACAGCCTTACGATGTTCTTTTTGGATCGAATCTGTCTGAATAAAACCAAGAAAGATTCCTAGCACCGTTGCGACCAGTAGGGAACCAAGGGCGCGGTAGAGGGCCATCTTGACAGAATTCCCAAAGGCTGAGTAGGTCGCAAAGAGAACGATGGGATTGATGACCGGTGCTGTCACCAGAAAGGGAACAGCAGTATAACTTGGGACTTTCTTTTCTAGAAAGCGATTGATAATGGGAACAATTCCACATTCACAGGAAGGAAAGATAAAGCCGATAAAGGTCCCAAAGAAGATCCGCCCAAATTTATTCTTGGGAAGAAAGCGGTAGACCCTCTCTGGGGTGATATAGACCTCAATAATCCCTGAAATGATACTTCCGATTAGGACAAACGGTAGGGCTTCGATAATAATCGAGAGAAAAATAGCCCCAGCCTGCAAGACGCTAGAGGGAAGGTGTTGAAAGAATGTCATTACTTAGCCTTCTTTGCTTCTTTAGTTGTAGCAGTTTCTTCCTTCTTTTTTTCTTCAGGGAATTCGACTGTTTTTTCTACATCTGGGAAACTTGCAAAGTTTTCAAACATTTTATCAAGATCATCTGTTTTTGAGAATTTAATAGCCATTGTTGGGCCTCCTTTTTATTTTCTTTCATTATAACAAAAAGGAAAGAGCAAGGGGGAAATGGAGCATAAAAGGAAAGATCCATAGGGTCAAAATTATTCTATGAAAAATCCCTGAAACAGAGACCAGAACTGGCGATCTCACCCCTTGGTGGCAGCAAAATATGCTATAATAGAAGCTATGGATAAATATGAAAAAATAGCCCAAGAATTGGGTGTTAGCTTAAAACAAATCGATACTGTATTGAGTCTGACCGCAGAAGGCTCAACTATTCCTTTCATTGCCCGCTATCGAAAAGATATGACGGGAAATTTAGACGAAGTAGCGATCAAGGCCATTATTGACCGGGACAAATCGTTAACGGCTCTGGCTGAACGAAAGGAAACCGTCCTTGCTAAGATTGAGGAACAAGGTAAACTGACAGAGGCGCTCAAGCAGGCTATTGAAGCTGCTGAAAAATTAGCGGATGTCGAAGAGCTTTATCTCCCTTATAAGGAAAAACGGCGGACCAAGGCGACGATTGCTCGAGAAGCAGGACTTTTCCCCTTGGCACGTCTCATTTTGCAAAATAGTCCAGACTTGGAAGCAGAGGCTCAGAAATTTATCTGCGAGGCCTTCCCAACTGAAACAGCGGCTTTAGCTGGTGCAGTAGATATTCTGGTAGAAGCTATTTCAGAGGATACCCAATTACGGGCCCTCACCTATCAAGAAATTCATGGGCATTCCCTCATGACGTCAACCTTGAAGGATGAAAGTTTAGATCCTAAGAGAACCTTTGAAATCTACTATGATTTTTCTGAAAAGATCAAGAATATGCAAGGCTACCGGACTCTAGCTCTCAATCGTGGGGAAAAATT
>CABSRC010000126.1 GCA_902480035.1 uncultured Streptococcus sp. | reverse complement strand
GACGCGTCAAGGTCTTCTCGATTTCTTCTTGCACACTGCGGGCATGCGGTTGGCGTTGAAACCCTGCAAATAAGGTCCCATCATATGAAATGGTTGCTTTGTATCGTGTCATGGTTTTATTTTAGCAGGATATAAAAGGGGATACAAGAGTGAAAAAAGAAAACTGTCCGGGTACAGTTTTGCAAGCAAAATAGAAGGTTCTTGAAGACCGTCCAAAATAAAACGAGCTCCTTAGTCAAAAGGAAACTCGTTTATTCTTATAAATCATCTAAAGCATCTTTGACCTTATTAAAGAACCCTTTTTTCTTTGGGTTGACCTTCAAATCACTTGCTTCCGCAAAGGCTTGAAGGGCTTCTTTTTGCTTGTCATTTAAACCAGTTGGGGTGACAACATTGACAGACACATATTGATCTCCCATGGCACCACCACGTAAGCTTGGAGCACCTTTTCCACGAAGACGGAATTTCTTACCGGTTTGGGTTCCTTCAGGAATGACCAAATCGACATCTCCATGAACGGTTGGCACATGGACCGTATCTCCAAGAGCTGCTTGTACAATATTCAAATCTAGCTTGTAGTAGATGGTTGAGCCATCTCGTTCGAAGCGATCACTCGGCTCCACGTTGACAACCACATACAAGTCTCCATAAGGTCCACCGTTAAAGCCAGCTTCTCCTTGACCCGCTAAGCGGATTTGTTGACCTGTTTCAACTCCTGCAGGAATCTTGACGTTCACGCTATGGGCTTGTTTTTCATGACCTGTTCCACGACAAGTCGTACATGGATCTTTGATTTCTTGACCACGGCCATGACAGACATCACAGGTCACTTGACGGCGCATCATTCCAAGAGGAGTTTGCGTATCTACATTGATAACCCCGGAACCATGACAGCGTCCACAGGTTACCGGACTCGTACCTGGCTTAGCCCCTGAACCGTGACAGGTATGACAGCTTGCTTCACGATGGTACTTAACTTCTTTTTCAGCACCAAAAATCGCTTCTTCAAACTTGAGATTAACGCGGTATTGGAGGTCATCCCCTTGACGAGGCGCATTTGGATTACGACTTGCACCTCCTCCAAAGAAGCTAGAGAAGATGTCTTCAAAGCCACCAAATCCAGCACCATCAAAGCCACCAAATCCACCTGCTCCGCCACCGAAGCCACCATTAGCCCCCGCAGCACCATATTGGTCATAAGCAGCCCGTTTTTGCTCGTCACTCAAAGTCTCATAAGCTTCTTGAACTTCCTTGTACTTTTCCTCAGCACCAGGCTCCTTGTTGATATCAGGGTGATATTTTTTAGATAATTTCCGATAGGCTTTCTTGATCTCGTCTTGAGATGCATTCTTTGAAACGCCCAAACGGTCATAAAATTCAGTATTGTTCATAATTTAAGATACAAAGGGCGTCAAACGGACACAGCCAAAATAGGAGTTTTGACGACGGACGCTTGCGTCCTAGAAAAAACTATCTTTTTGGCACAGTCCGTAGCCCGTGTTCAGTTGCGAACACTCTTTGTTCCTTTCTATAATTTTTATGTACATCTTTAGAGGCTGTTTTCTATACTCTGCTTCACTTGATCAAACTCTTGGTCCGATAGAGTAAATATCAAATCCTCTTCTGCATACTCGTTTTGTTCTTTAAAATAGTTGTCCGTATTCTCTGCCAGCCCTAAACTTAGAATCGCTTTTCTTGCAAACTCTTGATGCGCAAAGCCTATCGCCGTAATGATTTGTTTATCTTTCACAACCACTTTCGGTTGGAAATTTTCACGTGGAAGAAATTCAAAATAGTCAAAGAAGTTTTGCCAAATTCCACCTGTAAATTTAGTGTCCTTCAATAGACCTGCTTTGGCCAATAAAAGGGGGGCTGAAGAAATGGCTGCAATTAAGATATCTCGCTCACCAAGATCCCTCAAGAACGAAATCAATTTCTCATCCTGTAGAGCAGGTCCTATGTTGACCATTCCTGGCAAAATCACACAAGAATACTCATCAATTCGTACTTGATCCAATGTTTTCGTCGGTTGACAGGGCAAGCCATCCTCAGAGACCACCATCGAATGATCTGAAGCGGCATAATCAATCGTAATATCAAAAGACAGAGCTAAAGTACTCGTCAAAGCAGTTATCTCATAAAGAGAAAAATTAGGATAAATGATACAAAGTACTTTTTTCATACGCGACATCCTCTATTTTACCGAAAAACAGAGGATGGGTTGCAACCTCTGTCATAAGAAATTAACTATTGATCGTTCAACTTTAGTCCTCGGATTGCTATAATGTCTCTTTGTAAATCATCTCTATTTAAAGAATACACATCTTTGGAATCATATGGTGGTTTATTAAAAATTTCCTTTTCACTATACATTTTTGAACTATTAGCCAAATCACAATTTGCGATTGTCCAAATTTTTTGAGCATTATCTCTTCCATCTACAACAACTAAATATATAAACCTATTCTTTTCCTTAGGATAATTTAACACAGTTTCCGGTGTTGTAGTATCTACAATTTGATAATACAACTCACCATCAATATTACGATAAACAGCATACATTGATTTTATGTTGCCAAAGATATTCTTTTCAACAACAAACTTAGCTTTAGGAGCTGTGTATTCTGGAATACTGATAATATCATTTGAAGAATTAGATGGAATAGTAAATACTTTTCCATAATTTTCTCTGTTTTCTGGAGATAATTTTTGTTTATCTTCTATAATATCAATACTTACACTCTTTATAGATAAGGTAGGTTGAAAAATAACATTATAACTCCACATAATGAGAGAACTTCCAAGAAATGCTAACACACCCCAGCCTATTAAGCTGGCTAAACCATCAATAAACTTCTCCCTAATTAGATTAATAAAATCAGACATTACTTCTCAGTAAACTCTCCGTCTACGACGTCATCGCCTGCGTTGCCTGTTGCTTGTGCGCCTTCTGCTCCTGCTTGGGCTTGTTGCGCTGCTGCAGCTTGTTCGTAGAGTTTAACAGCCAATGCTTGTGCTTTTTCGTTCAAGGCTTCAAGTTTCGCTTTCATTTCTTCAAGGTTACCTGATTCTTGAGCTTTCTTAAGATCATCCAATCCTGCTTGAGCTGCGTCACGTTCTGCATCGAAGCCTTTGCCTTCAGTTTCTTTGATTGTCTTTTCAGTCGCAAAGATAGCTTGGTCTACTTCGTTACGAAGGTCAACTTCTTCTTTACGTTTCTTATCTGCTTCAGCGTTTGCTTCTGCATCTTTCATCATGCGATCGATTTCTTCATCTGTCAAACCTGAGTTTGATTGGATAACAATGGTTTGTTCTTTTTGAGTTCCAAGGTCTTTCGCTTTAACAGATACGATACCGTTCTTATCAATATCAAAAGTAACTTCGATTTGTGGGATACCACGAGGTGCAGCTGGGATATCAGTCAATTGGAAGCGTCCAAGAGTCTTGTTATCTGCTGCCATTGGGCGTTCCCCTTGAAGAACGTGGATATCAACGGCTGGTTGGTTGTCTGCTGCAGTTGAGAAGACTTGTGATTTAGAAGTTGGAATTGTAGTGTTGCGGTCGATGAGTTTTGTGAAGACTCCACCCATTGTTTCGATACCAAGTGACAATGGAGTTACGTCAAGAAGGACAACGTCTTTCACGTCACCAGTGATCACACCACCTTGGATCGCAGCACCCATAGCCACTACTTCGTCAGGGTTCACTGATTTGTTTGGTTCTTTACCAGTTTCAGCTTTAACTGCTTCTACAACGGCAGGGATACGAGTTGAACCACCGACAAGGATGACTTCGTCGATATCTGACAAGCTCAAACCTGCATCTGAAAGGGCTTGACGAACTGGAGTTTTCGTACGTTCTACAAGGTCACGAGTCAAATCGTCGAATTTCGCACGAGTCAAGGTCATTTCCAAGTGAAGAGGTCCAGCAGCGCCTGCAGTGATGAATGGCAAGCTGATTTGAGTTGAAGTCACACCAGAAAGGTCTTTCTTCGCTTTTTCAGCTGCATCTTTCAAACGTTGAAGCGCCATCTTGTCTGTTGACAAGTCAATACCATTTTCTTTCTTGAATTCTTCAACCATGTAGTCGATGATTTTTTGGTCAAAGTCGTCACCACCGAGTTTGTTATCCCCTGCAGTTGCCAATACATCAAAGACACCATCACCGAGTTCAAGGATAGATACGTCGAATGTACCACCACCAAGGTCGAAT
>CABSRC010000125.1 GCA_902480035.1 uncultured Streptococcus sp. | reverse complement strand
TTGAATGCTTCTCGTGGAATCGTTGAACCTGAGCCTTACCTTTATCATCTAATTGGTATTTTCCCATAATGTCCTTTTCTAATCTGTCACTTGGTGTCCAGCTGATTTGATCGTAGATCCATTCATGTGTTTGACACGCGCCGCGATTTCCTTATGACGGCCATTGACCATGGGACGAGCTTGCGGGTTTCCTAGATAACCGCAGGTCCGTTTGACCACATCAACCGTTTTCGGATCGCTATTGCCACAGTTTGGACAAGCAAATCCGCGCTCAGTCGGCGTGAAATCTCCTTCAAAATCACACTTGTAACAACGGTCAATCGGCGTATTGGTTCCGAGATAACCGACCCGGTCATAGGCATAATCCCAAACAGCTTCAAGGGCTTTTGGATTTTGTTGGAGAACAGGGTATTCACAATAGTGGATAAAGCCACCAGACGCCCCAGCTTCAGGATAAACTTTTTCAAAATCTAACTTCTCAAATGGGGTTGGGTTCTTACGAACATCGTAGTGGAAACTATTGGTGTAGTATTCCTTGTCTGTGATATCCGGAACCTTACCAAATTTCTCCGTATCTAGGCGACAGAAGCGGTCTGTCAAGCTTTCTGACGGTGTCGAATAGATAGAGAAGTGGTAATCATACTGGTCAGACCATTCTTCCACGCGCGCTTTCATATCCTTGATGATATCGATCGTGAATTGTTTGGCTTCTGGATTGTGTTCCCAATTTGGACCATAAAAGACGGTTGCGACTTCATAGAGTCCGATATAGCCAAGAGAAACGGTTGCTCTGCGATGACGGAAGAGCTGATCTACCTGATCGTACTTGCCCAAGCGTTTCCCAAAAGCCCCATATTGGTAGAGAATCGGCGCATTGGCTGGTGTCGCTTCTTTGGTGCGTTCCACCCGGTAAACCAAGGCATCTTCAGCGATGTTCATCCGTTCATTAAAGATTTGCCAGAACTTCTCCTTGTCTCCGCCAGATTCCAAGGCAATCCGAGGTAAATTGACTGTCACAACCCCTAGGTTCATTCGGCCAGAATTGACTTCTACGCCATTCTCATCCTTCCAACCTTGAAGGAAAGAACGACATCCCATCGGCACCTTGAAAGAGCCTGTCAACTCGACAATCTTGTCATAAGACAAAACGTCCGGATACATGCGCTTCGTCGCACATTCCAAGGCCAATTGCTTGATATCATAGTTGGGCGTTCCAGGTTCTAGGTTGAGCCCCCGCTTAAGGGTAAAGATCAGTTTTGGAAAGATAGCTGTCCGATGTTCCGATCCAAGACCCTTGATTCTGATTTCCAAAATCGCCTTTTGGATTTCCCGTTCGAAGCGATTGGTTCCAAGACCAAAGCCCAGCGAAGTAAAGGGAGTTTGTCCGTTCGAGGTAAAGAGGGTATTGATCTCATATTCCAGCGATTGCATGGCATCATAGATATCTTTTTGAGTCTTGCTCCAAGCATAGTCCTCTTGCTTTTCAGGAAGCACCCACTCTTTGGCATCTGCCAAGTGTTTTTGGTAGTTCTTTTCCGCATAAGGGGCCAAGACTTCATCGATCCGGTCAGCTGAGCAACCCCCGTACTGACTAGAGGCTACATTGGCAATAATCTGCGAGATTTGAGCCGTTGCAGTTTGGATGGACTTAGGACTTTCTACTTCTGCATTCCCAATCTTAAAGCCATTTCTGAGCATGCCTTCAAAATCGATCAAACAGCAGTTGGTCATCGGTGTATAAGGGCTATAGTCCAAATCATGGTAGTGAATATCCCCTTTTTGGTGGGCATTGGCTACGTGTTTGGGCAACATTTTGAGACCAATAGACTTACCAACAATCCCCGCCGTCAAATCCCGTTGCGTATTAAAGACATCGCTGTCCTTATTGGCATTTTCATTGACAACCGCTTGGTCCTTATTAAGGAGTTTTCCAATCGTAAAGTTGATATCCGTCGCTTTTGAGCGCTCAAAATCCCGCTGCGTCCGATAAGTAATGTAGCTCTCAGCAATCGCATATTCATTGGCTTGAAGCAATTCATGTTCGACCACATTTTGGATCTCATAGATCTTCACACCATTTGGAAAACGTTCCAAGATCTCTGCGATCACACGATCGACAATAGCTTCTAGTTTGGCTTCCATCACTGGAGTGAGAGAAGTCACTTCTTCTGTCGCCTTCAACAAGGCTTTATAAATTTTTTCAACATCGAATTGAACACGGCGGCCATCTCGTTTTTCAACAAAAATATCCGGGGCCATTCTCAGTTTTTCTTCTCTCAAGGTGATCATACCAAACATGCCTCTCTTCATTTATTTACATACAAGTTGTATTATACCACTCCAAAAATAAAAATCAATATCTTGTGGTGAAAATTCTAAAAAACTTTCTAAAACACAAGATATTGATTTTATTAAGAGCGTTGATAGAGTTTGAAATGACGGTATTTCTTCTCAACCAGACGATAATTTTCTTTGAGCAAGTCCTTCATATTGGAGGTCAACTCTACCTGATTGTTGACCACAATATACTTGGGTTCAGACCGATCGATTTGTTGGATCACATTAGTCCGATTTTCATTAATTCCCAGATAAGATGTCGGAGTCAATAAGGCAGAAGCGGCCAAACGATCGCTTTCTTGATAGAGAGTAGCTGTCGTATCCCAAGCATAAATGGTATCTTTGGCCTTGCTATGGTTATGAATGTAGCTAGCAATAGCGCTCCGTTCACTCGATTGACCAGACTGAAGCACGACATCTTGAACCACTGGATTCGCCAACAGATAGACAAGGGCTACTAGCGGTAAGAAAACTTGGCTCGTAAAGTAAGCGGCCCAAACTTCCTTGTTTTTCTTCTTCCGACCACGACGTTCGATCCCATCGTTTTCTTCCCCATCTCGTGAGAACCAGATCGCAAACAAAGGAAGAACAAATGGCAACATCGGTAACAATTGGTAAGCGCCTTGTTCAGGAAGACCAATCGACACAATGAGGACCACCAAGCTACCTGCCCATCCCATAAAGCGGAAGATCCGGCGAGCACTGCTATTTTGCTTCGTAAAGGACATCAAAAAGGCGGAGACCAGACCAAAGGCGAGCGCCAAAAGTCCATAATAAATGGCATTACTGAAGGTCTGTCCATTGCTAAAATTCAAGGCATTAAAGACATAGGTCACTTGGTTAATGGCATAGCCAAAAGTCTGATTCAAAACGGTGATATAGCCAATTGGATAAAAGACAAGTGAAAAACCAAGGAGAGCTGCTAGCAGTTGGTAAAAGCCACGCGCCCATCTCTTCTGCTTGATGTTAAAGGCTGTTAATCCCAGGAAGGCCAACAAATAAAACAAGGCACTGGTCATCGGATCAATCAAGAAAGCCACAGCTGCAATCGCACCATAAAGGATAAAGCCTTCATCCTTACGATGCCCAATCAAATAAGCCAAAATGAAATTCATGCTGGCAAATAGGATTGGAAGACTAAAGAGAGTCACATAAGTTCCTCCAAAACCAAGGCCTAGCACCAAGAAATAAAAGAGTAACTGGACATTCTTCGCTGTATCTTTATCAGACACCAGCAAGCGCACAACCCGATAGAGATAGGTACCCGCAAAGAAGAGGGCAATCGCTTGGAGGATCATCAAGATCCAATGTCCACCAGCTAAACTTCCCAACCAGTTGATTGCATAATAGAGCAGACCATTGGTTCCGTAAAAATCACCAAACGGTACTTGCCCCTTGGTCATTGCCCAGCCAGCATACAAGTTTTGCGATTGTTGATTGGTTGCAAAACGGGTTAAAAATGGCACCCCGACATGCAGTAAACTAATCAAGAGACTCAACACAAAAGGAATCGCTAGGGGCACTGGACGCTTGGAGTGACGACGGATCGGCTCAACTGCCACATCTGCTTCTAGCTCTTCCGTATTCTCTTCTACCTTAGATGCTTCCGCTTTTGCCGCTTCAACTCCCGCCTTACGCGAACGACGACTCATCCGACTGAGCGTTTGCTCCGCTTCCTGTTCAGATTCTTGTGTAGGTTCTGCTACTGCTTCTGGCTTGGCATCACGAATTTCCTCTGATGCCTCCATTGCAACCGGCTCCTCCAAGACTTCTGGCTGTTGGCTATGAGTCGGCTCTTCTTCACGAAAGACTGATTTATCTAGCACTTCGCGAATTTCACGTGTATCCTGAAAACTATCTCCCACGTGAAGCCCTAACTTTTTCGAAGTCATTTCTTGCTCTTTTTCGCTCATTCTTTTTCCTTTTCTTC
>CABSRC010000124.1 GCA_902480035.1 uncultured Streptococcus sp. | reverse complement strand
CCCACTTTCTCAGCTAAGGCCAAGGCAGCAGTGCTAGAATTTCCAACTAAAAGGGCAGTCAATAACTGTTCAACCGTATATTGGTTCGCTTCCATAGGAAGAGTACCAGCACCTTCGATATCATTTAAGGCCAGAGCTTTCTCAGACAATTTGATAGGATCTTTTAGAGAAAGTTTTTTTTCATGAATGGCTTCGAAAATCAGATAAGTGGTCAAGAGTGTAGATAGTCCCCCCACATCTCGCTTTTTCTCTGAATCCTTTTCATATAAGATTTTACCTGTATCAGCTTCAACAGCAATAGCGCTTTGAGCAGGAAGATCTAACTCATCTGCCAGAACGACTTGATAAGGTAAACTGCATAACAGCAGCATGAAGGTTAAAAAAGAAAGAAAGAATTTTTTCACAGTTGTTTCCTCGTTGCTTAGTCCTCTCTATTGTATCATACAAATGATCAATGGAAAATCGTAAAATCATCAATTAGGCTAAAAAGTCAATCATAACAAGGTTTTTGGATGGGGTTGAAGCAAATATTCAGAAAATTTAGTTTACTTTTTTTTCTACTTGTGATATAATCTTAAACAAATCTAAAAAAACTATTGGAGAATTCCTATGAAAAAAGGTAAAGTATTCGCAGTTGCCGGAGTAACACTCCTTGCAGCTGGATTGTTGGCTGCATGTTCTGGTTCAAATACTAGCAAAGCAAGCTCAGGCGAAGACAAAAACTATGGTTATGTCTACACAGATGATCCTCAAACTTTGGACTACACTGTGTCTTCTAAAGCTGCTACACATGATATCACTACAAACGTCGTAGATGGTTTGATGGCAAATGACAAGTATGGTAATCTCGTACCATCACTTGCGGAAGATTGGTCTGTTTCAAAAGATGGTTTGACTTATACCTACAAAATTCGTAAGGGTGTTAAATGGTACGATGCAGATGGTGAAGAACATGGTGAAGTGACTGCCAAAGACTTCGTAACTGGTTTGAAACACGCTGCTGATAAAAAATCTGAAACCCTTTCACTTGTTCAAGGTTCTGTCAAAGGCTTGGATGATTATGTACAAGGAAAAACTACAGACTTTAGCCAAGTTGGTGTCAAAGCTGTTGACGATTACACACTTCAATATACATTGAATAAACCTGAAACTTTCTGGAATTCTAAAACTACAAACGGAATCTTGTTCCCAATTAGCACAGATTTCTTGAAGAGTAAAGGCGATGATTTTGGTCAACCAAACGATGTGAAATCAATCCTTGCAAACGGACCTTTCCTTCTTAAATCAATCACTTCAAAATCATCTGTTGTATTTGAAAAGAATGACAACTACTGGGATAAGAAAAATGTTCACCTTAAAGAAGTGAAACTCACTTATTATGATGGATCAGACCAAGATTCATTGGCGCGTGGTTTCTCTGATGGTGCTTATACAGCTGCTCGTCTTTTCCCGGCAAGTTCAAACTTTGCAACTGTATCTAAAAAATACAAAGACAACATTTACAACACACCGGCTGGTTCAGGTGTAGCAGTCCTTGGTTTCAACATTGATCGTCAATCTTACAAACACACAGCTAAGAAATCAGATGCTGAAAAATCTTCTACTAAGAAAGCAATCTTAAACAAAGATTTCCGTCAAGCTATCACCTTTGCCTTGAATCGTGAAAACTATTCAGCGCAAGTAAATAGTAAAGCATTTGCTAAACCAGCTATCCGTAATACCTATACAGCTCCTGCTTTTGTACAAGTTAATGGGAAAGACTTTGGAGATGTGGTTGCAGATAAGTTGACTACTTATGGAGACCAATGGAAAGGTGTCAACCTTGCAGATGGTCAAGACGGTCTTTACAACAAAGACAAAGCAAAAGCACAACTTGAAAAAGCAAAAGCTGAACTTCAAAAAGATGGCGTTCAATTCCCAATTCATATTGACGTACCAGTAGCACAAAACTCTACAAACTTTGTTTCACGGATGCAATCATTGAAACAAACAGTGGAAGATACTCTTGGTAAAGACAATGTCGTTCTTGACCTTCAAATGATGGACCAAGACGAAGTGTTGAACATCACATTGAATGTTCCATCAGCTGCAGATGCAGATTGGGATCTTCAAGGATTGGTCGGATGGAACCCAGACTACGATGATCCATCAACTTACCTTGATACTCTTCAACCATCATCAGAAGACCAAACAAAAGTTTACCTTGGTTTTGCAGGTGGTGTAGATAATGCTTCAGCCAAAGCAGTTGGCTTGGATGAGTATGCGAAACTTCTTGCAGATGCTAATAGCGAATCACTTGATGTAGCTAAACGTTACGAAAAATATGCTACTGCTCAAGCTTGGTTGAGTGATAGTGCCTTGGTAATCCCAACAATGTCAAGCACAGGCGCAGCAACAGTTGTTTCTAAAGTGGTTCCATTCTCTGGCCCATCAGCTCAAACAGGTAACAAAGGATCTGCTTACTTCAAATATGTAGAAGTTCAAGATGAACCTGTTACTAAGAAACAATACGAACAAGCACGTGAAAAATGGCAAAAAGAAAAAGCTGAGTCAAACAAAAAAGCTCAACAAGATCTTGAAAAACACGTTAAATAATTAATTATTGCTTTTCATTAGAACTTTCTCTTCTAGGGGAGAAAGTTCTTTTGGACATTAAAGGAATGAAATATGAAAAAATATGTTTTTATGCGTATTTTGCGTTCGTTAGTGTCGATCTTTCTCGTCACGACATTAACCTACATGATTATCTATACGCTAACACCGAGAAATCTCATCTTTAAAAATGACCCCAACTACAATAAAGTAGCGAAGACAAAAGATTCGAAGATCAACTACGAAAATACTGTCTACGATCGCATGGGTTATTTGGAATACATGGATTCAAAGAGCTTGCAACAAAAAGCAAGTAAAGAAGATTCTTCTGTAACAGTTGATGCGACAACTGCTAATGAAAAGATCTATAAGGCATACATTAACAAATTAGGTCATGGTTGGCAGTTGAAACGTTTCCCAGAAAGTAAGTCTTTCTATGCGGTGCGTGAAATTCCGGTTTTTGAACGTGTCATAAGCTTCTATGCGAATTTGATTCAATTTGATCATCCAGGTTGGGTGAAAGATGCCTCAAATCCAAATCTCAAACGCTATATCCGTATTGAAAATGATCCATCTATTGGTTGGTCAGTTGTAGGTTCTGGTACGAAACACAAATACCTCTTGTACTTTAATGGTCAATTCCCATATGTACACCAAAACTTTGTAACCTTAAACCTTGGAAATTCATATCCAACTTATTCAAATACCCCTGTTCTTCAAGTAATTACCCAAGGACAAGGAACGACTAAGAAGAGTGAAGTGAACTTCCCAACAGGTAAAAAGACGTCTTCAATTGATATCTACTCACGTACCTACAAATCACCAAGTAAGGCAGATTCACAAGATATCAGTCGATTTGGTAAAGGGGATGCTTATACAGCAACTTTGAGCAATTATGAGAATCCATCCATGATTGCATCTTCTTCAATCATTGGTTTGATTGGTATTGCGATTGCTTACTTGATTGCGATCCCATTAGGATCTTACATGGCTCTGTTCAAGAACTCATGGTTTGATAGCATCTCGACAGCTGTTTTGACATTTATGATGTCTCTTCCAACTATTGCCCTTGTTTACATTGTGCGTCTAACAGGTTCTTTCTTTGGGCTTCCAGACTCATTCCCAGTTCTTGGAGCACAGGATTGGCGTTCATATGTATTGCCTTCTCTGATTCTTGGTTTGTTGAGTGCTCCATTTATCGCAGTTTGGATTCGTCGTTACATGATCGATATCCACTCGCAAGATTTCGTCCGTTTTGCTCGTTCAAAAGGACTGTCAGAACGTGAGATCTCAAGAAAACACATCTTCAAAAATGCAATGGTTCCATTGGTGTCTGGTATTCCAGGTGCTATTATTGGAGTTATCTCAGGTGCGACACTTACTGAAACAGTCTTCGCTTTCCCAGGTATGGGTAAAATGTTGATTGACTCTATTAAAGCATCAAACAACACCATGGTCATCGGACTTGTCTTCATCTTCACATCACTTGGTATCTTTGCTGCCATGTTAGGTGATATCTTGATGACAGTGCTTGATCCACGGATTAAATTAACGAATACGAAAGGAGGCAAATAATGGCTACAATCGATAAAAATAAATTTCAGTTTGTAAAACGCGATGACTTTGCCTCTGAAGTAATCGATGCTCCAGCGTATTCATACTGGAAATCTGTATTCAGACAATTCTT
>CABSRC010000123.1 GCA_902480035.1 uncultured Streptococcus sp. | reverse complement strand
CCGACAATTGGAGCCAAGATAAAGATCCAAATTTGTTGAAGAGCTGCACCACCAACAAAGAGGGCAGGTGCCAAGCTACGAGCTGGGTTAACAGAAAGTCCTGTAATGTTCAAACCAACAAGAATAATCAAAGTCAAGCTCAAACCGATCACAAGACCAGCGATCTTGCCATTACCTTTGGAAGCTGATGTCACTGTCATGATGACCAAGATAAAGATAAAGGAAGCAATTACTTCAAATAAGAAGCCGCCAAATGGAGTCACACCTTTAGCCAAGGCATTTTCACCAAGACTAGCTGTTGACATACCTGAATTTGACAAGAGGAAGAGTACTGTTGCAGATGCGAGAACCGCCCCCACTACTTGCGCTGCAATATAATTAACCAAGTCCTTTGAAGACAAGCGTTTGTTCACAAACATGGCAATCGAAACAGCCGGGTTCAAGTGGGCACCAGAAACAGTCCCAATTGAATAAGCTGCTGCAACAATGGATAAACCGAATGCCAAGGCAATTCCTAAATGTCCAAGACCTTCTGTCCCATTTCCAAAAACAACTGCGCCAGTCCCGATAAAGACAAGCATAAATGTGCCGATTACTTCAGCAAAAAACTTTTTCATAACTAAGTTTCCTTTCTTCAAACTGTTGACTAGTTTATCAAAAATCCACACCTACCTCAAGAAATATGCCCAGTCTATTTTGCCCGCAAAAAAAGCCATCCGAAGATGACTTTTTTTATGCTTAAATAGCGTTTTTATCTTTTCCAAGTGCACGTTGAACGGCTTTGACAATCTCAACGAGAACAACAATCAAGAGCGAACCAATCATAACAGCTAACCATTGTGTCAAACTCAAATGAGAGACATGGAAGAGTTTGTTAAATCCAGGGACAATGATGGTCGCCATCAAGAGAACAAAGGCAACTGGAATCGACCAGTTAAAGGTCTTGTTCTTGAAGAGTCCCACTTTAAAGATGGATTGGTAAACCGATTTAACGTTAAAGGCATGGAGCAATTGGATCAAACCAAGAGTTGCAAAGGCCATGGTCAAAGCGTCTGCATGGATTTCGGCACGAGTCGCATGTTCTGGAGAGAGTAAGGCCCAGCCATAAACACCAAGAACCAGCATGGTTTGGAAGACACCTTGATAAAGAATAGCTCCGAAGACCCCACCGTCAAAGAAGTTAGATTTACGTCCACGAGGTTTGTGGGTCATGACACCTGGCTCAGCTGGTTCCACACCAAGAGCGATGGCTGGAAGAGTATCGGTAACCAGGTTAATCCAGAGAAGATGTACTGGTTGAAGAACATCCCATCCAAAGAGGGTTGCAAAGAAGATGGTAAAGACTTCAGCCATATTGGCAGACAAGAGGTATTGGATAGATTTTTGGATATTTGAGAAGACCTTACGTCCTTCTTCTACCGCTACGATAATGGTTGCAAAGTTATCATCTGCAAGGACCATGTCTGAAGCTCCCTTAGAAACCTCTGTACCTGTAATCCCCATACCGATACCGATATCAGCTGTCTTCAGTGATGGTGCATCGTTGACCCCGTCACCAGTCATGGCAACAACTTTGCCTTCATTTTGCCAAGCTTTCACGATCCGAACCTTGTGTTCAGGTGATACACGCGCATAGACAGAGTATTGTTTGAATACTTTTTGGAATTCTTCGTCAGAGAGTTCGTTCAACTCAGCCCCTGTGAAGACATGGTCTTCTGTATCATTTGGATCGATGATTCCAAGACGTTTGGCAATGGCTTCAGCCGTATCTTGGTGGTCACCTGTGATCATGATCGGACGGATACCTGCTTCCTTAGCGATACGAACAGCTTCTGCAGCTTCTGGACGCTCAGGGTCAATCATTCCGACCAAACCAGAGAAAATGAGGTCAGACTCAACAATTTCAGATTCCAAGGTTGGAATTTCGTTGCTTGTCTTATAAGCCATCATCAAGACACGAAGGGCTTGTTTAGCCAAGTCTTTGTTGGTAGCAAGGATAGCTTTCTTATCTTCATCAGTGATAGGACGAACTTCCCCATTGACTTCAATACGCGTCACACGTTTGAGCAATTGGTCAGGCGCACCCTTGACAGCGATAAAGTAAGAACCGTCTGCTTCTTTATGAATGGTAGACATGAGCTTACGATCTGAGTCAAAAGGCAATTCCGCCACACGTGGCTCACCCTTCAAAACTTCACGAACATCAAAGTTGTGATCCAAACCAAACTGTACCAAAGCAGTCTCTGTTGGGTCCCCAATCAACTTGCCAGATGGGTCCACCTTAGTATCATTGGCAAAGTTCATGATACGAAGGGTATTGTTGCTAGCAGCAATCTCAGCTGCTGAGCTTTGCAATTGACCGTTGGTGTAGACCTTCTCAACAGTCATTTGGTTCATAGTCAAAGTACCTGTTTTATCAGATGCGATGATTTCTGTTGAACCAAGAGTTTCAACCGCTGGTAATTTACGAACAATCGAATTGCGTTTGGCAAGGGTTGTAGTTCCCAAAGATAGAACGATAGTTACAATGGCAGGAAGTCCTTCTGGAATGGCCGCAACCGCAAGGGCTACCGCAACCATCAAGCCTTCTAATGGATGCTCTCCACGAACGAAGACACCAACTAAGAAAGTAATGACCGCAATCACAACAATTAAGTAAGTCAAGGCTTTAGATAATTGTTCCAAGCTTTGCTTCAATGGTGTTTCAGTCTCATCGGCATTAGCCAACATATCTGCAATCTTACCAACTTCTGTATACATACCAGTGTTTGTTACGACACCAATACCACGACCATAAGTTACATTTGAGTTTTGGTAACCCATATTAACGCGGTCCCCAATACCAGCATCTGCTTCAACAAGTCCTGTCACATCTTTTTCAACTGGCACAGACTCCCCTGTAAGAGCTGCTTCTTCAATTTTAAGAGAAGCTGCTTCAAACAAACGCATATCTGCAGGAACCACATCTCCAGCTTCCAGAAGAACGATATCACCTGGGACCAATTCTTTAGAATCAATTTCAATCACGTGACCATCACGGCGGACACGCGCTAATGGACTAGACATGTTTTTCAGTGCTTCGATAGCTGCTTCGGCTTGTCCTTCTTGGTAGACACCAAAGGCTGCGTTCAAAACAACAACGGCTAAGATGATCATGGCATCTGTAAGGCCGTCCATTCCTTCTGTGATCACAGAGAGAGCTGCAGCGATCAACAAGATGATGATCATCAAATCTTTAAACTGATCGATAAACTTAGACAAGAGGCTACGTTTTTCACCTTCGTCCAGTTCATTATGACCATAAATCGCTAAACGTTCTTGAGCTTGAGCAGTTGACAAGCCTTCAATTGAAGAGTCCAATTCCTTTAGAACTTCTTCTTTACTCTGTGTATAAAACAAAGCTTTATTTTGTTCTTTTGACAAAATAATTTCCTCCTTATAGCTTTCTACTAGGTCTCTTTTGCACAAAAAAGAGACCTGTTTGAAAAAACAAGTCTCGCCGTTTAATATAGTGCCGGAAATAATTTCGTAATGACGACACTATCGCGGAAAACCGCCAGCTACTCCCTTGAGTGGTTTTATTATACCATTTTTATAGAATAAAGCAAGCGGGATCTAGAATAATTTAATGAGGATTATTCTTCCCATTCCACCAGTAATTGATAATTAGCAAATTCCTGTTCTCCATCGAGAGTTAACAAGCGATAAGAGACTTTCAAATGACCTGCTTCTAATTGAAAGAGGTCTGTTGTAATCAAAAACTGCTGAATGCCCATCGGAGTTGGGATGATTGCCCCACCATCTTCATTTTTGTAGAAACGCATGATGGATTTAGGACTTGAGAATCGTGTCATGACCAATTCATCATTGGAAAATTTCAAAGCAACCTTTTCATCTTCTTCATTGGTATACAAGAGATATTGAAAACCTGCTTTTTCCTTCCATTCACCTTGATAGTACTGATCAACAATTTCCATTTCTTCTCCAAATCGAATGGTATTTTGAATGCGAATCTGCATCTTTGTCTCCTTCTCTTCTTTTCTTGCCTTACTATTCTATCAAATTTTACGCATTTTGACTGCCCCTATTAGCCTCTATATCGCAAAATAGGCTTTTTTTTGCTATAATAGACCCATGAATGAAAAAGTCTTTCGCGATCCCGTGCATGATTACGTTCATGTGGATCATCCCATCATTTATCAATTAATTAATAGTAAAGAATTTCAACGACTACGCCGCATCAAACAACTGGGGACATCTGGTTTTACCTTCCACGGTGGGGAGCATAGTCGTTTTTCTCACTGTCTTGGCGCCTATGAAATTTCAAGACGCATTCT
>CABSRC010000122.1 GCA_902480035.1 uncultured Streptococcus sp. | reverse complement strand
GGCGGTTAGAGGTTCGACTCCTCTAGGGTGCATAAAGCGGTAGCTTTAGATCGGGAAGTAGCTCAGCTTGGTAGAGTACTTGGTTTGGGACCAAGGTGTCGCAGGTTCGAATCCTGTCTTCCCGATAGTGTATAGAAAAAGTCTAATGGTTGTCATTAGACTTTTTTTGTAGTTATTTTTTATTTATTTACAAGAAAAAAGAGCTTGCGCTCTTTCCAACTTTATTTATTTCGCAGTTCAACATAACGGTTATACCAAATTTTGATATATTCCTCAGAAAAAGGACCTTTGCTTTGGTTTATCCAATCTACTAGAACCTTAACATTTTCCTTTAAAATAAAGTCGATGTCATCTGAATAGTGCATTTTTTCTTTGTGCTGCTCGTATTCTTCAACATCTAACAATTTTTTTTCACCATTGGTAAAGACCTTGACATCGAGATCATAGTCGATATATTTTAAGGCTTCTTGGTCAATGTGAAAAGGACTTGCTAGGTTACAGTAGTAAGACACACCATTGTCACGGATCATGGCGATGATGTTAAACCAATATTTTTTATGGAAATAAACGATCGCTGGTTCACGCGTGATCCAACGTCTACCATCACTTTCAGTAACAAGTGTATGATCATTTACTCCAATAATTGCATTTTCGGTTATCTTTAATACCATGGTGTCACGCCATGTTCGGTGTAAACTGCCATCATGTTTATAACTTTGAATTGTAATAAAGTCGCCTTCTTTAGGTAGTTTCATAACTTACCAACTTTCTACAATCTAAGTATATCCTCTATATTGTAACATATTTTTTCAAATTTTTTCTTATTTTTCTATTTAATTTTCAATTTGGTTTATGAATCTAAGTATTCTCTAATGGCTGACGTTATATCACTATAATCGTAGCCTTTTCTGGCTAGTGCCTGAGTCAAGCGTTGTTTGAGGTCATAGCCTTCATATTTTTTACTGTATTTACGGTATTGTTTTTCTAACTCTTTTAGAATGAGCTCATTGGTTGTTTCTTCATCTGTTTCGAGCTCGAGATTTTGGAATGCTATCTTTGCTTGATTGTAAGCAAAACCTTTTGAAATGAGTGCTTGGATGATTTTCGTTTCAATGGCTTTTAACGGATATTTTCCTTGGTATTTTTTTACGAGTTTTATTGCGGTACGGTCGATCACTTCTGAAAAATCATAGTCTGCAAAAATTTCTTGAAGGATAGATTTTGGGATCCCTTTTTGTTGAATTTTTTGTTGTAATAAGAGAGGACCCTTATCGCCACTGAGAAGGTTGGCTTCTATCAGGTTTCTTGCATATTGACGATCATCTAACCACTTGTCTTCTTTTAGGTGTTGGACCACTTTATCAATAATGCCACTTTCAATCTCATACTTTGTCAGGTAGTCTCTGACTTCTTTTGTTGTCCGAGCTTTAAAAGAAAGATGGTACAGGGCGAGGTTTTTACCATAGGAGTATTGAGCAAACTCTTGGATTTCTTTTAGTTCTTCTTCACTGATTTCTTTATCTTTGGAAAGGAAATATTTGACGATGGTGTCTTCTGTAATATAAAGTTTTTGATCATTGTCTAATTCTAGGAGGTAGAGTCTTTTTTTCTTTTCTAGTTTTGTAATTTTCATATTTTTTCTTTTATCCAAACGCTTCAAAGGCAGCAACGAGTCGAAGTTTATGTATATCGACCTGATCTCTTCCATAATAGTCAAGAAATAGTTCAGCGTATTTAGGATCTTGTAGGTTATAGTTGAGGGACCAAACTGCCCAAAAGAGGTCGATATGCCGGTCACTGAAATCAGCCAAACCAAGATCAATAAAGCAAGAGAATTGGTCAGCATCTTTTAGAATAAAGTTCGGTAGACAGGCATCCCCGTGAATAAAGGCATCTGTCTTTAAAAGGTGCCCATGTTCTTGGATGAGTTGGAAGGCCTCTTCGCGACTGTTGATTTGGAATTGGGGTAGGAGCGCCTTGGCATAGAACTCACCTTTTTCATAGTTTTTCAAGGCTCTTTCTTTATAGGCTTGTAAATGATTATCTGATGGAAAATTTTTCGGATTTAAGCTGTGAAGCTTTTTAAGAGCCTCTGCCATGGTACGGCAGATTTTTTCTGGCTGGTCTAAAAAAGCGAGAGCATCATGGCCAATAGCCTCTTTAGTCAGGAGGTAGTCTTTATCTTTAGATAGATATTCGATAACTGGAGTTCCCAGTCCTTTGGTTTCAAACCACCTTGCAATGCTAGCTTCTCGCTCTAATCTTCCCTTTTGATCTATTTTCAAGTAGTAACCTGAATCAAGATAGAGAACCCTTGCGCCTGAATGAGAAGAGCTATCAGAAAGAGTTGCTCCCTCTATATAAGTTCGTAATTGCTCAGGAAAATCCAATGGGGAGAAATGAGATGTCTTTGTATTCATGGTTTTATTGTAACATATTCTTAACCATTGAGAAACTACGTGGTATAATAGACTTATGAGTCTTAAAGTCAAACAAAAAATTCCATTAAAAATCAAGCGTATGGGGATAAACGGGGAAGGTATCGGATTTTTCCAGAAAACCCTTGTTTTTGTTCCAGGAGCCCTCAAGGGTGAAGATATCTTCTGCCAAATTACAAGTGTCAAGAAAAATTTTGCGGAAGCCAAACTCTTATCTGTGAATAAAGCGTCTAAGTATCGGGTGACACCCATGTGTGATATCTATGAGACCTGTGGGGGCTGTCAAATCATGCATTTGAAGTATGACAAGCAGCTGGAGTTTAAAACAGATTTATTGCAACAAGCCTTGAAAAAGTTCTCACCTGAAGGCTTTGAACAGTATGACATTCGGCCAACAATCGGAATGCAGGAGCCTCTTTACTATCGGGCCAAATTGCAATTTCAAACAAGGAAATTCAAGGGCCAGGTTAAGGCGGGGCTCTATGCTCAAAATTCACATTATTTGGTAGAATTAAAAGATTGTTTGGTTCAAGATCAGGTTATTCAAGCGATTGCCAATGATCTTGCGGATTTATTGACTTACTATCAGATTCCAATTGCTGATGAGCGTAAAGAACTGGGTGTCAGAACTATGATGGTTCGACGAGCTCGGAAGTCTGGTCAGGTTCAGATAATTGTGGTCACCAGTCGGCAGATTAATTTAAAGGATTTAGTGGAAGACTTGGTTAAGAAACACCCTGAGATTGTCACCGTTGCTGTTAATAAAAATACGTCTCGCTCCAGTGAAATCTATGGTGAACAAACACAGATTATTTGGGGTGAAGAGGCTATTCTTGAAGGCGTTTTGGATTATGAATTCTCCCTCTCTCCTCGAGCCTTTTATCAACTGAATCCGGAGCAGACTGAAGTCTTGTATAGTGAAGCGGTCAAGGCTTTGGATGTATCGCCAGAGGATCATCTAATTGATGCCTACTGTGGGGTTGGAACGATTGGGTTTGCTTTTGCTAATAGAGTGAAAAGTGTTCGGGGGATGGATATCATTCCTGAAGCGATTGAAGATGCCAAATACAATGCTAAACGGATGGGATTTGAGAATACCCACTATGAAGCTGGGACGGCTGAGGAAATTATTCCCCGTTGGTACAAAGAAGGCTATCGAGCAGATGCAGTCATTGTGGATCCACCCCGTACGGGTTTAGGGGCGAAATTGATCGAGACCTTATTGCACTATGCACCTGACAAGATGGTCTATGTCTCTTGTAATGTATCGACTTTGTCAAGAGATTTGGTAGCTTTGACAAAGGTCTATCGGGTTGAATACATTCAATCAGTGGACATGTTTCCACATACGGCAAGGACAGAGGCTGTCGTGAAGTTAGTGAAGAAGTGAAAATGAACGAAATGAGTAAAGGAAATAGGAAAATGGACAATGTTATTGATGTATCGATTCCAGTGGCTCAAGTCATTGATCAACATCCGGAAGTATTGGACTTGTTGGTGGAGTTGGGCTTTAAACCTTTAGCCAACCCCATCATGCGTAATACAGTTGGGCGCAAGGTTTCCTTGAAACAAGGATCAAATTTAGAAGGTACCCCCATGGAGAAGATTGTACAAACGCTAGAAGCTAATGGCTATGAAGTAGTGGGGCTAGACCAATGAGTGATGAACGAATTCATGTCTTGAGAGATATCTTATTAGACCTGCATCATGGAGCCTCTCCTGAGTCGGTCCAAGAGCGCTTTGATGCGACCTTTGCAGGGGTTTCTGCGATTGAGATCTCTCTCATGGAGCATGAACTGATGAACTCCGATGCAGGGGTTACTTTTGAAGATGTTATGGAGCTTTGTGATGTCCATGCCAATCTCTTTAAGAATGCGGTTCAAGGGGTCGAAGTAGCAGATACTGACCACC
>CABSRC010000121.1 GCA_902480035.1 uncultured Streptococcus sp. | reverse complement strand
CTGGTTGATCCGGAAATTGGGCCTTAATTTGCCGCAGGATCACATCGTCGTGCTGGTCCAAATAGTTGATCAAGTCCTTGAAAAATGGCTGACGTGTCAAACGTGTGGGATTAATGATTGTAATCATAAATAGGTCTCGTTTACTGTTTTATCGGTTCGTTCTTATTGTAACATAAAAATTAGTTTAAGCGAAATCAATACCAAAGGACAAAATCTTCAATTTATGGATAGGCAGGCAAGAGGGGAAAATAAGGCAATAAAAGAACTTAGTCTTTTCAATCCAAGTTTACTGTAGAAGCCCCATAAGTTATTCCAACTCATTTCATTCCTATTATTTTAAAAGAAATAAAATCAGTCAGTAGTTGCTTAATGCGTTCTGGACATTCTTCATTGTCCCTACTGTAGATACTTACTAAGCCATGTAAAAAAATAAAGATTCCACTACGAATATTTAGCGCTTCTGCATCAGATAAGTTTTTCGGTAAAAAGACATCAATAGCTTCTTCCAATAAACGATAACTTTTCATTCTCAATTGCATCAACGGTTGCGAACAATCGCCTGAATCTTCATGCTCTCCACGGTAAAAAATCAATAATTCATAAAAATTACGTTCTCTAAACCCAAAATCCACGTATGTTTGACAGATTTGAAGCAGACGTTCCTTATCATTCTGCTTGGAATGACTGATTTCTAAGCAAGTATGATAGAGGTGAGTTAACGGTTTTTCCGCTACTGCATATAATATATCCTCTTTCTTTTTAAAATACTGATAAATAGCTGTATGTGAACATCCTGCAGCTTGAGCAATCTGCCTGATTCCTACTTTTTGCTGAGATTCTGTCCGGTAAAGTTCCTCGGCTGCCTTGATAATTCTAGACCTTGTATTCTTTGCCATTACAAACTCCCTTTAAACCCATCCGATGCCTCAAAATCTCGTACGGCATCTTTTACCTCACTGCCATGACAAACACTAACAAGGGCCTGCGAATAATCCTTGAGAATTCTTTCACCACTAGCTAAAGCTTGTCTCATATCTGCTGTATATCCTTTCATTGGTGGACGCAACTTCCCACTTCTCGTAGCTGTGAAAAGATCTCCAGCGATTAAAACTTGATCCTCTTCATGGTAATAAACAACATGACCAGGGGAATGCCCAGGAGAAAATAGGGGTTTTAGTCCTGCACTACTTATCAAGTCTTGACCTTCTTGACTTTCAACAGTTATAAAAGTAGCCGGATCAAAAATCACTTTTTCCGTCTCTTTTCTATTAGGAAAAGGTTCTTTGCCTGAAATATAGGGGAATTCCTTCTCACTGATTAAAGTCGGGATGTTCCCAAAGTGCTGTCTAAGATAGAGCAAACCTTTGATATGATCTGGATGTCCATGGGTCAGAAAAATTGCTTCAATTTTTTGTGGGAGTAAAAACTGGGCAGCGTACTTCTCCATTCCTCGCATTCCCGTATCAATCACATAAAAGCGACTAGATGATTCAACTAGCCATATGCTGACAACAAAAACACCCAATTCGAACTCAAACTTTCTTATATGTGGACTGATTTGTTTTGTACGTGTTAATAAACGATACAAGAAAGACATATTTACTTCCTCCTTTGATTTCCATCAAAAACTAACCAGTGGTTAGTTTTTTTGTGAAGTATATCATATTTTATCTGTCTAAACAAGAAACATCCAGAGGATATTAGAAAAAAATACAACTTTTACAAGTTGTATTCGAAGGTAGAACATATTTTTAAAATATTATTTTTCTTTAGTTTGATGTAACTCTTATAAACTGTATCAAAGATTCAGATTGTTGTTTCATGAATCCAAATCATCCAAATACCTTTCTTTAAACTGTAGCTGTGGTGATTGGGCTAACTGACTCGGGTTGGTCCCGGGCTGATCTAGAGGAACGGCTAGACCGAGCCCTCTGTAGTAATCTTCCCAAAACGGACTAATCTCCTGTTCCTCATCTCCAAACTTCATGGGAATGGTTTCAAAAATAGGGAGTAGTTCAGCGATGAACTGGGAACAGTAATAACCATCTCCATCCGGATAAAAGGAAGCATTGTAGGGAGCCCCTAAAAGACTCTCTGCTTTCTTTTTGACCTCTGGACAATCAATCGCCGCATAGCGATAAAGGTCATAGACTTTCTCAGCTTCAAAGAAATCCTCAGGGGACTGGGAAAGGACGCCACCTTCTACAGTGGCATGATAAATGAATCCGTCCAAAAAGATAGCTACATGGCTATAGTTGCCAGTAGATGTCTGGATAGCCTGCCCCATTTCTGTATTTTCACTGACAAAAATCAAATCGCCCGTCTCTAACATGATCTTCTCCTAGCAAAAAAGGAGTCGAAACTCCTTTTAAATAATGGGTTTTCCCACCTATCATTAAGCATTAAAGCTTTCAGTCAATTGAGGCACCACTTGTTTCTTACGTGAAACGGCACCTGGAAGGAAAGCGTGGTTGTTTTCAAGTTTGAAGTTGAAGGCTGCTTCTACCTTGTCCATATTAGCACCAAGAGCCAAGATTTCTGAGTTTGAGTTGACGATGTCTGTAATCATCAAAACAAAGTCAGAGTATCCGTTAGCTGCATTTGCTGCTTGGATGGCTGCTTCGATTTCAGCTTGGCGTTCCAAAACTTCCGCAATATCAACTGTGTTCACTTGAGCCACACGAACATTGTTTCCGTTCAATTCAAAAGTCTTGGCATCAATGTCAATCAACTCTTCTGCTGATTTGCTTGCCAAGTTGGTACCAGCTTTGAGCATGGCAAGACCGTATTCTTCCAAGTTAACTCCAGCCAATTCAGCCAATTCAGGCGCAATCACTTTATCAGATGGGTGAGTGGTTGGAGATTTCAAAAGAAGGGTATCTGAAATCAAACCTGAAAGCATCAAACCTGCCAATTCTTTTGGCACTGCTACACCGTGTTCTTTGAACATACGGTATACGATAGAAGATGCTGATCCAACTGGTTCCAATCGCATGTAAAGTGGGCTAGCAGTTTCAAAGTTAGCTACGCGGTGGTGGTCCACAACACCATAAACTTCTACTTCAGCGATATCTGAAACAGATTGTTGGAATTCATTGTGGTCCGTCAAGATGACTTGTTCTGCACCTTCTGCTTTAGCTGATGTGATGACGCGTGGTGCTTCCACACCAAAATAATCCAATACGAAAGCAGTTTCTTCATTAGGAGTTCCAAGAGCCACTGCTTCTGTATCCAAACCGTAAGCTTCTTTTGCAAGATAAGCAAAGGCTACAGATGAACCGATAGCATCTGAGTCAGGATTTTGGTGACCAAAAACGAGAATTTTTGACATGTTTCTACCTCTTTATTTCATTTATAGATTCACTCTATTTTAGCACGTTTTGCCATTTAAAGAAAGGGAATAGTTGTGCATTTCAATAGAAAAGACAGCTGGAAGGCCCATCTGTCTATACTTTTTATCCTTTGACCCGTTTCAGGTAATCTTGGTAACTTTCTGTTTCCATCAAATCTTTTGCATTTTGGACCCGTTCTTTTGTCGGTGGTTTCACACCCTCCAATTTGTACGGAATTCCCAATTCACGCCATTTGAATTCCCCCATAGTATGGTAAGGCAGGATCTCAAATTTATCGACATTTTTTAGGGTTTTAACAAATTTTCCAAGTTCGATCAAGTCGTCATCTCGGTCTGTCAAACCTGGGACCAAAACGTGACGAATCCAGACTGGTTTTCCAATATCAGATAAGTACTTGGCACAAGCTAAAATCGTTTTATTGGTATGGCTGGTCACAATTTTGTGTCGTTCATCATTGATTTCCTTGATATCCAGAAGCACCAAGTCTGTCACCGCCATCAAGCGGTCGAATTTTTCCAAATAACGAGGTGTATTCCGGAAAGGAAGGGCACAGGTATCCAAGGTACAATGAATGCCCAACTCTTGAGCCTTGGTGAAGAGAGCAATCAAAAAGTCAATCTGCAAGAGGGCTTCTCCTCCACTGACAGTGATTCCCCCTTTTTCGCCCCAAAATCCACGATAACGGAGGGCTTCTTCTAAGACATCATCCACCGTCCGCTCACGGGACTTGTTGGTTTCCATTGCCCAAGTATCTGGATTGTGGCAGTATTGACACCGCATTTGACAGCCTTGAAGGAAGACAATAAAGCGGATCCCAGGCCCGTCTACTGCTCCAAAACTTTCTGTTGAGTGTACCATTCCTGTTACTTTTCCATAGTCAACTGTTTCATTTTCCATTGAGGAACCTCTTCTCTTGAAAACGTTTTATGATTTTATTATAACACGATTCCATCTATTTTAAAGAGTTTAAGCTTCTTTTTGAAAAGAAACTGTTCTTTTCAGTAGTTTTCATTGTCCTAGTACAGTTTCCAATATGGGACTATCTGTCCTGTATT
>CABSRC010000120.1 GCA_902480035.1 uncultured Streptococcus sp. | reverse complement strand
ACCCCCTATGGAGAGAATGTTGAAGCTATCCTCCAAGATAATAATGCGCTTACCACCATCTACAACGATATAATAGTATGACTTTCTCGCATCGTGGTAGATGTCATTAACACTCTTAGCCTGATAACCATGTGACTTAAGAGACTTCTGTATTTTAGCAAACTCTTTTTGCACCTTATCATTATCTGCGCTGCCTGATTGATCCGCCAGATATTCTTTTAAAGGCTTAGCAATTAAGATATCTAAAGGCTTAACATTTAAGATATCTATATCATCAGAATCTGTAGTCATAACACCATTTTCAGAAATAGTCAATTCTCCTTCTGATTCATCTTCATCATCATATGTCTTCCATTTTCCAACAAAGGCTTTTGGAACCTCTGCCTTATGAAAAAGACATTTCTTTTTTAAATCTTTGGTACTTCTTGATCCGTAGTAGAGGTCTGATAAGAATAAATCTAGAACTAAGTTTGTCCCATCTTTCTGAATCAGATTATAGTATCCAAACCATTCCCATTTCGTCTTAACCAGTATGATCTCTTTGGTCTGTAATTGATATTTCTTGTCAAAATCAGCAATCGTTTTTAGTTTTGAATTACTGACATCTTCTAAACGTGCTTCAAACTCCTGTCTAACTTTATTACCAATAGAGATTTCTTTGATTTCTTCTTCCCTATAGCCTGCAACAAGTTTTGACTTCTTCCCACTTAAATCATAAACCAAACCAACATTATCATTAGTTACCCACAAACCTCCCAAGTTTGTTCCTTTGGAAGAAAACAAAAAGAGTCCAAGACTTGTTGCTACAACAAGAAATAAAGCAATCCCAAGACCAATAAAAGTCTTCTTGCCAAACTTTTTCTTCTTAACAAAGACCATTTGTTGTGAATAAGCTGGGTTGACCATTTGACCAGTCATTTGATTCGGTAAAGGTCTGACTCCTTCAGTCACAGACTTTCCACTGTTGGAAAAAGTAGCTTGTTTTCCTTCCATAACAAATTCACCATTTAGAAGGGCCTGCTGACACTCCTGAATAGTGGGCTTACGATTATTAATCGCTTCAAAATATTCAATCCATTCTTTTCTATTCATCATCTCTCCTAATATTTCTTAACAGAAAAATCTATCACTAGCTTGGAAGTGATAGATTTTCCAATTATTTAAGCACTTCTTGTGTCTTAGCGTAGTTAGCTTCAACAGCTTCTTTTTCGGCTTTCCACCAGTCTTGGTGATCTGTGTACCACTTGATTGTTTCTTCCAAACCTGATTCAAAGTTTGTGAATTGTGGTTCCCAACCCAATTCTTCACGCAATTTTGTTGAATCAATTGCGTAACGCAAATCATGACCAGCACGGTCTGTGACACGATCGTAAGCATCTTTTGGTTGACCCATTTTTTCAAGGATGAGTTCAAGAACTTCCTTGTTATTCTTTTCACCATCAGCACCAATCAAGTAAGTTTCACCGATACGGCCTTTAGTGAGGATAGCCCAAACACCAGTTGAGTGGTCGTTAGTGTGAATCCAGTCACGGACATTTTTACCTTCACCATAAAGTTTTGGTTTGATCCCTGACAAGATGTTGGTGATTTGACGTGGGATGAATTTTTCGATGTGTTGGTATGGTCCATAGTTGTTTGAGCAGTTTGAAATAGTTGCCTTAACACCAAATGAACGCACCCATGCTTTAACGATAAGGTCTGAAGCAGCCTTAGTTGATGAGTATGGTGATGATGGGTTGTATTTTGTTTCTGCTGTGAATTTTTCACCAGGACCTTCACCGTGTCCAGGAAGATCTTCGCGCAATGGAAGGTCACCATAAACTTCGTCTGTTGACACGTGGTGGAAACGAATATCGTATTTACGAGCAGCTTCCAAAAGTGTGTAAGTACCAATGAAGTTTGTGTGAATAAATGGTGATGGGTCGTTCAATGAATTATCATTGTGGCTTTCAGCTGCGTAGTGAACGATGGCATCAGCTTTAGCAGCCAACTTATCAACCAATTCAGCATCAGCAATATCACCAACAACCAATTCAACACGGTCACCAAGGATTTCTTCAATGTTAGCACGGTTACCAGCGTAAGTGAGTTTGTCAAGGACAGTCACATGTACGTCTGGATGATTGTTGTAGACATAGTGTACGAAGTTTGAACCGATGAAACCTGCGCCACCAGTTACGATGATATTTTTATATTCAGTCATTTTTTCTCCAAAAAATATTGTTTTTTTCTTAATCGTTCCTTAAATCAATCTTTTTTTAGCTTTCCTTAGGTGAGTACGGACGTCAGCGAACTTCGAAGAAGTTCCATGACTAAGTTTTGAGCCTAATGTCTCAAAACCTCCGAGCACCTGAAACACAATGGTTCAGGTGCTTTTCTCACGGCGGAAAGCTAATCATATAGCTCGCTTCGCTCGTTTATAGCAAAGCTAAAAACTATATAATGATTTTCTTAATTGTTTTAAGAGCTATATTCTTACAAATCCTCTGGTTTGAGGGGTTTAACGTCTTTGAGCAATGGGTGATTTTTATCTGCTTCTGAGACTTCTGCTTCTTCCAAGTTTTCCCACTTGATATCAAGGCTTGGGTCAGCGTAGTTGACAAAAGCATATTTAGGTTTAAGTTCAAGTGCCCAGTAATCGTTTACGAGGTAGCTATATGACACTTTGTCAGACAAAACTTGGAAACCATTGGCAACACCACGAGGAACAAAGATTCCTTTTGAGGCATCAATCACTGTTTGGTAAGTATTTCCAAACGTTTCACCTTCACGGAGGTCAACCCAAGTTCCAAGAACCTTTCCTTCATCTGCTACTGAGATGTATTTATCCCAAGGCTCAGCGTGCAAGCCACGCAAGACATTTTTACGTGAGAAAGAAACGTTATTTTGCAATTTTCCTTCTGCAAAGAATGATTCTGGAAAACCAAGTGGCAACATCTTTTCCTTTTGGAAGTTTTCCTTGAACCATCCACGGTTATCTCCATGAACAGGAATATCAAATTCAAGCAGACCTGGGATAGCATCAATCTTGCGGGCAGCTAGTTCTTTACCAAAAAATTGTTCAGTCATTATGCTTCTCCAATCAAACGGAGCAAATATTGTCCGTATTCGTTTTTCTTAAGTGGTTGTGCCAATTCAAGAACCTGTTCTTTAGTGATATAACCCATGCGATAGGCAATCTCTTCAAGGTTAGCTACTTGGACATTTTGCAAACGTTGAACTGTCTCGATGTACTGAGCAGCTTGCAAGAGACTTTCATGAGTGCCTGTATCCAACCAAGCAAAGCCACGTCCCATAAGCTCAACAGAGAGATCTCCACGTTCTAAGTAAGCCTTGTTAACATCCGTGATTTCAAGTTCGCCACGAGGGCTTGGCTTGATGTTTTTGGCAATTTCCACAACATCATTGTCATAGAAATAAAGTCCAGTTACAGCAAAGTTTGATTTTGGATGCTCAGGTTTTTCCTCGATTGAGATGGCATTCATATTGTCGTCAAATTCAACAACTCCAAAACGTTCTGGGTCCTTAACTTGATAACCAAAGACTGTAGCGCCTTTTTCCTTAGCTTCAGCACGTTGAAGCATGGCAGAAAGACCATTTCCATGGAAAATGTTATCCCCGAGGACAAGTGCAACACTATCGTCACCAATGAAGTCTTCACCAATGATAAAGGCTTGAGCCAATCCATCTGGACTTGGTTGTACTGCGTAAGAAAGTGAAATACCGAACTCAGAACCATCACCAAGGAGCTCTTCAAAACGTGGAAGGTCCTGTGGCGTTGAGATGATGAGGATTTCCTTAATACCAGCCAACATAAGCGTTGAAAGTGGATAGTAAATCATTGGTTTATCGTAAATCGGCATCAGTTGTTTTGATGCAGCACGTGTCAATGGATACAAACGTGTCCCTGAACCGCCTGCAAGAATAATACCTTTCATAAGAAGGCTCCTTTTTTCTCTAATATATTACCTATATTTTAGCATTTTTCGGCCCTCTTGTCACGGTAAACCCTATGTTCTTAAGCTTTCATTAAGAAAATCACAAGTGTCCATTTTCTTAATCCAATCAAAAAAGGATTTCGATTGAAACCCTTTTCGATTGAAGACAACTTCTTGATATATTCCCCTTGGGAAGTGTGATTATCATCCTCTTAGTGTCTTTGTGCACTCATCCAGTCAAAGATACTGTTATAAGTTTGTCCATTGACACTGGCACGAGAGCCACCTCCATTGGTTGGATCAGTGGCTACCATTCCACTGTATCCGTCCCAATTTTTCGTATTTTCAGGATGCTGAACGCCAATCACCTGGTCATGGAAGAAATAAATCCAAGCCCAATGACCATCATACTCTGTGCCAGGAAGATCAGTCCCAGTCGCTGTTTCAAAGTATGAGAACCACTTGTTAGTAGCTCCAGAGGTAATCAAGCTCTTATATAAAGGCAAGACACTATTTTCTGGTTGTACTGTTGCGTCTGCCTTTGTGTGAATCAACCACATAGGCT
>CABSRC010000119.1 GCA_902480035.1 uncultured Streptococcus sp. | reverse complement strand
CTTATACTGTAAAATCAGGTGATACTTTATCAGCTATTGCTAAAGAGAAGAACACAACGGTTGATGCAATTGCTAAGAAAAATAAGATTAGTAACGTGAATCTCATCTCAGTTGGTCAAGTTCTTGAAATTGAAGATGCAAATACAACGCAGAAAACCACGGAGCAAGCTCCTGCTAGTAAAACGGATACTACACAAGCAACAACTACTGTCTCTGCTTCAGAAGGCTTGAGTGCGGAAGATGCAGCTGCTAAGGAATGGATTGCCCAAAAAGAATCAAGTGGCAGTTATACAGCACAAAATGGCCAATATTATGGTCGTTACCAATTAACTCTCACATATTTGAATGGTGATTTATCACCTGCAAACCAAGAAAAAGTGGCCAATCAATACGTTGTTAACCGTTATGGATCATGGTCAGCAGCTAAAAATTTCTGGTTGGCAAATGGCTGGTATTAAATTCGGTTAAAAAGAGTTCTTGAATAGGACTCTTTTTAAATTTACAGACCTGTAAACCCATCGATCCTGACCAACAAAAAGAATAGTAAGATGCTTGTTTTCTAATATAAAGCGTGTTAAAATGGTAACTGCTCAAAACGACCTTCAATCGTTGAAGCAAACCACGACCTTCAATCGTGAGTAACGAAAAGATGGGGGGAAACCTATGAGTGATAACTCGAAAACACGTGTTGTTGTTGGTATGAGTGGCGGTGTCGATTCATCTGTAACGGCTTTGTTGTTAAAACAACAGGGTTACGATGTCATCGGTATCTTCATGAAAAACTGGGACGACACAGACGAAAATGGTGTCTGTACAGCTACAGAAGATTACAAAGATGTAGCAGCAGTTGCAGACCAGATTGGCATTCCTTACTATTCTGTCAACTTTGAGAAAGAATATTGGGATCGTGTCTTTGAATATTTCCTTGCTGAATACCGAGCTGGTCGGACACCAAATCCGGATGTCATGTGTAATAAGGAAATTAAATTTAAGGCTTTTCTAGATTATGCTATGACACTCGGTGCAGATTATGTAGCGACAGGGCACTATGCGCGCGTGACGCGTGATAAGGATGGCATTGTTCATATGCTACGCGGCGTTGACAACGGGAAGGACCAAACTTATTTCTTAAGCCAGCTGTCACAAGAGCAACTTCAAAAAACCATGTTCCCGTTGGGACATTTAGAAAAGCCTGAGGTTCGCCGGTTGGCAGAAGAGGCTGGACTAGCAACGGCTAAAAAGAAAGATTCCACTGGAATCTGCTTTATCGGAGAAAAGAATTTCAAAGAGTTTCTCAGCAACTATCTACCTGCTCAGCCAGGCCAAATGATGACCGTAGATGGACGAGATATGGGTGAACATGCCGGTTTGATGTATTACACGATCGGTCAGCGTGGTGGACTTGGAATTGGTGGCCAACAAGGTGGAGACAATGCCCCATGGTTTGTCGTTGGTAAAGATCTGAGTCAAAATATTCTGTATGTCGGTCAAGGCTTCTATCATGAGGCATTGATGTCAACAAGTTTACAGGCCAGTCAAGTTCACTTTACACGAGATATGCCAGAAGAGTTTACGTTAGAATGTACAGCTAAGTTCCGCTATCGTCAACCAGATTCCAAGGTGACTGTACATATTAAAGGTGACAAGGCAGAAGTGATTTTCGCAGAACCTCAACGGGCTATTACACCAGGACAAGCTGTTGTTTTTTACGACGGGGAAGAGTGTCTAGGCGGTGGCTTGATTGATAATGCTTATCGAGATGGAAAAGTTTGTCAGTATATTTAAATTGACAAATTTTCTCAATTTGCTACAATAATAAAAGCAATAGAAATGATGGTCAAAGCTCATGGATGTTGCAGGCTTTTTTGTCCTGCACTTCTCAGAGTTTTGACTATTTTTGTGTGATTTTGAAAGGAAGTAAAATGAGGCAACAGGATTTTCGTACGAAAATAGGTTCTACTGTTTTTGGCGTGAGAGCGACTGCTTTGATTGTAAAAGATAATCGCTTGTTCGTCATAGAAGATGAGGACGGCTGTTATACAATCGGAGGTGCTATTCAAGTCAATGAAACTACAGAAGATGCTGTAGTTCGGGAAGTCAAAGAGGAACTTGGTGTCACATCTACAGCAGGTCCGTTAGCTTTCGTGGTTGAAAATCACTTTGAACAAGCTGGAATCCACTACCATAACATTGAATTTCATTATTTGGTGGACTTGCTGGAAGATGCACCTTTGGTCATGCAGGAAGATACAAAGTCCTTACCTTGCCGCTGGATTGCTTTAGATGATTTACATACTGTTGACCTGAAACCAGCCTTTTTAAAATCAGCCCTACCAGAATGGGACGGAAAATTACGACACATCCATCTTGAGAAATAGGAGAAAAAATGACTTATAATTATATTGAAGAATACGATATCATTGTAATCGGTGCGGGGCATGCAGGAGTAGAAGCCTCTCTAGCTGCTAGCCGTATGGGTTGCAAGGTCTTACTTGCGACTATTAACATTGAAATGCTAGCTTTTATGCCTTGTAATCCATCCATTGGTGGATCTGCTAAAGGGATTGTTGTCCGTGAAGTAGATGCACTTGGCGGAGAAATGGCGAAGAACATCGATAAGACCTACATCCAAATGAAAATGCTCAATACTGGTAAAGGTCCTGCGGTTCGTGCACTTCGCGCTCAAGCAGACAAAGAACTTTACTCAAAAGAAATGCGAAAAACGGTTGAAAACCAAGAAAATTTGACCCTTCGCCAAACCATGATTGATGAGATTTTGGTGGAGGATGGTAAGGTTGTTGGTGTAAGGACTGCGACTCACCAAGAGTATGGGGCAAAGGCTGTTATTGTCACTACTGGGACAGCTTTACGCGGAGAAATTATCATAGGAGATCTCAAGTATTCGTCAGGACCTAATCATAGTCTAGCTTCTATCAATTTGGCCGACAATCTCAAACAGCTAGGATTAGAAATTGGACGTTTCAAAACAGGGACGCCACCTCGTGTAAAGGCATCGTCAATTAATTATGACGAAACGGAAATTCAACCTGGAGATGAAGCTCCAAATCATTTTTCTTATACATCGCATGATGAAGATTATGTAAAGGATCAGGTTCCGTGTTGGTTGACTTATACGAATGGGCATAGCCATGAAATTATCCAGAATAATTTGCACCGGGCACCTATGTTTACAGGTGTTATAAAGGGAGTAGGCCCTCGCTATTGTCCGTCCATTGAGGATAAAATTGTCCGTTTTGCTGACAAAGAGCGCCATCAACTATTTTTAGAACCAGAGGGACGAAATACAGAAGAAGTCTATGTTCAAGGGCTGTCAACGAGTTTACCAGAAGATGTTCAGCGGGATCTCGTTCATTCTATCAAGGGACTTGAGAAGGCTGAAATGATGCGAACGGGTTATGCGATTGAGTATGATATGGTTCTGCCTCATCAATTGCGAGCAACTTTGGAAACCAAGAAAATTTCAGGCCTCTTTACAGCTGGCCAAACCAATGGAACGTCCGGCTATGAGGAGGCCGCTGGTCAAGGGATTATTGCAGGGATCAATGCAGCTCTAAAAATCCAAGGAAAACCAGAACTCATTTTGAAACGCAGTGATGGTTATATTGGGGTCATGATCGATGACTTGGTAACAAAAGGAACGATCGAACCCTACCGTTTGTTAACAAGCCGTGCAGAATACCGCTTGATCTTACGTCATGATAATGCAGATATGCGGTTGACGGAGATGGGGCGAGCAATTGGCTTGGTAGATGATGAACGTTGGCAACGTTTCGAAACCAAGAAGTATCAGTTTGAAAACGAGATGAAACGCCTTGACGGTATTAAGTTAAAACCTGTAAAGGAAACGAACGAGAAGGTTGCGGCGCTAGGCTTTAAACCATTGACAGATGCTGTCACAGCCAAAGAATTCTTGAGAAGACCAGAAGTGTCTTACAAAGATGTGGTGGAATTTATCGGTCCTGCAGCTGAAGAACTGGATGATAAAATCATTGAATTGATTGAAACTGAAATTAAATACGAAGGTTATATTTCAAAAGCAATGGACCAAGTCGAAAAAATGAAGCGTATGGAAGAAAAACGAATTCCAGCAAATATTGACTGGGATGATATTGACTCCATTGCAACCGAAGCTCGTCAAAAATTTAAATTAATTAATCCAGAAACGATTGGTCAAGCAAGTCGTATCTCAGGTGTCAATCCAGCAGATATCTCTATTTTAATGGTATACTTAGAAGGTAAATCTCGGAGTATCTCCAAAAACAAAGCAAACGACTAATCAAATGAGGCTGAGATAATTTTTCAGCCTCAATTTTATAGATTGAAATTTGTTGCTGTTATTTACACGATTGTAAACTTTGTTTACAAGGCAGTGAAGTGGAGAAAGAGTTTTTTACCGGTCAATCTTCTATGTAATATAGAGAGAAACCTCGCTTTTTACCTCTATTTATGGTATAATTCCGAGAAGAGGTTTATGATGAAAAAATTTCGTTTATCGTTCATCCATTATGTGTTAATTGGTTTTATTTCATTTGCAATTTTAGCAATTTTTTTA
>CABSRC010000118.1 GCA_902480035.1 uncultured Streptococcus sp. | reverse complement strand
AGGTTAACAACCGATGATCGAGTTTTTGAAACAGCTCCCTCATTTAGAACACTATGGAACACCGATCTATTTTATCTACCTCATTCTAGCTTTTTTGCCGATCTTTGTGGGTCTCTTTTTCAAAAAGCGGTTTCCGGTATATGAAGGACTTGTGAGTCTGATCTTTATCATTTTGATGCTGACAGGTTCGAATCTCAAGCAAATTTATGCCTTACTCTTTTACGTAGTCTGGCAAATCTTGATTGTGTATTCCTACAAATTTTATCGTCAGAAAGCGGACAATAAGTGGATTTTCTATCTTCATTCCTTCTTGTCTGTCTTGCCCTTGATCTTTGTTAAGGTAGAGCCAGCGATCAAGAATGGACACCAATCCTTGTTTGGATTTTTAGGGATTTCTTATTTGACCTTCCGAGCTGTCGGAATGATCATCGAAATGCGAGATGGTGTCTTGAAAGAATTCACGCTCTGGGAATTCTTACGTTTTATGCTCTTTATGCCGACCTTCTCAAGTGGGCCGATTGATCGTTTCAAGCGTTTTAATGAGGATTATAAAGCCATTCCTGAGCGCGAAGAATTATTGGATATGTTGGAGCAAGCTGTTAAGTACATCATGTATGGCTTCCTTTATAAATTTATCCTAGCTCATATTTTTGGCCACTTATTGTTAGGTCATGTGCAGACCTATGCCTTATCTCAAGGTGGATTCTTCAACATCGGAACACTGGGAGTCATGTATGTTTATGGCTTTGACCTCTTCTTTGACTTCGCAGGGTATTCGATGTTTGCTTTAGCGGCCTCCAATTTGATGGGGATTAAAAGTCCCATCAACTTTGACCGTCCTTTTAAATCACGTGATTTAAAGGAATTCTGGAACCGCTGGCATATGAGTTTATCTTTCTGGTTCCGTGATTTTGTCTTTATGCGTCTCGTGATGGTATTGATGCGCAATAAAGTGTTCAAGAGCCGGATCACGACCTCAAATGTTGCCTACATTATTAATATGTTGGTCATGGGCTTCTGGCATGGAGTGACCTGGTACTATATCGCTTATGGGCTCTTCCATGGGCTTGGAATGGTTATCAATGATGCCTGGATTCGAAAGAAAAAATCTATTAATAAAGAAAGAAAAGCAAAAGGATTGGATCCGATACCGGACAATCGTTGGACCAAGGCTTTGGGGATCTTTATCACCTTTAATACAGTGATGCTGTCCTTCCTGATCTTCTCAGGATTCTTGGATCAGCAATGGTTCCCAAAAGTGAAATAAAAGGAGAATAAAAAATGGATGTAAAATCACAAGTAATTGAAATTATTGACGAATTGTTTATGGAAGATGTCTCAGACATGATGGATGAGGATCTCTTTGATGCGGGTGTTCTTGATAGTATGGGAACAGTCGAATTGATTGTGGAATTGGAAAGTCGCTTTGGCATCCGTGTTCCTGTATCTGAATTTGGACGCGATGATTGGAATACTGCTAACAAGATCGTAGAAGGTGTAACGGAGCTTCAGAATGCTTAAGCGTTTATGGCTGATTTTAGGGCCCGTATTTTGCGCGCTCCTCATGGTAGCAGCTTTATTATTCTTTTATCCAATCAATCATAAGCACAACTATACCGAAGAGAAAAAAGCTGCGGTTAGTCTGAATGCAGAAGGCTTCAAGAGTCGTACAAAGAAGCAAGAAGCACTTTCGGATCCAAACCATCGATTTGTTCCTTATTTCGGCTCAAGTGAATGGTTGCGTTTTGATGTGGTGCATCCAGCAGTTTTGGCTGAAAAATATGACCGTAATTACAGACCCTACTTTTTAGGAGAACGTGGTGCGGCTTCTTTGAACCAGTATTTTGGAATGCAACAGATTTTGCCAGAACTTAAGGACAATACAGCTGTTTATGTGGTTTCTCCGCAATGGTTTACCAAGAAGGGCTATGATTCCTCTGCCTTTCAACAATTCTTTAATAGCGATCAGTTGAATAGCTTTATTGCCAATCACCAACAGGATGCTGCATCCCAGTATGCCGCGAAACGCCTGTTGCAACAGTATCCAAATGTCGCCTTTCAAAGTGTTGTGACGAACATTTCTCAAGGAAAGAAAATTTCAAGATTTGATCAGTCTTTGAACCAGCTTGTTTCCCATCTTGTTCAGCGCGAAGATGCCTTATTTAGCAATCTCGCTACTCGTACAAACGGGAATTACGATAAGAAGGTCAAAAAACGTCTACAAGATTTGCCAGATCAATTCTCATATGAGAAATTGGAGGAAATTGCAACGGCTGAAGCAAAAGTCAAAACCAATAACAACGACCTTGGAATCAGCAATCATTTTTACAATACTCGTTTAAAAATGAAGTTGAAGAAACTAAAAGGTTTCCAAAAGAACGAATCCTATGTTCAATCTCCAGAGTACAATGACTTGCAGTTGGTTCTAGACCAGTTTGCTAAATCTCGGACCAATGTCATCTTTGTGATTCCTCCAGTCAATGCCAAATGGATGAAATACACAGGCTTGAGCCAAGAAAAGTATGAACAGGCTGTTCAAAAGATTCGTTACCAATTAGAAAGTCAAGGTTTCACTAATATTGCAGACTTTTCTAAAGATGGTGATCAGCCCTACTTTATGGAAGACACGATTCATATGGGATGGAATGGTTGGCTAGCCTTTGATAAAGCGGTCAATCCCTTTGTCACAAAGGCTGAAAAAGCACCAACTTACCATCTAAATGATCGCTTCTTCAGTAAAGATTGGGCCCAATATAAAGGAACACCAGACGAATTTAAATAATGCTTGATCAAAGGGGGCAGGATCGAATCCTGGCTCCTTGATTTGTGAGGAAAGGGACGGAAAGTCACAAGTAAGCAAGATAGTTATCCACAGGCTGTGGGAAACTTACTTGTAAATGGATGAAAACAGGTCCTGATGCTGATGAACCTTCCTCTTTTAAGGGGAAAATAGGTAAAAGTTATCCACATTTCTGTGGATAAGTGATGAAAAACAGTGGATAAGTCAGCTAGCATGTGAAAAGGAGAAGTAGTGTGAAAAAAATTTGGTTTTACGCAATTGTTCAGGGGATTGTTATCTTTTTTATTGTGGGTGGTATGACCTACGCACTTAGGGGAGATTTCTTTTTCCGTTACTTATCCCCTATTTTTGGACTAGCAGCAGCTGTCTTGAGATTTGGGACGGCGACTTTAATGAAGGTGATAGCCCCCACTCTCTACGATGATCCCAAAAAGAAGGAAGAAGTTGGCCACGATAATTAAAGAAGTTGGTAACTGAAAAAGTTGAGCTAAAGGCCGCTTTCTGCTGGTCTTTATGGTAAAATAGAAGGAAGAATATTAGTTTGGAGATTAATTAGAAATGAAACGTTCAATGTATGCTGGACGTGTTCGTGAAGAACACATTGGAACTCATATTACCTTGAAAGGATGGGTTAGCCGTCGTCGTGACTTGGGTGGTTTGATCTTTATTGATTTACGCGACCGCGAAGGAATCATGCAATTGGTGATCAATCCAGAAACAGTTAGTGCAGAAGTGATGGCCACAGCTGAAAGCATTCGCAGTGAATATGTTGTAGAAGTGACAGGTCTTGTGGAAGCTCGTGAACAAGCGAATCCGAACTTGCCAACTGGAGCAGTAGAACTCAAGGTAGAGGCTATTACGGTTCTTAATACTGCCAAAACAACGCCATTTGAAATCAAGGACGGAATTGAAGCCAATGATGATACTCGTCTTCGTTACCGCTACTTAGACCTTCGTCGTCCTGAGATGTTGGAAAACCTCAAACTCCGTGCAAAAGTAACTCATTCAATCCGAAATTATTTAGATGAATTAGAGTTTATTGATGTGGAAACACCGTTCCTTTCTAAGTCAACTCCAGAAGGAGCACGTGACTACTTGGTTCCTTCCCGTGTCAACAAAGGCCATTTCTATGCCCTTCCACAAAGTCCTCAGATTACAAAACAATTGTTGATGAATGCTGGATTTGACCGCTATTATCAAATCGTGAAGTGTTTCCGAGATGAGGATTTACGGGGAGACCGTCAACCTGAATTTACACAGGTCGACTTGGAAACCTCTTTCTTGAGTGATCAAGAAATCCAAGATATCACAGAAGGCTTGATTGCACGTGTCATGAAAGAAACCAAGGGAATTGAGGTAACACTCCCATTCCCACGGATGAATTATGATGATGCCATGGCCTTGTATGGTTCAGATAAACCAGATACACGTTTTGAAATGTTGCTTCAAGACTTGACAGAGCTTGTCAAGGGTGTAGACTTCAAAGTCTTTTCAGAAGCTCCAGCAGTTAAGGCGATCGTTGTCAAAGGTGCAGCGGATCATTACTCTCGTAAAGACATCGATAAATTGACAGAAGTTGCGAAGCAATACGGTGCGAAAGGTCTTGCTTGGGTCAAATATGCTGAAGGAGCCTTGAACGGTCCTGTTGCGAAGTTCTTGACAGAATTGACAAGCGACTTGACAGTTGCTTTACAATTAGAAGACAAAGATCTAGTCCTCTTTGTAGCAGATACTCTTGAAGTAGCCAATGCAACACTTGGTGCTTTGCGTGTTCGTCTTGCGAAAGAGCTTGACTTGATTGACAACAATCAATTCAACTTCCTTTGGGTAGTGGATTGGCCAATG
>CABSRC010000117.1 GCA_902480035.1 uncultured Streptococcus sp. | reverse complement strand
AGACGCTTTTGATCTTTGGCAATTTTATAAACACCGGCCGCAAGAGCTCCTGCACTTGCTACAGCCAGACTAGACAAAATAATTTTTTTAGCTTTCATAGTGCCTATTGTAACACAAAATAAGCAGAGGGACAATGGTCTAGGCTGGATCTCCTCCTTCAGTTTTTCGGGACCGATTTCTATAATAACGCTACCATCCTTGTAGAAAAAGTGATAAAATAGCATCAGAAAGAAGGTAACCTATGACTGATTTATTTTCTAAAATCAAAGAAGTAACTGAAATCCCTGCCATCTCAGGTCATGAAGCTCCTGTACGGGATTATTTACGCCAACAATTGACCCCTCATGTGGACGAAATCGTGACAGATGGTCTTGGTGGGATCTTTGGGGTCAAACACTCAACAGCTGCCGACGCTCCTCGTATCTTAGTAGCTGCTCACATGGACGAAGTTGGTTTTATGATCAGCGAAATCAAAGCTGACGGAACTTTCCGTGTTGTCCCAATCGGAGGTTGGAATCCGATGGTCGTCAGCAGCCAACGCTTCAAACTCTTTACACGTGATGGACGTGAATACCCTGCTATTTCCGGATCTGTTCCTCCACATTTGACACGTGGTACAGGTGGGCCAACCGTACCTGCCATTAGCGACATCGTCTTTGATGCAGGCTTTAGCTCTAAAGCCGAAGCTGAAAGCTATGGAGTCCGTCCTGGAGATACCTTAGTCCCAGATAGCTCTGCGATTCTCACTGCTAATGGTAAAAACGTCATTTCTAAAGCATGGGATAACCGCTACGGCGTCTTGATGGTCAGCGAATTAGCCAAGAGTCTTTCTGGACAAGCCTTAAACAACGAACTCTATGTAGGGGCTAACGTTCAAGAAGAAGTAGGACTTCGTGGTGCCCACACCTCAACTACTAAATTTGATCCTGAAATCTTCCTTGCTGTAGACTGTTCACCAGCAGCGGATGTCTTTGGGGACCAGGGCGCGATTGGTGAAGGAACACTGCTTCGCTTCTACGATCCAGGTCACATCATGCTACCAAATATGAAAGACTTCTTGCTCACAACTGCTGAGGAAGCGGGCATTAAATTCCAATACTATTGTGCCAAAGGTGGTACCGATGCAGGTGCAGCACACTTGAAGAACGGCGGAGTCCCATCAACAACAATTGGTGTCTGTGCACGTTACATCCACTCACACCAAACCCTCTATGCAATGGATGATTTCTTGCAAGCACAAGCCTTCTTGCAAGCATTGGTTAAGAAATTAGATCGCTCTACAGTTGATCTGATCAAACACTATTAAGCAAATCCTCTTAAAAACTTTTTCCTTAGGTGAGTACGGACGTTATGGACCTAAGGTTCCAAAACTCCCAAGTGCTAGAAACAAGTTTGTTTCTAGCACTTTTCTCACAGCGGAAAGTTTAAGTGCACACTGCGATAACCTTAATAGACTACCTCATTTTATTTGTTTAGCATCACTTAGGTCATTTTATGAAAAAAATATGCCTGAACAATCAAATTCTATGATGTCTAACCTTATCTTAAGAAAGTATCTTAGAATATTTTATCTTCCATCTGTTTTCTGATATAATATGAAAGAATGAAATGGTAGGGAACTGAACACTCATCCTTGGTTCTGTGTAGCAGGCCCTTTCCTTATATACAGGAGTTTTACATGAAAAAACAAGCTTTTAGTTCTGAAAAGTATTTGAACTTGCAACGTGACCACATTATTGAGCGGATCAATCAATTCGATGGCAAGCTCTACCTTGAATTTGGTGGTAAGATGTTAGAAGACTTCCACGCTGCTCGTGTCCTCCCTGGATACGAACCAGACAATAAGATCAAGCTGCTCCAAGAATTGCGCGACCAGGTGGAAATTGTCATTGCCATCAACGCCAACAACATTGAGCACTCAAAAGCCCGTGGAGACCTAGGAATTTCTTATGACCAAGAAGTGCTACGCTTGATCGACAAATTCAATGAATTAGGGATCTTTGTGGGCTCTGTCGTGATCACCCAATATGCTGGACAAGCTGCAGCAGACGCCTTTCGCAAACAACTGGACAAGAGCGGGATCGCCTCTTATCTCCACTATCCGATCAAGGGCTATCCGACCGACATGGACCACATCATCTCTCCTGAAGGGATGGGGAAAAATGACTACATCAAAACTAGCCGCAATTTGGTCGTTGTGACGGCTCCTGGACCTGGTTCTGGTAAGCTGGCAACTTGTATGTCCAATATGTACCATGACCAATTAAATGGGATCAAATCAGGTTATGCTAAGTTTGAAACCTTCCCAGTTTGGAATCTTCCTTTGCACCACCCAGTCAACTTGGCTTATGAAGCAGCGACTGCCGATCTAGACGATGTCAATATGATCGATCCCTTCCACCTCCAAACCTACGGGGAAACAACGGTCAACTACAACCGTGATATTGAAATCTTCCCTGTCTTGAAGCGCATGTTGGAACGCATCCTAGGAACCTCACCTTATGCTTCTCCAACAGACATGGGCGTCAATATGGTTGGCTTTGCCATTGTGGACAATGACGCTGCGATTGAAGCTTCCCAACAAGAAATTATCCGTCGCTACTACCAAACCATCTTAGATGTCAAAGCAGAGCGTGTCGGTGAAGGGGCTGTGAAGAAAATTGAACTCTTGATGAATGATTTGGGGATTACTCCAAATGATCGGAAAGTGACCGTCCTTGCCCGCCAAAAAGAAGAAGAAACAGGGGAGCCCGCCTTGGCGCTTGAATTGCCAAACGGCGAGATGGTAACCGGAAAAACGTCTGATCTCTTTGGCCCAACCGCAGCCCTCTTAATCAATGCGATTAAGAAATTAGCGCATATTGACAAAGAAACCAAATTGATTGAGCCAGAATACGTGCAACCGATCCAAGGCCTGAAGATCAATCATTTGGGTAGCCGCAACCCTCGTCTTCACTCGAACGAAATCCTCATTGCCCTTGCCATTACGGCTATGAGCAACGAAGACGCTAAGCTTGCTATGCAAGAATTAGGCAAGTTGAAAGGTAGCGAAGCCCATTCAACCGTTATGCTGACAGACGAAGACAAGAACGTCCTTCGCAAGCTCGGTATCAACGTCACCATGGACCCTGTCTACCAATACGATCGCTTGTATCGTAAATAAACTGAGACAAACAAAAACAATCCCTGTTCGAGGGATTGTTTTTTTATGAAGCAAAGAAGAGAGATTATTTGACGGCATCCCATAATTGGCGAATGGACTTTCTTTGAACAGGGTCCACAAAATGAGGAGCAATTTCATTTAAAGATTCTAATACAAAGGCTCGTTCTGCCACATAAGGGTGCGGCAAGATCAAGCTAGGGCTGTAACAAATCGTGTCCTCCATATAAAGCAGATCTAAATCAATCACACGCGGTCCCCACTTGACCTCACGGACACGCCCCATTTCCTGCTCGATGGCAAGTAAGGTCTCTAGTAAATCCTCTGGGGTCATCCAGGTTTCAACCTCTGCCACTTGATTCAAAAAGGTGTCTTGCTCCACTCCTCCCCAAGGTTCTGTTTCAATCCTTGTGGATGTTTGAAGAAGATGAATGCCTCGACCCTTGATTTTTTCTAGCGCCGTCTCTAGTTGCAGTTGTTTATCTCCCATATTGGTACCAAGGCCAATAAAGGCTCGTTTTTTCTCTCGTTCGATTGTCACCGAACAAGTCTCGAGTGGCAAGGGAACAGGAGCCCAAGGTTTTTTCAACTCCAGACGAACTTTTTCTACAAAGGCATAGCTTTCGAAAATTTTTTGCACCAATTGAAAGGCAACCGTTTCAATCAGATCGATCTTTTCTGCCTGCATCCACTCGGTCAACTGTTCCGCTAAGATCCCGTAATGGATCGAAGCATCCAAATCTCCTGTGCGGGCTGCACGGGTCATCTCATAATCCACCCATAGGTCTAGGACAAAGCGTTGTCCCAATTCTTTTTCTGCCGGAAAAACACCATGATAGGCGTATATCTCTAAGTCCTTGATCCGTAATTGATCCACTCTCTTCACCTCTTATAGCCGGCCATTAGTGGCCCATGAGTTTATAGGCTTCATTTTTCAAGTCTTTATCTGTCGCAAGCAGTCCACGTGCAGCGGTTGTCACTGTTGCAGTCCCAGGTTTACGGACACCACGCATGTTCATACACATATGCTCTGCTTCTACCCAGACAAGGGCACCTTGCGCTCCAAGATATTCCATCAAGGCATCTGCGATTTCTACCGTCAATCGTTCCTGAATCTGTGGTTTTTTAGCATAAACTTCGACCGTACGAGCCAGTTTTGAAAGTCCAGCAACACGGCCATTTGGAATGTAGGCAATGTGCACTTTTCCATAAAACGGCAAAAAGTGATGCTCACACATGGAATGGAAGAAAATATCCTTCTCAACCACCATATTGTTATCAATGATTTCAAACGATTTAGACAGGTGCTCTTCTGCCGTCTGTCCTAGTCCTGAAAAGATTTCTTGGTACATCTTTGCAATGCGGGACGGGGTTTCTTGAAGCCCTTCACGGTTCTCATCTTCACCGACTGCCTCGATAATCATTTTTACTGCTTCTTCAATTTTCTTTGTATCCATATCATCTCCTAGTTGGATTTTTCTGTTTTTAATAAATAAGGTCGTACCTGGCTAAGGAA
>CABSRC010000116.1 GCA_902480035.1 uncultured Streptococcus sp. | reverse complement strand
AAGACTTTGCTGATTTTTGCAAACCAGCAAAGTCCCAAATGAAATGGAGTCGGTTAAATGACTTTTTGACCTTTCTTGTAGACATCTGTCACGAGATTTGTCGCAAAGAAATAGAAGAGATAATCTAAATTTGGTGCATCAAAGATGGTAATGTCAGCCTGTTTGCCAACATCGAAAGAGCCGATTGTTTTAGCACGATCAACTGAATAGGCCGCATTGATGGTCACCGCATTGAGAATTTCTACTGGAGTTAGGCGCATCATGAAGCAACCCAGATGCATGGCAAACTGGAGATTGGCTGTCGGACAAGACCCTGGGTTGCTGTCCGTTGTTAGGGTGATGGCCATGCCAGCGTCCAACATCTTACGAGCCGGTGCATAGGTATCTTCCATGAGGCTGAAGGTTGTAGCTGGCAATAGATTGCCAATCACTTTTGCTGCAGCTAGTTTTTGAATGCCTTCATCCGTAATCACCATCAAGTGTTCTGCGCTTGTAGATTCCAATTCAGCCGCCACATCAACACCACCAATGGACTCGATCTCATCGGCATGGATCCGTAGCTTGAAGCCCATCTCCTTAGCTTTAGAAAGAAGATAGCGAGATTCATCTGCTGTAAAGACACCTTTTTCACAGAAGATATCACAGAACTCAGCTAGCTTTTCTTCCTTCACTTTTGGAAGCATTTGTTCCACAATGAGATCTAAATATTCTTGGGAACGGCCCTTGTACTCTGTTGGGATCGCATGGGCTGCCATAAAGGTTGATACCAGATCAATTTCATGGTCACGATCCAAGGCAGCTACTACATCTAGTTGGCGTTTTTCAGTTTCCCAATCCAAACCATAGCCACTCTTGGCTTCGACAGTAGTCACCCCATGACGCAACATGTAATCCAACAGTCGTTTGGACTTGTCATAGAGGGTGTCAAAGGAAGCTTCTCGTGTCGCCCGAACCGTGCTCAGAATTCCACCGCCTTGAGCGAGGATGTCTAAGTAAGAAACACCTGCTAACTTTTTCGCAAATTCATGCTCCCGACTGCCTCCATAGACCAAGTGGGTGTGGCAGTCAATCAAGCCAGGAGTCGCAACTTTTCCTTCACAGGATTTCACTTCCGTATGGTCATCGATCAGTTCTGGGTCTGGTTGACCTGTCCCAACTGCAAGAATCTTTCCATCTTTAATGGCAATATAAGCATCGGAAAGGATTTGCGCTTCTGCCATCTCTTTTCCATAGAGAGGATGGCCTAGATCATTCGGACAAAACAATTGGTTAAAGTGGGTTAATAGGATATCAGCAGACATATGAAACATTCCTTTCTATTTCCATTGTTATTCATTTTACAATTCTACAGAAAAAGCGTCAAAAAAAAGTCAAAAAGTTTTTCCCCCATTTTTTTTTGCTTTATTAAAAATTATATTTTTTTTTGACTCTCTATTGACGTTTCTTCGATACAATAAAGAAAATATAAATTCACAGTCCAACTATAAGGAGGGTTCTGCTATGTCATTTATAGACGAGAAAGAAATTGCAGCTGCTATGTCTGTCAAACTTGACTTTGATGTCCTACCTGAAAAGGCGACTTTTCAAGAAGGCATTCGTCGTGCACCGGATAGAGGCTTCCGCTTAACGCAGGCTCAGACCGAAATTGCCCTTAAAAATGCTTTGCGTTACATTCCTAAAAAATTCCACCAAGAGTTGATCCCAGAATTCCTAGAAGAACTGAAAACTCGCGGTCGGATCTATGGCTATCGCTTCCGTCCAAAAGATCGCATCTATGGAAAACCAATTGATGAGTACAAAGGAAAATGCACTGCTGCTAAAGCTATGCAGGTCATGATCGACAACAACTTGAGCTTTGAGATTGCCCTTTATCCTTATGAATTGGTTACTTATGGAGAAACAGGATCTGTCTGTGCCAACTGGATGCAATACAACTTGATCAAGAAATACTTGGAAGTGATGACAGAAGACCAAACCTTGGTCGTTGAATCTGGTCACCCTCTTGGTCTCTTTAAATCGAAACCAGAAGCTCCTCGCGTCGTCATTACTAACGGTCTCTTGATTGGTGAGTATGACAATATGCACGACTGGGAAATCGCTGAAGAAATGGGAGTAACTAACTACGGTCAAATGACGGCTGGTGGTTGGATGTACATCGGCCCTCAAGGGATCGTTCACGGTACCTTCAACACTCTTCTTAATGCTGGACGTCTTAAACTCGGTGTGGCTGATGATGGAGACTTAACTGGTAAGCTCTTTATTTCGTCTGGTCTCGGTGGGATGAGTGGCGCTCAAGGGAAAGCAGCTGAAATCGCAAAAGCGGTTGCCATCGTTGCAGAAGTGGACCGCTCTCGGATCGAAACTCGTCACTCTCAAGGCTGGATTAGCCAAGTGACAGACAGTGCCGAAGAAGCTGTGAAATTGGCTCAAGCAGCGCTGGAAGCTGGTGAATCCACTTCGATTGCCTACCATGGTAATATCGTAGACTTGCTCGAATATGTCAACGAACACCAAGTCCATGTTCATCTCTTGTCTGACCAAACCTCTTGTCACAACGTTTATGATGGTGGCTATTGCCCAGTTGGTATTAGTTTTGAAGAACGGACACGTTTGCTGGCAGAAGACAAAGAAACCTTCCGCCGTTTGGTTGATGAAACCTTGGCTCGTCACTTTGCAGTGATCAAAGCCTTGACAGCTAAAGGCACCTACTTCTTCGACTACGGTAATGCCTTCATGAAATCTGTTTACGACTCAGGTATCAAGGAAATTTCTAAGAATGGCTTGGATGACAAGGATGGCTTCATTTGGCCATCTTATGTAGAAGATATCATGGGACCTATGCTCTTTGACTATGGTTATGGTCCATTCCGTTGGGTCTGCCTCAGCGGTAAACACGAAGACTTGATTGCAACCGACCATGCAGCCATGGAAGCGATCGATCCAACTCGTCGCTACCAAGACCGCGACAATTACAACTGGATCCGCGATGCGGAAAAGAACCAACTAGTGGTTGGTACACAAGCACGTATCCTCTATCAAGATTGCATGGGCCGTGTCAACATTGCATTGAAATTCAATGAACTCATTCGCCAAGGTAAGATCGGACCGGTCATGATCGGACGTGACCACCACGACGTATCTGGTACAGATGCTCCATTCCGTGAAACCTCCAATATCAAGGATGGTTCGAACGTTACTTGTGACATGGCAGTTCAATGTTACGCTGGTAACGCTGCTCGCGGTATGAGTCTCGTCGCTCTCCACAACGGTGGTGGTACTGGTATTGGTAAAGCTATCAACGGTGGATTTGGGCTCGTCTTAGACGGTAGCCACCGGATCGATGAAATCATCAAGTCTGCCATTGCCTGGGATACCATGGGTGGGGTTGCTCGTCGGAACTGGGCACGGAATAACCATGCCATCGAAACAGCGATCGAGTACAACCGTCTCCATGCAGGAACAGACCACATCACCATTCCTTATCTGGCAGATGAAGATTTGGTCAAAGAAGCCGTTCAAAAATTGTTTTAACATCAAAAAATAAAAACTGAGAAAGGGGAGGAAATGCAAAGACTCCTCCTCCCCAACTTCTCCTATAAAAAGAGGTAATCATATGGCAAAAATTGTTGAGTGTATTCCAAACTTCTCTGAAGGACGCAATCAAGCTGTGATCGACGGATTAGCAGCAACAGCAAAAAGTATTCCAGGTGTTACGCTGCTGGACTACTCGTCTGATGCCAGCCACAACCGTAGCGTCTTTACACTCGTTGGGGATGAAGAAAGCATTCAAGAAGTGGCTTTCCAATTGGTGAAATACGCTTCTGAAAACATCGATATGACCAAGCACGAAGGCGAACACCCTCGTATGGGGGCAACAGACGTTTGTCCATTCGTTCCGGTTAAAGATATCACTACAGCCGAATGCGTTGAGATCGCTAATAAAGTGGCCGAACGCATCAATCGTGAGTTGGGTATTCCAATCTTCCTTTATGAAGATGCCGCAACTCGTCCAGAACGGAAGAACTTGGCAAAAGTGCGTAAAGGACAATTTGAAGGAATGCCAGAAAAATTATTGGAAGAAGACTGGAAGCCAGACTACGGTGAACGCAAGATTCACCCAACTGCAGGGGTTACAGCTGTCGGTGTCCGTATGCCACTCGTTGCTTTCAATATCAACCTTGACACAGACGACCTAGAGATTGCCAATAAGATTTCTAAAATCATTCGTGGATCAAGCGGTGGATACAAGTACTGTAAAGCGATCGGCGTCATGCTAGAAGATCGCAACATTGCCCAAGTCTCCATCAACATGGTCAACTTGGAACAATTCCCATTGTATCGTGTTGTGGAAACCGTTCGTTTCGAAGCACAACGCTACGGGGTTCGCATCATCGGAACAGAACTCATTGGACTGGCTCCTGCTAAGGCTTTGATCGACTCTGCTGAATACTACTTGCAATTAGAAGACTTTGACTACAGCAAACAAGTCTTGGAAAATCACTTGTTGGGTTAGAAAGGGGATCTATGAAACTAGTTGACTTAAGTATTACAGAGTTTGCCAAGGTTCTTGGTTCAGATGCTCCAGCTCCAGGTGGTGGTTCTGCCGCTGCTCTATCCGCTGCGAATGGGATTTCCCTTACAAAAATGGTCTGTGAACTGACCATTGGAAAGAAAAAAT
>CABSRC010000115.1 GCA_902480035.1 uncultured Streptococcus sp. | reverse complement strand
CGCAGTGGTTGAGTGGGCTCTACTACGCTGATTTCATCAGCTTTTACAGCCCTACTCAACTGTGCGGAGGTGGGACGACGAAATCGAATTCTAACGAATTACCGATTTCTGTCCCACTCTCTTTTTACTTTTTTAATAATGTTAGAAAATGACGGTTAGGAAGCGCTTTAAAGAGAAATATAAACAAAAATAAACAAAATACGACACAAATGATTGACAATCAATCAATATAGTGATATACTGAAGCTATAAATAAATAGTTAGATAAGGAGGTGGCAACAATGGGATTAAATCAACTCTTTAACAAAGATCTTGTGTTTTGCCTACATGCCAAGGATCAAACAGATCTCTTTGAGCAGGTAGCAAGCTTATTGGAAGAGCGACAGATTGTGACACCAACCTATCGTTCCGCTTTGATTGAGCGTGAAAAGTCTTTCCCGACTGGATTAGACATGGAATTTCTTGGTAAGGACTTACCAAATGTGGCGATCCCGCACACAGACATTGTCCATAATCTCACTGAGAATGTGGTTGTGGTTCGTTTGGATCAACCCGTAACTTTCCATAATATGATTGCTCCAGATAAGGAAGTTCAAGTTTCACTCTTATTCTTTATTATCAATAATACGAGCTCAAGCCAAACCAATATTTTGGCTCAGCTGATGGATTTCTTTACATCCAATGGAAATCTCGAAGCTCTATCAAAATTAGATAGTGAAGATAAGCTTTATCAATACATAACGGAAACTATTTCCTAAAACATTCGTAAATATTTATAATGGAGGATATCCAAATGATTAAAATTTTAGCTGCCTGTGGTGCAGGTGTTAACTCTAGCCACCAAATTAAGAGTGCGGTAGAAGAAGAACTGTCAAACCGTGGTTATGATGTGCGTTGTGACGCTGTCATGGTCAAAGATGTCAATGAAGATTTGATTTCAGGTTATGATATCTTTACTCCAATTGCTGCAACTGATTTGGGATTCGATCCTGGTATTCCAGTGGTAGAAGCAGGACCAATTTTATTCCGTATTCCAGCGATGAGTGCGCCAGTCTTTGATAACATCGAAGCTGCCATTAAAGAACATGGATTAAGTTAATATTTTTTTAAACAAGTTTGTAAGCGTTATCCAAGGATAAAATTGGGAACACTTTATGCCGTAAATTACAAAAAAATTATAAATCGGGAGGATTTATTATGAATGGCATTATTGATTTTGCCAATAAATTTTTCAAACCCATCCTAGACATGGGTGCTCCGATCATCATGTTGATCGTCTTGACTTTATTGGCTCTCTTGTTTGGAGTGAAATTCTCTAAAGCCCTTGAAGGTGGTATTAAACTTGCCATCGCCCTTACTGGTATCGGTGCTATCATCGGTATGTTGAATGGAGCTTTCTCAGCGTCTCTTGCAAAATTCGTTGAGAATACAGGTATTCAATTGAATATCACTGACGTTGGTTGGGCGCCTCTTGCGACCATCACTTGGGGGTCTGCCTGGACACTTTACTTCTTGTTGATTATGTTGATCGTCAACGTTATCATGCTTGCGATCAAGAAAACTGATACACTTGACGTCGACATCTTCGATATCTGGCACTTGTCTATCACTGGTCTTTTGATCAAATGGTATGCTGACAACAACGGTGTCAGCCAAGGTTTATCACTTTTCTTGGCAACCCTTGCAGTTGTCCTTGTAGGGATTATGAAAATCATCAACTCAGACTTGATGAAACCAACATTTGATGATCTTTTGAATGCACCAAGTTCATCACCTATGACTTCAACTCACATGAACTACATGATGAACCCAATCATCATGGTCTTGGATAAAATCTTTGACAAATTCTTCCCAGGTCTTGATAAATACGACTTCGACGCTGCTAAATTGAACAAGAAGATCGGTTTCTGGGGATCTAAATTCTTTATCGGTTTCCTTCTTGGTATCGTCATCGGTATCATGGGTACTCCACATCCAGTTGCTGGTGTCGCAGATGCGGACAAATGGGAATTGGTAATTAAAGGTTGGTTGAGCCTTGGTTTGACTGCCGGTGTCTGCTTGGAATTGTTCTCATTGATCGGTTCTTGGTTCATCGCAGCGGTAGAACCATTGTCACAAGGTATTACAAACGTTGCTACTAAACGTCTTCAAGGACGTAAATTCAACATCGGTTTGGACTGGCCATTTATCGCTGGTCGTGCTGAAATCTGGGCTTGTGCGAACGTACTTGCACCAATTATGTTGATCGAAGCAGTGCTTCTTTCTAAAGTCGGAAATGGTATCTTGCCACTTGCTGGTATCATCGCTATGGGTGTGACTCCAGCCTTGTTGGTTGTAACACGCGGTAAATTGATCCGTATGATCATCTTCGGAAGCCTTCTTTTGCCACTCTTCCTTCTTTCAGGAACATTGATTGCACCATTTGCAACTCAATTGGCTAAGAGTGTTGATGCCTTCCCTAAAGGGGTAGCTTCTACTCAATTAATCACTCACTCAACTCTTGAAGGACCAGTTGAAAAATTGCTCGGTTGGACAATCGGTAACGCAACAACTGGTGATATCAAAGCATTCCTTGGTGTAGTTGTCTTCTTGGCATTCTATATCGGAATCTTCGCTTGGTACAGAAAACAAATGATCAAACGTAACGAAGAATATGCTGCAAATGCAAAATAATCGTCATATGTAGTTTGAAAACTGACACCATATCTGTTGTGGATATGGTGTTTTTATTTTAAAAAATGTTCGAAAATAAACAATTTAATGTTGACTTTCGTTCAAAATAGGTGTAATATAATATCAAAAGTAAGAAAATGTTCCTTTGTGAAAAATTAACAACAGGGATATTTGCTGAAACGAACAAAAGGAGGACAGGACATGTCTATTGTAATTGGTGCAGATGCTGCAGGATTAAGATTAAAAGATCTCGTAAAAGAGTTTCTTGTAAAAGAAAACTTCGATGTTGTGGATGTAACTGCTGAAGGTCAAGATTTTGTAGATGTGACACTTGCAGTTGCCAGCGAAGTGAACAAAAACGATCAAAATCTTGGAATCGTAATTGATGCTTACGGAGCTGGTCCATTTATGGTTGCAACTAAAATCAAAGGAATGGTGGCAGCAGAAGTTTCAGATGAACGTTCTGCTTATATGACACGTGGACACAACAATTCTCGAATGATTACCATGGGTGCCGAAATTGTTGGGGATGAATTGGCCAAGAACATTGCCAAAGGCTTCGTCAATGGTAAATACGACGGTGGCCGTCACCAAATCCGTGTCGATATGTTGAATAAGATGTGCTAATGAGAGGAGAATTCAAATGAGAATTGCAATTGGTTGTGATCACATTGTGACAAATGAAAAAATGGCTGTTTCTGATTTTTTGAAATCAAAAGGATATGAAGTGCTCGACTTTGGGACTTATGACCATACACGTACCCACTATCCAATCTTTGGTAAAAAAGTCGGTGAAGCGGTAGCAAGTGGCCAAGCAGATCTTGGTGTTTGTATCTGTGGTACAGGTGTCGGGATCAACAATGCTGTTAACAAAGTACCTGGTATCCGTTCTGCCTTGGTACGCGATATGACAACTGCTCTTTATGCTAAAGAAGAATTGAACGCGAATGTGATCGGCTTTGGTGGTAAAATTACTGGTGAATTGCTCATGTGCGATATCATTGAAGCATTCATCCACGCTGAATACAAACCAACTGAAGAAAATAAAAAATTGATCGCTAAGATCCAACATGTGGAAACCCATAATGCCCATCAAGCGGATGCTGATTTCTTTACAGAATTCCTTGAAAAATGGGACCGTGGTGAATACCACGACTAAGAGGTGACGTATGATATTAACGGTCACGATGAACCCTTCGATTGATATCTCTTATCCTTTGGATGTACTCCAGTTGGATACAGTCAATCGAGTGGCTGAGGTGAGTAAGACAGCTGGTGGGAAGGGTCTCAATGTCACCCGTGTACTTTCTGAGATCAAGGATCCAGTGGCAGCGACCGGTCTACTTGGTGGTCGAACGGGTCAATTCATTCTCGATCATTTAGGTCAAGGGATAGAGGAACGTTTCTTTGAGATTGCTGGAGATACACGAAATTGTATCGCTATCCTTCACGAAGGCAAGCAAACAGAAATCTTAGAAAAAGGTCCAACCATTTCTGAGAAAGAAGGGCAAGGTTTCCTCGACCATTATCGTCACTTGGTTGACCAAGTAGAGGTTGTTGCCATCTCTGGAAGTCTTCCTGCTGGTTTACCAGTGGACTACTATGCTAGCCTTGTCAAGATTGCAAAGGATGCTGGGAAACCAGTCGTACTCGATTGCTCGGGAGCTTCTTTAGAAGCTGCCATTCAAGAAGCTGTCAAGCCTACGGTCATTAAACCAAACAATGAAGAATTATCACAGTTGTTAGGAAAAGAAGTGAGTAAGAATGTGGAAGATTTAAAAGAAGTTCTTCAGGATTCTCTCTTTGATGGCATCGAGTGGGTAATTGTCTCCCTTGGTGCAAATGGCGCTTTCGCTAAGCATGGGGATGTCTTCTATAAGGTAGATATTCCTAAGATCGATGTCGTCAATCCAGTCGGATCTGGTGATTCGACTGTTGCAGGGATTGCATCTGGTCTCTATCATCATGAGAGTGACGCAGACTTGCTCAAGAAAGCAAATGTTCTTGGAATGTTAAATGCGCAAG
>CABSRC010000114.1 GCA_902480035.1 uncultured Streptococcus sp. | reverse complement strand
GAGTTTGCCAAGGTTCTTGGTTCAGATGCTCCAGCTCCAGGTGGTGGTTCTGCCGCTGCTCTATCCGCTGCGAATGGGATTTCCCTTACAAAAATGGTCTGTGAACTGACCATTGGAAAGAAAAAATACGCAGAATTTGAAGACCACATCAAAGGGGTTCATGAAAAAAGCGCTCAACTCCAAGACCAATTACTAGAAGCCATCGACAAGGATACAGAAGCCTTCAACGTCGTATCAGCTGTCTTTGATCTTCCAAAAGAAACGGAAGAAGAGAAAGCTGCTCGTCGTGAAGCCATGCAAAAAGCTTTGAAACATGCGACAGTATCTCCTTTCTCTATGATGGAGCTCATCGTTGAAGCTCTTGAAACCACCAAAGAAGCTGTTGGCAAGTCCAACACCAATGCGGCTAGTGACCTAGGGGTAGCTGCTCTGAATCTTAAAGCTGGCCTTCAAGGTGCTTGGCTCAACGTCCTGATCAACATTTCAGGAATCAAGGACCAAGACTTCGTCAAAGAATACCACGGCAAGGGACTCAAACTTCTCCAAACCGGTTCTGATCTTGCAGATAATATTTACCAAACCATTTTAGAAAGTCTATCTTAAACCTAGCAAATAAAAATAAAGAAAGAAGGGATTCTATGGTTTTATCGGATATTGAAATTGCCAATTCTGTCCAAATGAAGCCCATCACCGATATCGCTGCTGAACTTGGATTGACTGAAGACGACATTTCGCTCTACGGAAAATACAAGGCAAAAATTGATAGCAACCAACTGGAACAACTCAAGGATAAGGAAGATGGAAAGCTGATCCTCGTGACAGCCATCTCTCCGACACCTGCTGGAGAAGGAAAGACAACCACCTCTGTCGGCTTGGTCGATGCCCTTTCAGCTATTGGTGAAAAAGCCGTCATTGCCCTGCGCGAGCCTTCTCTTGGCCCTGTCTTTGGGATCAAGGGTGGAGCTGCTGGTGGCGGGTACGCCCAAGTGGTTCCAATGGAAGATATCAACCTTCACTTTACCGGAGACTTCCATGCCATTGGAATTGCCAACAACTTGCTTGCAGCCTTGATTGACAACCACATCCATCATGGCAATGAGTTGGGCATCGATTCTCGTCGCATCACCTGGAAACGGGTGGTCGATATGAACGACCGTCAACTCCGTCATATTGTCGATGGCCTTCAAGGAAAAACAAACGGGGTTCCTCGTGAAGATGGCTTTGACATCACAGTGGCTTCTGAAATCATGGCCATTCTCTGTCTCTCAGAAAATATCCTTGACCTCAAAGAACGTCTCGATCGCATCATTATTGGGTACAACTACCAAGGACAACCAGTCACAGCTAAAGACCTCAAGGCTGGAGGTGCTATGGCAGCCGTCCTCAAAGATGCCATCCATCCAAACTTGGTACAAACCTTAGAACATACTCCTGCTATCATCCACGGCGGACCTTTTGCCAATATTGCTCATGGCTGTAACAGTGTGCTGGCTACTAAACTAGCTCTCAAATATGCAGACTATGTTGTGACAGAAGCTGGTTTTGGAGCAGACTTAGGCGCTGAAAAATTCATTGATATCAAGTGCCGCATTGCCGGACTCAAACCTTCTGCCGTAGTCCTCGTCGCAACCATCCGAGCCCTCAAGATGCATGGTGGAGTTGCCAAAGCGGACTTGGCTACTGAAAATGTCCAAGCTGTTATCGATGGTCTGCCAAACCTAGACAAACACTTGGCCAACATCCAAGAAGTCTATGGCCTACCTGTGGTCGTTGCCATTAACAAATTCCCACTGGATACAGAGGCAGAGCTAGAAGCTGTCTATGAATCTTGTAAGAAACGCAATGTAGATGTGGTTATTTCAGATGTCTGGGCACATGGTGGTGCTGGTGGACGCGACCTAGCTGAAAAAGTCATTCAACTGGCTCAAGAAGAAAACCACTTCTCTTATGTCTATGACCAAGAAGACAGCATCGAAACGAAATTGACTAAGATTGTCACAAAAGTCTATGGTGGTAAAGGTATTAGCTTAACACCAGCTGCTAAACGCGAACTCAAAGAATTGGAAGCACTTGGCTTCTCAAACTACCCAATCTGTATGGCCAAAACGCAATACTCCTTCTCAGATGATGCCAAGAAAATGGGAGCACCAAAAGATTTTACTGTTAACATCAGCAATCTCAAGGTAGCTGCCGGAGCTGGCTTCATTGTAGCTCTCACGGGTACCATCATGACCATGCCTGGCCTACCAAAAGTACCTGCCAGTGAAAAGATTGATATCGATGCCCACGGCAATATCACTGGTCTCTTTTAAGAAAGAAGGCGTCCTATGGTGACTATCCTTCATCTTACCCCCGCAGATTATCAAATTTCTACCTGGTCCGGTGGCCAAACCACCCAACTCTTTCTCTCCCCAGAGGGAGGAAGTTATCCAGATCGGACTTTTGACTTCCGCCTCTCCACTGCAACGGTAGAGGTTGAAAAAAGTAACTTTACCGATCTCACTGGCTACCACCGAATCTTGATGCCCTTGAATGCCTCCATTCGACTCAACCATCAACAGAAAGAAGTGGTTTTGAACCCCTTTCAAAGCTACTTCTTTGATGGGGGAGATCCTGTATCTAGCCAAGGGACTTGTCAAGACTTTAATTTGATCTACAAACCTTCTTATCAGGGGCATATGAGTGCTGTATCCCCAAAAGAGAGTGTCAAAAGTCAGAGTCGCTATCAATTGATCTATGCTCTCTGTCCGCTAACACTAAAATGGGGAACAAATCATTCTCAAATCCTCCAAACTCACGAGCTCCTGGTGATCGAACAAGCATCTCCCCTTCAAGAGATGACAATCACGTTTTTACCCCATCAGTCTGGGGAGCAACCGATTGCGATCTGGACTGGACTACAATAATGTTCACAAAGGAGAAACATTATGAACGGAGCACATAAACAGTCGATTGAGGAACAAGAAAAAGCGAAATTCAGCTTTAGTGGTGCCACTCTATACGGTATCAACGCCGTAATCGGATCTGGTATCTTCCTCCTCCCTCAAAAAATATATTCTGGCCTCGGACCAGCCTCTCTAGCTGTCATGTTCGGGGTTGCCATTCTCGTCATGCTACTATCAGCCTGTCTGGCTGAAACGGCTGGCTACTTCGATAAAAACGGTGGAGCCATGCAATACTCAAAAGCCGCTTTCGGAGACTTCGTTGGCTTTAACGTTGGGATTCTCGGTTGGGCCGTTACAGTTATCGCCTGGGCTGCCATGTTAGCCGGCTTTGCTAAGATCTTCATCATTACCTTCCCAGCATTTGAAGGCTACAACCTTCCGATCAGTATCGGTATGCTGATTCTCTTGAGTCTGATGAACATCGCCGGCCTGAAAACCTCTAAGATGTTCACTCTGACAGCTACTGTTGCAAAATTAATTCCAATTGTCCTCTTCTCGCTCTTTGCCATCTTCTTCATTTCTGGCGGGGTAAGCAAGGGCAACTTCACACCTTTCCTTCAATTGGAAAGTGGAACAAGTCTCTTCAGTTCTATTTCTAGTACAGCCGTCTACATCTTCTACGGTTTCATCGGATTTGAAACCATGTCTATCGTTGCAGGGGAAATGCGCAACCCTGAAAAGAACGTTCCCCGCGCTATTCTAGGTTCTATCAGTATTGTATCTGTTCTCTACATGTTGATCATCGCTGGAACAATCGCCATGCTGGGTGGTCGCATTATGCAAACCGGTGCACCAGTACAAGACGCATTTGTCGAAATGATTGGCCCTATCGGAGCTCCACTCGTTTCTTACGGAGCCCTCATTTCAATTGCCGGTCTAAACATTGGTGAATCCATCATGGTCCCTCGTTTTGGTGCCGCATTAGCAACTGAAAAACTCTTGCCAGAAGGGCTTGGAAAAACAAACTCTAAGAATGCCCCTGTCATTGCCATTATCATCTCTGGTATCTTCGCTTTCTTACTCTTGTTATCTGGCTCTTTCGAATCATTAGCAACCTTCAGTGTTGTCTTCCGTTTCTTCCAATACATTCCAACTGCTTTGGCAGCCATCAAACTCAGAAAAATGTACCCAGACAAAAAGGTTACCTTCCGAGTTCCATTTGGTCCTGTTATCCCAGTTCTAGCTGTTGTCATCAGTATCTTGATGATTGCAGGGGACAACATGATGAACTTTGTTTGGGGTGCCATCGGTCTAGTGATCGCAAGTGGACTCTACTTTGTTTTCCACGGTGATAAACTACACAAATCTAAAGCCCTTCCTCACTAATTTTCTTTACACAGTAGATGGGAACAGAGACGGGAGCGAAGCTCGGTTTTGCTCCCTAACCCATCTAGGACTCCACGAATGTCAAACCTGAGCCCTTTTCTCTATGACTCTTTTCAATTTTTTAGATCAATAGACAATGGGCCCATGTTTGGTATTCAAACCGAAGTAAACAACACTACTTCCACAGAACAACTATTCATAATCGGAGGTTTTATATGACTCAATTGATTCATTTAGATGGTAATAGCTTAACACTCGAAGAAGTCATCGCTGTATCTCGGCACGGTGCCCAATGCGAGCTTGATGAACAAGCCAAAGAAGCCGTTACCGCATCCCGTAAAATCGTTGATGACATTGTCCGGGAAAAACGAGTCGTCTATGGTGTAACCACTGGCTTTGGTTCCCTCTGTAATGTCAGCATCTCTCCAGAAGATACTGTTCAACTGCAAGAAAACCTGAT
>CABSRC010000113.1 GCA_902480035.1 uncultured Streptococcus sp. | reverse complement strand
CAAAAGCAGAGAAAATAATACTGCCGATAGCGACATTTAAGGAAATAATCGGTGGTCCTTCTAGGGAGGCTGCTGCGAGTGTAGTAATCAAGCTATTTACACCATAAGCAAGGCCAAGTCCAATCAGCCCACCAATGATGGTCAAGACCATCGCCTCAATCAAAAATTGAACCAGAATCTTACCTCGGGTTGCTCCCAATGCTTTGCGAAGACCGATCTCTCTCGTCCGCTCTGTCACAGAAACCAACATGATATTCATGACTCCAATCCCGCCAACCAAAAGGGAAATCCCTGCAATGGCACCGATCACTGACGTCATAATTCCTACTACTTTATTGGTTTCCTCTAGGATGCTATCCAAATTAAAGATTTGAAATTCTCCTTGGCGAACACCTGAAAGTTCTGTTAACTTTTGAGCAGCCTCAATCCCAACAGATTTGATTTCTTTCACATTCGGTACATGGACGACAATATTTTGAATTTCATCCGTTCCGAATTCAGAAGCCAGTTGAGTATTGGCCATCAAGGCACTTCCACCTGAAGAAGCTCCATAGAGGGCTGTCCCTGCATTTGGATCCTTGAAAATACCAACGACGCGATAATTGTTGTCTCCAACAGAGACCACCTGATTCAGTGGATTCTCCGTTCCAAATAATTGTTGAGCCAATCCTTCATCAAGGAGCACCACCCGGGAGAAATTACTATAGTCTGAAGGGGTTAATTTTCGTCCAGATAAGAGCTCAACCTTTTTGACAGAAAAATAGGTTTCATTTACCCCTTGGATGTTTACCCCTTCTGCTTTTTTCTTTTGAAAAGCAATGGTTGCATTGGAGGTATTGCTAACATAGTAACCATCGATGCCTTGAATCTTGGTTAATTCCTTAACCCAAGATTCTTGCACAACTGGTGGTGCTTCTTGGACTTGACCATCAACAGCTTCAGCGTTTTCCCCATCGATATCCGATGGAGCAGCCATCCCTCGGTCTTCAGCTGCAGGGCCACTTTCGCCTCCGCCTTCTCCTTCTCCAGTATCATCAGAAGGGCCAATATTGATCCCAGTCACATAGCCACTCTTGTTGGGAGAATAAGAGATTTGTACATACTCTTGGTCCTTGGTGAAGGTCTTGGTGACACCAGCTTTCATTCCATCTCCAAGAGCCATAATGACAACGACAGAAGCAACCCCAATAATGATCCCTACCATGGTCAAGAAAGACCGTAATTTATGGCTCATAATCGAGCTGATCGCAAATTTCCAATTTTGCATTAGGTCCCCCTTTCCAGCTTGCTATCTGAGGAGATCACTCCATCACGAATGACGATGCGGCGATGCGCAAAGGCTGCAATTTCTGGCTCGTGTGTAACCATGATAATGGTTTTTCCTTCTTGGTTTAGCTTGGTTAACAAGTCCATTATTTGCTCTCCCGTCTTGGTATCTAGGGCTCCAGTCGGCTCATCTGCTAAGACGATGGCTGGCTGATTGACAAGGGCTCGAGCAATCGCAACCCGTTGTTTTTGACCCCCTGAGAGTTCCGACGGCAAATGGTGCATGCGAGAATGGAGCTCCACCTTTTCAAGGTACTGCTCAGCTAATTCCTTCCGTTTAGCAGGATGAACCCCTGCATAAATGAGAGGCAGTTCTACATTTTGAAAGGCATTGAGCTTAGAGAGAAGAAAGAATTGTTGAAAGACAAAACCGATCTGTTCATTACGAACACGTGCTAATTTTTTCTCACTGAGATTTCCAACCTCCTGACCTTCTAGAAAATACTCTCCACTGGTCGGGCGATCCAACAAGCCAATGACGTTCATCAAGGTCGATTTTCCTGAGCCAGATGGACCCATAATGGCCACAAATTCTCCCTCTTCGACTTCTAAATCGATGTCTTTTAAGACACGAAGTTCCTGATCCCCATTTTTATAGGTTTTATTGATTCCTTTTAGTTCAATCAATTTTGTCATATTTTCCGATCTCTTTTCCATCTTCCAGTTTCTCATTAGGATTCACAATAACTTGAGCATCTTTCTTCAAGCCTGACAAGATTTCCTGGTTTTCAGCATCGGCGTTACCAAGCGTCACTTTTACTTTCTTAGCCTTGCCATTTTCGACCGTCCATACATAGCTCGTATCTCCATCAGCCATGACACTTGTCACGGGAACAAGGGGATGTTGAGTAGAACTTTTGACTTCAATATTGACAGAAAAGCCTTGTTTGAGTTCTCCAATCTCACTGGTAATATCCACTGTAAATGGGTACTTGGTTCCACCGCTTCCTTGTGTTCCACCTGCTGCATTGGCACCTGCTTGACCCGCGTCGGTCGGATAGTTGGCTACATAAGAAATCTTTCCTGTCCAGGTTTTATCCGGATAAACCTTGGAAGTGAGGACCACTTCCTGACCTTCAGAGATATTGGCCAAATTGTATTCAGACAACTCCCCTTTGACTTGTAAATTCCCGTTGCTCACAATGTGAACCAGAGTTTGGTTGGTCCCTGTAGTCGATTTTGAAACATCTTTATTGACTTCGACCACGGTACCATCTGTATTACTCCTAACTGTTGTCGCATCCAGAAGAGCCTTAGCCTTGTTCATATTATCGACCGCATCCGACTTAGCATCTCGTAAATCGCTAGCTTGAGAATCGACTGTCCGTTGGGTCTGCGAAGCTGATTTGGCATCTGCTTCTTCATCGCCTGTCGTATCAATGGTCACACCATTTGTCAGTAAGTCATTTAACTGACGATCTGCCTTATTGACAGCACGAACGGCTGCATCATAAGCGGTTTGGGCCTCTGTACTGCTATACTGAACAATTGGCTGACCGGCCGTCACTTGATCTCCTACATTGACCAAAATCGACTGCAAATCCCCTTTGGTTCCATCAAAATAGACATACTGTTCCTGGTTGGCAGTGACTTTCCCAGTTAACAAGACCGAAGAAGCGATCGATCCATCCTTGACCGTTTGTACCATTGGAGTTTCTTTCGTGACTGCTTGATCAGGAGTACTTGGATGCGAAAACATCATCACACTTCCTGTTCCAATCACCACAATTGCTGCACCTGCAGCTGTAAATAGTTGCCATTTTTTCAATTTCTTCATCGTTTTTCTCCATCAAAGAAAGCGTTTTATTCTATACCATAGTATACCATATTTCCTTACTTTTCTATCTAAAATTGACACGGCAAAATGAAATTTAAATGCTTGGTAACATGCTAAACCCTTGACTTTTGTAACAGTTGATATTACAATCAAACTGAAATCCCATTTAGGAGGAAAACATGAAAGAATTTGATATTATTTCAATTGGTGGAGGTAGTGGAGGAATCGCTACCATGAACCGGGCTGGGGAGCACGGTGCCCGTGCAGCCGTCATTGAAGAAAAACAATTGGGTGGCACCTGTGTCAACAGAGGATGTGTACCTAAAAAGATTATGTGGTATGGTGCACAAATTGCAGAAGCCATTCGTGATTACGGGCCAGATTATGGATTTACTTCTGAACAGACCGAATTTGATTTTGCAACCTTAAGAAAGAATCGCGAAGCCTATATAGATCGTACTCGGAATTCTTATGATGGTAGTTTTAAACGCAATGGAGTCGAATTGATTCAAGGTCGTGCTCGTTTTGTGGATGCTCATACGATCGAGGTAAATGGAGAAACCATTAAGGCCAAGCATATCGTAATTGCGACCGGTGCCCATCCCTTTATTCCTTCTGTTCCTGGAGCTGAATTTGGCGATACTTCTGACGATGTCTTTGCTTGGGAAGAACTCCCTACATCTGTTGCCATTATTGGAGCTGGCTACATCGCAGTGGAACTAGCCGGTGTGCTCCATGCCCTTGGTGTTCAGACCGATCTCTTCGTTCGCGGTGATCGTCCCTTAAGAAAGTTTGATTCCTACATTGTCGATGGCTTAATGGAAGAAATGGAAAAACAAAACCTTCCGCTTCACAAACATAAGGTTCCCATGAAGCTTGAAAAATTAGAAGACGGTCGTGTGAAGATTTATTTTGAGGATATGACCAGCCACGTGGCAGATCATGTTATCTGGGCAACAGGACGAAAACCAAACGTCCAGGATCTCAATCTAGAAGCTGCAGGCGTCACCTTAAATGAAAAAGGATTCATTGCAGTAGATGAATACCAGAATACAGTTATTCCAGGAATCTATGCTCTTGGGGATGTCACAGGAGAAAAAGAATTAACCCCTGTCGCTATTAAAGCTGGACGCACTCTTTCTGAACGACTATTCAATGGAAAAGACAATGCCAAAATGGATTATACAAACATCCCAACCGTTGTCTTTTCTCACCCTGCTATTGGAACCGTTGGCCTAACGGAGGAAGAAGCCCAGCAAACTTATGGTAAAGAGAATATCAAAGTCTATACTTCTCAATTTGCTTCCATGTACACCGCTGTTACCCAACACCGCCAGCAAGCAAAATTCAAACTCATCACTGCTGGTCCCGAAGAAAGGGTCGTTGGCCTTCATGGTCTTGGCTACGGAGTCGATGAAATGATCCAAGGATTTGCAGTTGCTATCAAGATGGGAGCGACAAAAGCCGATTTCGATGCAACTGTCGCCATTCACCCAACCGGATCCGAAGAATTTGTGACAATGAGATAAAAAATAAGAGGCTGGGACAAAAGTCCTAGCCTCTCAATTGTCTTTGGATTGTCGAGCAAGACGCAGTGGTTGAGTGGGCTCTACTACGCTGATTTCATCAGCTTTTACAGCCCTACTCAACTGTGCGGAGGT
>CABSRC010000112.1 GCA_902480035.1 uncultured Streptococcus sp. | reverse complement strand
TGTGCTGATCTTTATTGTATATTTGGCTAGTCTTTAAGAAATCATAATTGTTTTTCTTTTCAGTCGGTTCTGCCACTTCTGGTTCTCCTGCAGATTCGAACTCTGCAAGGATCAACTGATCTTGTCGTAATCGTTTGCTATATTTCAATAATTCACCCGGATTTTCCTTTTGGAAGGGAGCCGTTGGCTGACCAGGTTTTCGTTCAGAAATAAATGGTTTTTTCCGCTTACTTGTGGTAGCCATTGGCTCTGTAGTCAGGTAGGGAGCTGTACGTTTCTTTTTCAAATCTTCACGCGCACGCTCTCTAGCTTCCTCTGCATAACGATTGGCAGGACTTTTTTTATCAATCGGTTCTTTAAAATCAGGTTTTCTTACTGGCCGTCTTTTTGGTAGGGGCTCTTCTAATGGTTGATGATAGGGATGCTTGGGTTTGGTATTTTCAGCAATTGGTTGCCATTCCAAATAATTTTTATCTACATAATCGCCTGTAATGTTACTAATCAAGTCTGTTTCATCATACAGGTTCATGTGGGGCATCTCTGTTAACATCAACTCATTATCCCCTACTTGAGGAAAATATTTTTCTGTCATGTTTTCTTCCTTTCGACACTCCTTTAATTATAAACTATTCACAGAATTTTTCAAGCTATTCTGATTGAATTCCAAGAATCTCACGAATTTCTTCAACAGATAAACTAGATCGTGTTTCCGTTCCATCTAAAATCGTTGAGACCAAGTGTCTTTTAGATGCTTGGAGTTCCTGGATTTTTTCTTCAATCGTTCCACGGGTGATCATGCGGTAAACTTCAACATTTTGTTCCTGACCCATTCGATGGGCACGGCCAATAGCCTGGTCTTCCACTGCAGGATTCCACCACAAATCGACTAAGATGACGGTATCGGCTCCAGTGAGGTTCAATCCGACTCCTCCGGCCTTCAAAGAAATGAGAAAAGCATGGCGCTCTCCAGCATTAAAGGCATTGGTCATTTCTTGACGATCTTTAGCCGGAGTGGAACCCGTGATTTTAAAGGAAGTCATGCCGAGCTGATCAATCTCTTGCTCTAGGATATCCAACATACCTCTGAATTGGGAGAAAATCAAAACTCGATGGTCACCATCCTTGATTTGACCCAAAAGATCTCGAAGACTCTCCAATTTTCCACTATCTCCTTGATAGTCTTCCATAAAGAGGGCTGGAGTATCACAAATTTGACGAAGGCGCATGAGACCTGAGAGAATTTCAACCTTACTCCGATTTAATTCTTCCTCACTAGAACTTCGAACCCGATCTTGAATTTGCTTTAATTGGGCTAAATAAATCGTTTTTTGGCTTTCGTCCAGCTCATTGTGATAGGTTGTTTCAATCAAGTCCGGTAATTCTTGGAGCACTTCATTTTTTTTCCGTCTCAGGACAAAAGGTTTGACAAATCGCGCAATAGTCTCAGGACTCAACTTTTGAAATTCTTTTTTAGCTGGAAACAGACCAGGAAGAACAATTTGGAAAATGGACCAAAGCTCTCCTACATGGTTCTCAATCGGTGTCCCAGATAGCGCAAATATATGCGGCACCTCAAATCCACGTAAGTGTTGAGCAATCTTGGTTTGGGCATTTTTCATGACCTGAGCTTCATCTAGAATTAGGTATTCATATTGATTTTTCTGGTATTCCTCCACATCCTGACGGAAAGAGGCGTAACTCGTAATGACTACCTGAGGATTGGTTGCAATGAGTTCATCGCGATGTTGCTTGAGGCCGTAGACGACTGCCACTTCCATCTGAGGAGCAAATTTTGAAAATTCTTGTTTCCAGTTGTAGATGAGACTGGACGGAGCTAGAATTAAGATTTTAGTTTCTTTTTTTGCAACACTGGTCAAAAAGGAAATGGTCTGCAGGGTTTTCCCAAGCCCCATATCATCCGCTAAAATACCACCAAAACCATAATGATTCAGCATGGAGAACCATTTGACCCCGATCTCTTGATAATCCCTTAGGGTTGCTTGGATTGTCATCTGTGGGAGTTGGAAATCTTCTGGATGAGTCAGATCATGAGCCAAATTTCGAAATTCTTCTGAAAAATGAACATTGTCTTGATCTGCCAACAAATCAGATAGCTGATAAGCAGCAATCCGGCGGGCTTGTAGTTTCCCACCCTTGCTCATCTTAGCGCGCAGATCTGCTAAAGCGCGACTGATCTTCTTGGTCTCTTCATCAAAGACAAGAACCTTCCCTGTATGGCTGACAAAATAATCTTCTTGCCCCACCAGTGCTTTGAGGACCTGATCCACTTCAGCTGGATCTACACTCTCAAAGTCAAAGCCAATCTCCAATAGACTGCCATTGGTTTTCACATCAATTTTTGGACGCTCCACTTGATAAAGATCTAAAAGGCTATCAGAGAGGATGACCTCCCCTAAGGCTTCAAAAGTCGGGATCTGTTGGTGAAAGAATGGATAGATTTGCTCACTTGATAACGGACTTCTTTGAGAAGAAAAATCATCCGTAAACCCTGCTGCTAGCATGGTTGCAAAGACTTCTTGCTCCTTATCAAAATCACTGGAATAAGGAAGATTGAGAAGTTCCTCACGCGTGGTCACCGCACGATCTTCGTATTGAAAGACCACATCCAGTAAAACAGTCTGGTCCTGTGCCAAATCAAAATGAAATTCCGGAGTGAAATCGTGGATTAGAAAGCTTTTAGGTGCTGTTATTTGCCCCAGTTTTTTGAACTCTTTTAAACTATAGGAAAGCTTTGTTTGATCCGTTGGATCAAAATGCAGGCGTTTTTTACGATCCTGATCCATTGGCAAATCTTGAATCGCCTTCCATAGGGTCCGCTGTTGGGGCGTCAAGTGATAGAAGACACCATTTCGAAACAGATAAACAGCAGACTCGACGACCTTCACCTGTGGCTCAGTAATGATCAATTCGTAAAAATCACCATGGTCTTCCACCTGAAAATGAAAGAGATCTTCCTCTCCATGGACATCCTGAAAATAGACCCCTGAAAAGTCATACAAGCTATATTGCAGGAGAAAAGAGTCCAAATTCATCAGTAATTCCACAGCTTCTTCAAAAAGAGTCGGTGGAAAATAGAGATGGCGCCCAGCATTTGGAAAGAAATCTTGCTCTTTCGATCCACCATCTGTGACCAAGCCTTGTAGGAAATTGATCACATCCTGGCTAGCCCCATCAAATTCTAAGTAAGAAATGGGTTCATAATAACTTTTGCCAATGGCAAAGTGTCCTTCTTTCTGAAGGGTCTGCAAAAAAGCTAGCACATCTCTGATCACATAAGAGCGCTCGTCTGGCAAGCGACGAATGCGAAGAGTCCACAAGAATTGACCAGAGTATTCATCCTCCTGCCCGACTGCTGATAAGACATAGCGTGTTTCTTTCTTTTCGATTTTTGGAAGGACCTGGTCTAAAAACAAACTTCCAAAAGAGACCTTCTCCTGCGTTTCTTCAGTCGCCGTGGCGTCTTCTTCAAGACTTGCAAGAGCTGCTTTCCCACTGTCATCATTCTTCAAAAAAGCTTCCACAGCTGCCAGATGCGTACAGAATTTTTTCTTTTGAAAGAAAGCACAGCTACAAAAAACGGCATCGTCGTCCAAACTGTACCGCAAGCTTTCTTCTTCCACCCGAAAATACAGGTATTTTTCTTTTACTTCCTGAAGGGAAACTTTCCCAGTTTCATAGAGAAGGCTCCCTTGTGAACGAACCTTCCCAGGAATTAATTTTGCCATGTTTACCACCTTAGATTAATCCCTTTATTATACCATATTTCAAAGTATAGTTAAAATTAATTCGATAAAACTGATTAAAATAGGCGTTTTCGGGCAATCTACTATTCAATTATCCCCAAATGATTAGAATGAGGGAGGCCCCATAAAGGATGGCCTACCCCAAAAAGACCAAAGTATTTTTTAAGAATTTCCTCATGATACGCACAAGTGCCAATAAGCATAACAAAGAAATAAACAGTAGGCATTCTATATTAGACATGGTTACCTTCCTTTTCTATCCATTAAAGCACATCAGGCTTTTTCTTTGAATTAGTTAATCTTTCAGATGTTCATATAAAAAAGGACTCTTCTTGTCTCTCGCGGTCGACAAAGAGTCCTATTTAGTTCTTTTTTATAGTTAGAATGATCCATTCATCTCCTTTTTCAAAGGACTGACAAGATCTTCTTGGCACCTTGACTACCTAACTGTTAAGTGAAGGATGGCAAGACCAGCAAATAGTCTACTAGTATTAGTTTCCTGAGGCACTCAGGCTACTTCCGTTTTCGCGCGATCAAATGGATCGGGGTTCCTTCAAAGACAAAGGCTTTTCGAATCTGGTTTTCCAAGAAACGAAGATAAGAGAAGTGCATGAGCTCTTCTTCATTGACAAAGACTACAAAGGTTGGTGGCTTGGTTGCCACTTGGGTCGCATAGAAGATCTTGAGGCGTTTTCCTTTATCTGTCGGCGTTGGATTGATAGCAATCGCATCCATAATCACATCGTTCAAGACAGCTGAAGGAATCCGCGTATTTTGACTCTCACTGATCTGCTTGATCATCTCTGGCAACTTGTGCAAGCGTTGTTTGGTAAGAGCAGAGACAAAGACAATTGGTGCATAAGAAAGGTATTGGAATTGATCGCGAATGTCATCTTCCCACTGCTTCATGGTATGGTTGTCTTTTTCAATGGTATCCCATTTGTTGACAACAATGATCATACCTTTACCAGCTTCATGAGCAAAGCCAGCGATCCGCTTATCATACTCCC
>CABSRC010000111.1 GCA_902480035.1 uncultured Streptococcus sp. | reverse complement strand
ATAATATCAAAAGATACACCAGAAGCTCCCAACTCCCGCATTCTAAAATCGAGGAAAGTTGCTGCTTCCAACTCTGTCGTTTTCCCTACCTTGATATAATCCAAAATATCACGGAAGGCTTGGTCAGAGATACTACAAGCTTTTTTAATGGCCGCAATCTCCGTTTCATCCTTAATCAAGCGCAATTCCATGACAAAATTCGCTAGGGATTGAAGGGTAATGCCACTGAAAACAGAAGCCATACGGGCATGGTAGGCTACCGTCACTTCGTCCTCAAAACCAAGTTCTTTGATTCCAAGGTCCTTAACGATCTCTGCAGCTGCAGTCAACTCATCGCGGGTTTCCACAATCTCTACAAAATGAAAACAAGTCGCATGGGCATGGATGGTGTAGCGCGAATCTGTAAAGAGTACCACACGTTCTTCTGTCACCAAAGCAGTTCCGTTTGAACCCCAGAAATTGGTCAAATAATAAACATTTTTCAAATTGTTAATCAATACTGCTTTGAGGTTTTGGGCTTTCATTTTGTTTCTTAAGTTGCTGATCCGTTGATTCATTGTAATTTTCCTTTCAAATATTGTCCTGTGTAGCTAGCAGGATTTGCTGCTACTTCTTCTGGTGTTCCGGTCGCAATAATGGTTCCACCACCGACACCACCTTCTGGTCCTAAATCGATGATATGGTCTGCTGTCTTAATAACATCTAAATTGTGCTCAATCACAAGTACTGTATTGCCATCATCCACAAAACGCTCTAAGACTTTGATCAAGCGAGAAATGTCTTCGGTATGGAGTCCGGTCGTTGGTTCATCCAAGATATAGAAGGATTTTCCTGTAGAGCGCTTGTGCAATTCAGAAGCCAACTTCATTCGCTGCGCTTCCCCACCTGAAAGGGTGGTCGCTGGTTGGCCTAGTGTTACATAGCCCAAGCCCACATCTTGGATGGTCTTGAGTTTGCGTTCAATTTTTGGAATGTGCTTGAAGAATTCAACCGCCTTATTGACCGTCATATCCAGCACTTCTGCAATATTTTTTTCCTTGTAGTGGACTTCGAGGGTCTCACTATTGTAACGACGTCCATGGCAGACCTCACAAGGAACAAAGACATCCGGCAAGAAGTGCATTTCAATCTTGATGATCCCATCTCCTGAGCAGGCTTCACAACGCCCGCCCTTGACATTGAAACTAAAGCGGCCTTTTTTATAGCCCCGAATTTTGGCTTCATTGGTCTGAGCAAAGAGATCGCGAATGTCATCGAAGACGCCTGTATAGGTCGCTGGATTGGAACGAGGAGTCCGGCCAATCGGGCTTTGGTCAATGTCGATCAAGCGATCGATATGCTCAATCCCCTGAATCGTCTTGTATTTCCCTGGTTTTTCCGAATTGCGGTTGAGCTTTTGAGCGATGGCTTTTTTCAAGATGCCATTGATCAATGTCGATTTTCCAGAACCGGAAACTCCAGTGACTGCGATAAATTTGCCCAGAGGAAAGCGCGCTGTGATGTCTTGTAAGTTATTCTCACTGGCTCCTGTTATTTCAATATAGTGGCCATTCCCTGAACGGCGTTCCGTTGGAACCGGAATCTTGCGCTTGCCGGACAAGTACTGACCTGTGATGGATTTGCTGTTGCGAGCCACCTGCTTTGGAGTTCCTGCTGCAACGATCTCTCCCCCAAAGACACCGGCACCTGGGCCGACGTCGATCAGGTAGTCTGCCTCTCTCATGGTATCTTCATCATGTTCGACGACGATCAAGGTGTTGCCTAAATCACGCATCTTCTTGAGACTGGCAATCAGGCGGTCATTGTCCCTTTGATGGAGGCCAATAGACGGCTCATCCAAGATATAAAGGACACCAGAGAGGTTGGAACCGATCTGGGTTGCCAAACGAATACGCTGGCTTTCTCCACCTGATAAGGTCCCAGCCGATCGTGACAGGGTCAAGTAATTGAGCCCCACATTGTTTAAGAAGGTCAAGCGATCCTTAATCTCTTTTAGGATCGGTCTTGCAATCGTAGCTTCATTGTCCGTTAAGACCAGTTGGTCCACGGCTTTTAAGTGGTCCGCAATCGATAGATCTGACACTTCCCCGATATGCATCCCCTTCTCCCCACCAACACGAACAGAAAGTGCTTGGTCATTGAGACGGTAGCCATGGCAGGTTGCACAGGTCAATTCGTTCATATAAGAGCGCATTTGGTTGCGGGTGAAATCACTATTGGTCTCACGAAAACGACGGTGAATGTTATTTACGACCCCTTCAAAAGGAATTTCGATATCCCGAACCCCACCAAACTCATTTTCATAGTGGAAGTGGAATTCCTTGCCATTTGACCCATAGAGGACCAAGTCCTTTTCTTCTTGAGAAAGATCGGAAAAAGGTCGGTCCATATCAATACCAAAATGGATCATGGCCTGCTCCAACATCTGAGGATAGTAGTTAGAAGAGATCGGATTCCAAGGAGCAAGTGCTCCTTCACGAAGGCTTAAGCGATCATCTGGCACCACCAAATCCAAGTCCACCTCTAGCTTAATACCCAGCCCATCACAGTCTGGACAAGATCCAAAAGGCGCATTGAAAGAAAAGAGACGGGGCTCTAATTCAGGAACGGTAAAGCCACAGACTGGACAAGCATAATGCTCCGAAAAGAGCAGTTCCTTTCCATCCATGGTATCAATCACCACATAACCGTCCGCTATCCGAAGGGCTGCCTCAATCGAATCAAAGAGACGCGAGCGGATGCCCTCTTTGATCACGATTCGGTCCACCACCACTTCAATCGTGTGCTGTTTGCTTTTAGACAGTTCTGGAACCTCTGTCACATCATAGATCTCACCGTCAACTCGAACCCGAACATAGCCGTCTTTTTGGACTTTTTCAATGATATTCTTGTGCTGGCCTTTTTTCTTGCGGATAATGGGAGCTAGAATTTGCAGGCGTTGGCGCTCTGGTAATTCCAAGACTTGATCGACAATTTGCTCAACCGAAGAAGCGGTAATAGCCCCATGTCCATTGATACAATAAGGCGTCCCTACACGCGCATAGAGCAGGCGCAGGTAGTCATTGATCTCTGTTGCCGTCCCCACTGTAGAACGTGGGTTTTTACTGGTCGTTTTTTGGTCGATGGAAATGGCTGGACTCAAGCCGTCAATAGAGTCGACATCTGGTTTTTCCATATTTCCCAAGAATTGCCGAGCATAGGCCGATAAGCTCTCCACATAGCGGCGCTGACCTTCTGCATAGAGAGTATCAAAGGCCAGACTGGACTTTCCAGAACCAGACAAACCCGTCACCACGACTAATTTGTCCCGTGGAATTTCCACGTCTATATTTTTTAAATTATGGGCGCGTGCCCCATGAATGACAATTTTATCTTGCATATTCTTACTCTAATCACCTTTTTGTTAACCTCCATTATAACAAATTTTTTAGTATTCTTTTATCCAAAACCGTCCTTTTTCTGATATAATGTTAAGGTGTAAAAAAACAAGGGGAGGCACCATGAAACAGGTCTTTTTATCGACAACGACTGAATTTAAAGAAATAGAGACGCTGGAACCCGGTAGCTGGATCAACCTTGTGAACCCTTCCCAAAGTGAATCGATGGAAATCGCCTCTGCTTTTAATATCGATATTGCAGACTTACGGGCACCACTCGATGCGGAAGAAATGTCCCGTATGACCATCGAAGATGAGTATACCTTGATCATCGTCGACGTTCCCATCAAGGAAGAGCGGAACAATCAGACCTACTACGTGACGATTCCTCTAGGGATTATCCTAACAGAAGAGGCTATTATCACGACTTGCTTGGAGAAATTGCCGCTTCTAGATATCTTTATCAACCGACGCTTGCGGAATTTCTATACCTTTATGCGGTCACGCTTTATCTTTCAGATCCTCTACCGTAACGCCGAACTCTACTTGTCAGCGCTTCGTACCTTGGATCGCAAAAGCGAGCAGATTGAAAGTCAATTGCACAAATCAACGCGTAATGAAGAGCTGATTGAGTTGATGGAGTTGGAAAAAACCATCGTCTACTTTAAGGCCTCTCTGAAAACCAATGAGCGCGTGATCAAGAAATTGACCAGTGCCACTAGTAACATCAAGAAATACTTAGAAGACGAAGATCTGCTGGAAGATACCTTGATCGAAACCCAGCAGGCCATTGAGATGGCGGATATTTATGGAAACATCCTCCACTCCATGACCGATACTTTCGCATCGATCATCTCCAACAACCAGAACAACATCATGAAAACCTTGGCCATGGTGACCATCGTCATGTCCATCCCAACCATGATTTTCTCGGCCTACGGGATGAACTTCAAAGACAATGAATTACCGCTCAATGGAGAACCAAACGCCTTCTGGCTCATCATTTTCATCGCTTTTGCCCTGACCGGTTCTCTCGTCGTCTACCTCATCCATAAAAAATGGTTCTAACACCTACTAATAACACTAAGGAGTATTTATGTCTCAATTTGATTTGAATCAACTCAGCAAGAAAAACCAAGAATTTATCCGTATTGCCAAACACCAATTGCTTGAAAACGGGAAATCAGAGGAAGAAGCAGAAAGCCTCATCCAAGAAATCCTTCCAGCTATCCATGAAAACCAAGGAAAAGGGATTCCGGCACGGACTCTTTTTGGAGCTCCAACTGTTTGGGCGAATTCTTTCAGCGAGAAAGAACGCTATGAAAAAGAGCATCCGAAATTAAACGATGCTCCCTCTCTTATGATTTTGGATTCCTTCCTCTTTATCTTTGGTGTCTTTGCTGCGATTAGCGCCTTTATGAACTTGGT
>CABSRC010000110.1 GCA_902480035.1 uncultured Streptococcus sp. | reverse complement strand
TACCAGCACCAGAAGGACCGATTAGACCAATGATTTCCCCAGACTGTAATTCAAAACCAACGTGGTTTAACACCAATTGTTGACCAAAAGATTTTTGTAAATCTTGTAAATGTAGCAATGTTTTCATCTACTTCCTCCCAGGTGAGTGTTCACTCACTTTTTAATGATAAATCTATTATAGTGAGTGAACACTCACTTGTCAAGTAGAAAATTTCATTTTTTTCAGAAAGATAAAAACACCAGATGAATACATCTGGTGTTGATAATGGAAATTTCTGCTGTTAAGCTTCTGTCTGCATCTACTCGCGATACTCTGAAATAGTCTGTCCGGTCCATTTTTTAAAGGCTCGTGAGAAGGAAGACACTTCGGAGTATCCTAGTAAATAGGCTACATCAACTGTTGTCATGTAATGACAATTTGCGTCACAATGAAATTGATTGGTCTACTCCCCTTCCTTCCATCATATACTGTCATTTTTCTGATATAATAAATTGTTCAAACATCGCAGAAAGGATAACCCATGTCAAATCTTATCAAACACAAACGGGTTGAGTATGGTGAACTCTTTTATGATCTGGTCTTTGTTTACGCTATTTCCAAAACCACTGCCCTTATCCATCATCTTCACCATGGAGTCTTATCATTAGATGCCATCTTTGGTTTCCTGATGACACTTCTGGTTTTGGTCAATTCTTGGATGATTCAGACCGTCTATACCAACCGCTATGGAAAGAATTCCCTTTTCAATATGACCGTCATGTTCATCAATATGGCAATGTTGCTCTTAATCTCAAACATGATTACCAATGACTGGCAGAGCTACTTTCATACCTTCTGCTGGACAGTGGGAACCCTGACCTTAACCCTATTTCTCCAATACTTAGTAGAGTATTTGCGTAAGTCTACTACTCCAGCCAATCGAAAAAGTATCAAGGGCTTTCTTTGGATGACAGGGCTCAGGACCTTGGCTATCTACATAGCTGCACTTCTTCCGATAGATTTTGGTATCTATGTCTATATGCTAGGGATTCTCTTGACCTTCGTCATGCCTATTATCTTAACTCGACATACAAGTCTTTTTCAGATTAATCTCCCCCACCTGATTGAACGCATCTCGCTTTTAGTTATCATCACTTTTGGTGAGATGATTATGGGCCTTGCAGATTTTTTTACACTTGAAAATTTCTCTATCCACTCTATCCTTTACTTTATCATCATGGTCAACCTCTTTATGAATTACTTTGGTAAGTTTGACCATGCCATTGATGAAGAAGGAAAGAATAAGGGAATCTTCCTAATTTATAGTCACTACCCAATTTTCATCGGCTTGATTATGGTGACTGTGTCTATGAGTTTCTTGGTCAATCCAGAAGTCCATCACCATTTTGCGACTGGCTTCTTCTATACGGGTATCGGCCTCTTTCAAGCTGCTATCCTTGCAAATGGCTATTTTAACAAGAGTCACCTCAAGTATGACAAGCTCTATTATGGTTTGCAAGCAGGGATGTTCCTTATCGGACTGGTTCTCTCCCTTCTTTTCTCAGCCAATCCAACCATTGTCATTACCATCGCAACCGTGATGACTTTAGCAATGGAAGTTCACTTTATCCATTTTTATATGACCCGAACCAAGAAATTTTCAAGTCCGGATTGGGAATTGTATTAAAAAATTCTAGTAGATATTTTCTACTAGAATTTTTTCGTTAGTCCAGTACAATCATAGCCTTAATCGTCTTACGTTCATCCATATCTTTATAGGCTTGATCAATCTCATCCAAGCTATAGCTATGAGTAAAGACGCGACCTGGGTTGATGTCGCCATCAAGTACAGCCTTGAGCAAGAACTGCTTGTCATAGGTAGTAACAGAGGCTGCCCCACCTGCCACCGAAATGTTTTGGGCAAAGGTCGAACCAAGGGCACGATTATTGTAATGAGGGACACCGACAAAACCTAAACGCCCACCATTATGAAGCACCCCAAGGGCTTGATCAACAGCTGCTGCGGTACCGACACATTCAAGGGCCGCATCTGCTCCGCCACCAAGGATTTCACGGACCTTGGCAATGCCTTCTTCACCACGCTCCGCTACGACTGCTGTCGCACCAAATTCCAAAGCCATCTGTTGGCGGTCTTCGTGGCGACTCATGAGGACAATTTGTGACGCTCCCCGCATCTTAGCTGCGATCACTGCACATTGACCAACGGCACCGTCCCCGATGACCACTACTTTGTCACCAGGCTTCACGTCTGCTACACGCGCCGCATGATAGCCCGTCGGCATGACATCTGCTAGCGTCAAGAGGGATTTGAGCATGGCTTCTGTATAATCTGATGGTTGCCCTGGAATTTTGACAAGGGCCCAGTTGGCGTATTCGAAGCGCATGTACTCTGCTTGAACCCCATCAGACCAGTTAGTGCCGATATGGCGGTCACACGTCCCATCATAGCCTGCACGACAGGCATCACACTCCCCACAGCCATGTGTGAAAGGCGCGATGACAAAGTCTCCTGGTTTGACCGTTGTAATAGCTTCTCCGATTTCTTCGACAATCCCAATGGCTTCGTGGCCACTATTTTGATGACCTGCTTCAATATCTGGATTGCGGTAGCTCCATAGATCGGAGCCACAGACACAGGTGCGAACGATACGGAGAATAACATCATCCGGCGCTTCGATGTGTGGACGCTCCACTTCTACAAGGCCCACTTGCCCAGCTTTTGTATAGACTGTTTTCTTCATAGGAACAACCTACTTTCTATTGCTTACTTATCTATAGTATACACTTTTTCTTAGGCTTCTGCTCATACCAAGTCGTCATTAATGGTGGTGCTGATCATGCCCATGACCTTGATCAGCTTCCAGTTCTTCGATCTTGCGTTTATGGGCTCGGTGGGTTGCTAAGTCTTCATCAACCTCAATGGTGACGTTTTGAAAACCGCAGTCTTTGAGCAAGTCTCGGATAGACTCTTTACAGACCTCCATGTGGTTGACATGCTCTAGACAAACATGGACAATGGCGTTTTTTTCCAGGCCATCCATGGTCCAAAGATTGAGCTGATTGATACTAGCCACATGCTCCAACTGCTCCAAATCACTCTTGACTTGCTGGATATCTACTCCTTCTGGCACGGCATCCAGGAAAATCCTGAGCGTGCTCCAAAAACGTGGAATGGCTTTGGACAGAATAAAGAAGGAAATAGCAAGGGATAAGAGCGGATCTAGGATATACCAGTCGGTAAAACGGAGAACAATGGCCATCAAGATGACAGCCACCCAACCCAAGGTATCTTCCAAAAAGTGCAGGCTAAGAATGGATTCATTCTTGGTTTGCCCCTTGCGAATGACGAGACTCGCTAGCACATTGATGCTGACGGCAATAATTCCAAGCCAGAGAATGCCCTCATCGTTGACAGGTTGTGGATGAAAGAGTTTCGTTATATTTTCCAAAATGACTAAAACGGACCCTGTCATGAGAATCACTGCCGTTACCATGGCCCCTAAAAGGCTAAAGCGCTTGTAGCCCAAGGTATAGTGGCTGTCTTCTTCACGGTTAGAAATGCTCTCCAAAAAGGCGGAGATCCCAATAGCGATCGCATCCCCCAAGTCATGGACCGAATCCGCAAGGACAGCGCTGGATCCAAAAATCCCTCCTGCAATAAACTCAACAATGGCATAACTCAAATTCAAGAAAAAAGCGATCCAGACCGCATGTTTTGTCTTCATAATCCTTAATCCTTTGTTATAATAGATTCATGAACATCATGTTCATTATCATTATCTAACATTCACAACAGAAAGGATAGGGGCAAACCGTTTAGGGTGTCCGTTACTGAACAGTTTGTTCTAAGTGTCCATATGACAGCACAGGATCGTCGCATCACCAAAACTCGAAAAGCCATCTATCAAGCTTTCTTACACTTACTCAACCAAAAAGACTACGAGACCATCACCGTTCAGGAAATCATTGACCTTGCTGATGTGGGGCGCTCAACCTTTTACAGCCATTACGAGAGCAAGGAGTTACTACTGGATGAACTCTGCCAAAAGCTCTTTCACCATCTCTTTGAGCGTGCTGAACACCTCTCACCACAAGACTACCTGGCCCATATCTTTCAGCATTTCAAGAAAAATCAAGACCATGTGACCAGTCTCTTGCTCTCTAAAAACGATTATTTCATCCGGCAACTGCGAAAAGAACTAGAACACGATGTCTACCCAATGGTAGCCGACGAACTCATCCAATCGTACCCTAACATTCCCCACTCCTATCTCAAACACCTGGTCGTCAGCCATTTCATCGAAACCCTCAGCTGGTGGTTGAAAAAAGGCAAGTCCTACACCGAACAAGAAGTGATCCATTTTTATTTGGAGATTTTAAAAGCGGGCTCTAACTAGAAGGGAGTATTTTCAATGACCAGCGTGCAATTTTACTTTCTATTTCCATCACTCTTCATGCTTCACGAACTCGAAGAAATCGTTTGGATGCCATCCTTTGTCAAAAAAATATCAATCCAGTATCCAAACAATCGAATCCTAACTTATTACACTCCTTTTGCTTTCAACTTTATTGTCTTGGAGCAATTTCTCATCCTAATGACGTCGCTATATCTTAGTTACCAGTTTAACAACTATAACATTTACGCAAGCATCATAATCGCTTATATCTACCATGTTTTCGGACATCTGATTCAAACAATCGTTATACGAAAATATGTGCCTGGATTGTTGACGGGCATTTTAACGAGTTTGTTTGCTCTTTGCAATCTCAAAAATGAATTTCCAATTAAACTTTATGGTTACTCTCTTTTTACCTTATTGGTTATTATTTTAAATCTTGTAGTAT
>CABSRC010000109.1 GCA_902480035.1 uncultured Streptococcus sp. | reverse complement strand
ATCTGACGTTTCTTTTGCTGGAAGGTCACATCAATGTGGTCCAGCTGAATCATTGCTTTACTCATAACTTGCTATTAACTCCTTTATCAATTCAATATGGGTGTAATAATCGGCGATTTTCACATTTTCATCGCCCCCATGGTCACGGCTATTGGCATTGCCAATTCCAAAGGCTGCCATCGGTACCTGCAAAGCCTCAAATACCGTATGCATTGGTCCTGTTCCCGCTGTTGTTGGAAGAACTGAAACCCCTTCTCTATAGAAATCTTTGGCCAGCTGAATAACATTTAAAATCGAAGGGGCACTCATATCACTTCGGTAACTCATTTCACCGAGAGTGTAGACCAATTCGACCTGATCATAGCCATTTTTCTCCAATTGCTGCTTGATCTTTTCTAAGACATCTTTGGGATCTAGTCCTGGAACCAAGCGCACCTCCATCTTAGCACGCGCCTCTGCTGGAAGAATGGTCTTGACACCTTGACCTTGGTAACCAGAACCAACACCTTCAATATTCAAGGCTGGCTCAAAATAGAAACGGCGCAGAAATTCTTTCCGGTCTTCCTTCAAGACGGGGAGAGTAAGACCATAGGTTTCTGCAACATCTTCTGGGCCTTTGTTGGCATATTGTTCAATCAAAGCCAGCTCGCGTTCATTGGGTTCTTGAATCTGATCGTAAATCCCATCCACCAAGATTCGGCCTTCTTTGTCACGTAAGCTTGCGATGGCATTTAACAGATACCAGGAAGCAGAGTCCACCACGCCACCATAGCTGGAATGGATATCCACTTCTGCACTCTTCACCACCATATCAAAGGTGACGATCCCTTTGCTACCACCAGAAATTTCCAACTGACCCTGATTGTTTCGGGTACCTTGTTCCCAAACTAGGAGGTCTGCCTCACGCAAGTGTTTCTTGTGTTTAGCTAAGTATTTATCCAAGTCAGTCGATGCAGACTCCTCTGCCCCTTCGATGATAAAGGTGATATTGACTGGCAAATCGCCACTTTCACGAATGTATTTTCGAAGAGCTGTGAGACGAGCTGTGATATGTCCCTTGTCATCATCAACCCCTCGACCGTACATGGTCCCGTAATGAACCGATAAGGTAAAAGGATCTCCCGTCCAAGGTTGGTCTCCATCCGCTGGTACTGTATCATAGTGGTTATAAAAGATGATGGTTTTTGCGTCTGGATTTGGGGAGAAAAATTTGGCAATCACAAAAGGGGCTGTGTAGCTATCATCAACTTCGACTTTGGCTCCTGCAGCTGTAAAAATTTCCCCCAAATAGTTGGCCACTTCCTTGAGACCTACTTGTTGAGCAAAAATGGATTTTTTTGAAATCAAGGTTCGCAACACTTCAAAATAATGTTGTGCGACCTCATCATTTTCAAATTTACGAATTTGTTCCGCTTCTGTTGCAAAAGGCATGCATTCCTCCTAATACACGATAAGAGGTAGAGAATTGCTTCTCCACCTCCTTCATACACTTGAGATCGAATCTTAGAAGACTGGTTGGTCCATTCCTTCTGAAGATTCTTCGATCGCTTTTTTCACATTGTCTTTGTGATAGGCATCGATGATTTCTTTGATGGCTTTTGCTTTGTCAGACTTTTCCCAATCTTTCTTAGCAGCAATCAAATTGTACCATTGTTTTGAGTTGTTGTCTTTCTTTTCAACGTAGATCGCTTTTTTGAAGTCAACCCCTGCTTCACGAACGAAGGTATTGTTGATGACAGCAGCATCTACTGAAGGAAGAGCAGAAGGCGTTTGAGAAGCATCCAATTCAGAAATCTTCAAATCTTTTGGATTTTCTTTGATGTTTGATACGTTTGCCAATTGTCCTTCTTTGGTATCCAATTTAATCAAACCTGCTGATTGCAAGACATACAAGGCACGGCTTTCATTTGTTGGGTCATTTGGTACGGCAATGGTTCCACCTTTTGGAATTTCTTTGATAGAAGTGTATTTATTTTTACCGTTTTCTGTACCAGAGTAGAGACGGATTGGAGCAATGTAAGTATCCGCTACAGAGACAAGCGCATCATCATTTTTAGAATTCCAGTTATCCAAGAAGTTGTGGTGTTGGAAAGCATTGATATCTACACTACCATCTTTTACAGCCACGTTTGGTTGTGAGTAATCTGTAAATTGGGTGAATTCCAATTTGATGCCTTTTCCTTTGAGGTTTTCTTCGACTGCATCCCAACGAGCTTTTTCAGTGTCGCTCAAAGTCATGACACCCACTTTAACTGTTGTTTCACCATCTTTGCTAGATGATTTTGAAGAACCACATGCTGCAAGAGCAACTGTTGCGACAGCTGCAAGAGCTGTTAAACCAAGAATTTTTTTCAATTTCATTTTAAAATCTCCTTTAAATAAATATTATTCTTTAATATCTTTTGCTTCTGGTAGGTAAGAACCACCGAAGTATTTTTTAGACAATTTTTCAAGGGTTCCATTGTCATAGAGTTCCTTGATGCGTTTGTTGACAAATTTTTGAAGGTCTTTATCCTCTTTTGCAATAATTGGATAAACATAAGGTTGTTGGTCGCTTGGAAGCTCAATGACTTTCAAGTTGTCATAGCCTTGATCACGAATGATGGTATCTACAGAAATACGTTCGAAGATCTTGTAATCTGTACGACCATCCGCTAAATTAGCCATGATGGTTTGAATGGTTCCATCTGTGTATTGCAAGTCAGTTGGATTATCTGAATGTTTTTTATTGAAATCTTCTAATTGTTTAGCAGTAGATGTTCCTTGAACAACTTCTGTTTTCTTGCCACCAATGTCATCCAACGATTTAATAGAAGAATCTTTTGGTACGACCAACACTAATGGATTGCGAGCATATGGATTTGGATAGAGGTATTTTTCTTCCCGCTCTTTTGAGTAACTAATGTTGTTGGCACCGATTTGGAAACGGTCACTATCTAAGCCAGCAAAGACGGAAGACCACTCTGTTTTGTTAAAGTTTACTTCATATTTGTCTGAGCCTTTGAAGATTTCACGCAAAACTTCGATTTCATAACCGGTTAGCTTGCCGTCTTTTTCTTCGTAAGAGAATGGTTTGGTTGTTCCAACAGTCCCAACTTCAATGGTTTTCTTACCACTGGCTGATTTACCAGATGAACATGCTACTAAAGCACTGGTTGCAAGGACTGCAACTAATCCTAAAGCAGAATACTTAATCACTTTTTTTAGATTCATAGGATCTCCTTCTTCGTTTCAGGCACATAAAACGCCATTTTAAAAGTATTTTTTAATTTTATCAAAAAAGCATTTACTTGCCTAATATATATTTTTTATGGAGGTGATAGTTTTTCTTTATCACACTTCTTTGGCCTTAAAATATCGCAATAAAGCTTGCGCATTTTCAACATAATAGGGAACCGATACCTCAAAGGCTGCATCATCGATGGTCATGTGATCATGATGGAGGTCTGGCGCATCCGGCTCTCCATTCGAACCGATAAAGGCAAAGACTCCAGGAATTCGCTCTTGGTAAAAGGCGAAGTCTTCTCCAGCAGTAGAAGGATTTGCTGGAATCACTTCAGCCAAACCTTGTGAAGCTTCCCAAACCACCTGCGTCAATTCCTCATCATTAAAGGTAACGGGCGGGGTCACACCCCACTCAAAAGCCACATCTACTTCCAGACTTTCTGCAATGTGTCGAATGATAGAAATAAAATGTGCCTTCAAGTCTCTTTGCACACTCGGATTAAAGGAACGAATGGTTCCTTCAAAATAGCCTGATTTTGGAAGCACATTCCAGGTTGAGCCCACATCCAGGTGCGTAATGGACAAAACAGCTGTTTCAAAGGGAGAAACGGTCCGTGAAATTAATAATTGTACATTCTGAACCATGGTTGTGACGGCCGTTACAGTGTCAACTCCTAAATCTGGTCTCGCAGCATGACTACTAACCCCTGTCACAGTAACCTTGAATTTCTCAACCCCTGCCATCATGGCTCCAGCATTCAAGGCAAGTTGCCCTGCTTTTAGCTGGGGAATATTGTGAAAACCAATAATTCCTTGAACATCCTCCAACAGTCCTGTTGCTAAAACATCAGAAGCACCTTCTGAGATTTCTTCTGCTGGTTGAAAGATCAAGCGTACGGTCCCTTCAAGCTGGTCTTCTTTTTCCTTGAGAAGAGCTGCTGCTCCCAGAAGACTGGTTTGATGAAAATCGTGACCACAAGCATGCATGACACCTGGATGTTGACTTTGGTAGGGCAGATTTGTTTGTTCCAAAATTGGAAGGGCATCGATATCTGCACGTAGCGCCACCACTGGTTTACCAGATCCAATTTCTGCAATCAGACCAGTTTTTAATCCACTCTCTAAAATACGAATCCCCAACTCTTCCAAACGTTCCCTTAGAAAGGCGGTTGTCTGGTATTCTTGACCAGACAATTCAGGGTGTTGGTGGATATAGTGGCGAATCTCTGCTAACTCTTCATAAGAAAAAGACACGAGCCTTCATCTCCTTTCAAACTTAAAATTATTTTATCACTAATAGGTGTTTCCGTCTAATTCTTGTTTCTTGGGTTTTGATATAGTTTCAAACTATAGACAAAAAACACTCCTAGATTTCTGTCCTAGGAGTGTCTTCTTCATGATTAAGAAAGATTTCCCTCGAATTTTTCCATAAAGCTATCACTATTATAGGCTTTTTCCACTTCCCATTTGCCATCTTTCTTAACAAAGGTCAACTGGTAGTCGTATCGATCCGGCGTCGTCAAGGGGCGATCCGCAAGAGAAGCCATCATTTCCTCTCTATAGGCTTTGTTTTGAGCCTGATTGGCCTCAATGATACTCGAATAATCTTTCCGATGTTCTTGATAGAAGGTCTGCATGTGGTTTAAAATCGTCTTTTCCATGCTGACAGTCTCAGGATTTAGACTAATGACCACCTTGTCCGGGAGATATTGTTTAACCTTATAGGTTAATTTAGCGCGCTT
>CABSRC010000108.1 GCA_902480035.1 uncultured Streptococcus sp. | reverse complement strand
ATGATTACAATCATTAATCCCACACGTTTGACACGTCAGCCATTTTTCAAGGACTTGATCAACTATTTGGACCAGCACGACGATGTGATCCTGCGGCAAATTAAGGCCCAATTTCCGGATCAACCAGTGGATAAGCTGATGGAGGAGTATATCAAAGCGGGCTTCATCCTTCGAGAAAATAAACGCTACACTCTCAATTTGCCTTTCTTAGAGTCAACTGATCGAGTTGAACTGGATCAAGAGGTCTTTGTTCGAGAGGACAGTGCAGTTTATCAAGAATTAAAAGCCAAGGTCTTCCAAACAGAACTCCGCAACACGACTAATGCAGCAATTCTCATAGAGGAGACTGACTTCGAACGACATGCACAGACACTTTCCAATTACTTCTACAAGGTGAAACACCAATACCCTTTGACGGAGGAGCAAGAGAAACTCTATGCCATCTTGGGAGATGTCAATCCTGAGTATGCTCTTAAGTATATGACTAGCTTTTTGCTCAAATTTCTCAAAAAAGAAGTAGTCCAGCAAAAGCGCAAGGACATCTTTGTCGATAGTTTAGAAATCTTAGGCTATATCCGCAAAAATGATGAAGGCAAATATGAATTAGCAGTGGACTTGGATAAGGAAAGACTGATGTTTATCAAACAATAGAAAGAGGCTAGGAAAACTTCCTAGCCTTGTTTAGCTTTTCTTATAGATAACGTTCAGCGATGGCAGCATCACCTGGATACTCTTCTTTTACGCCATTGACGATTTGGTAGCAGTCTGCTCCTTTTCCAGCGATAATAACAGCATCTTCAGGCTTGCTGGTTGTCGCCATAGCCACTTGAATGGCTTCTTCGCGATCTGCGATTTTCTCGACAGGGCGCGTGATGAAGCTACTAATCTCTTCAGCGATTGCCAAAGGATCTTCATAGTTGGGATCATCCGCTGTGAGGAAGACTTGGATTTCAGGATGGTCTTCTAAGAGTAAGCCAAAGTCCTTGCGGCGGCTCTCTCCTTTATTCCCAGTTGATCCAAGAACCAGTGAAATCGTCCCCGTTTGATGGGTTTCAACAACTGAGAGCAGTTTTTTCAAGCTATCTCCATTATGAGCGTAGTCGATGAAGACCTTAGCACCGTTTTTCTGAGTCAAGACTTCCATTCGGCCAGGAACGCGCGTCTTAGCAATCCCTTTTTGGATATCCTCGAGGCTCGCACCTAGGCGAAGACAGGCAAGACCTGCTGCTACAGCATTTTCTTGGTTGAAATGTCCAATCAGTTGGATATCATAGTTTCCAGCTAATTTACCAGTGGCTGAGAAGCTGAAAGCTTTGGAGTTTTCAATTTGATTCTCAGACTGGCTTCCATAAAAATCATGGTCTTGGTTCGCGACTTGGTCCGCTAAAACTTGGAAATGATCCATATCGCTATTGATGACTACGGCTTGGCTGTTCTTCATGAGGAGACGTTTGTGGTAGAAATAATCCTCAAAAGTTGGGTGTTCAATCGGTCCAATATGGTCTGGACTGATGTTGAGAAAAACACCAACGTCAAAGGTCAGACCGTAAACCCGTTTTACCAGATAAGCTTGACTGGAAACTTCCATAATCAAGTGGGTCCGATCATTGGCTACTGCCTCAGCCATCATGGCAAAAAGATCTAAACTCTCTGGCGTTGTCAGGGTCGATTTAAAGAAGTTTTTACCATCCAGTGTTGTATTCATGGTAGACAGCATAGCTGGTCGGTGACTTTGTTCCAAAATATGGTAAGCAAAATAGGCCGCGGTTGTCTTTCCCTTAGTCCCTGTGAAGGCCAATAGTTTTAATTGTTTCTCAGGGTGCCCATAAAACTCCATGGCAATTAAGCTCATGGCCTGTTTGATATCATTGACGAGGATGGCAGGAATACCAACTTCATAATCTTTTTCAGAGACATAAAAGCCGAGTCCATTAGAAATAGCCTGTTCCAGGTATTCTTTTTTGAAGTTGGCCCCTTTGACAAAAAAGAGGGTGCTAGCAGAAACCTTCCGGCTATCATAGCTAATACCATCAAAACTTGTTCCTTCTAAATGGTAGTAGTATTCACCATTTACTAGAACTTCTCGGAAATTTTGGTCTTGTTTTAAAATGTTGAGGGTTTGTTCAATTGTAATCATAAAACTATTGTAAACCTAAAGTCCCTATTTTACAAGTGTCATGGAAAAGTTTATAATGAAGAGAAGAAGAAACGAAAGAGGACACCAATGAGTCACGAACAAAATGACCAGCAAGCCCAGATGCTACGCGGGACTGCCTGGATGACAGCCAGCAATTTTATCAGCCGTTTGCTAGGAGCCGCTTATATTATTCCTTGGTATATTTGGATGGGGAAATATGGGCCACAAGCCAATGGTCTTTTTACAATGGGCTACAATATCTATGCTTGGTTTCTCTTGATTTCGACAGCTGGAGTGCCCGTAGCTGTTGCCAAGCAAGTAGCCAAATACAATACCCGGGACCAAGCGGATCATAGCTTTGCTTTGATTCGGGGCTTCTTGAAATTTATGGGAATTCTAGGCCTTGGATTTGCCATTCTCATGTATCTTTTGTCTCCTGTCTTTGCAAGTCTTTCAGGTGGGGGAAAAGAGTTGATTCCGATCATGCAGAGCCTTTCTTGGGCTGTCTTGATCTTTCCTTCGATGAGTGTCATTCGGGGATTTTTCCAAGGTTTTAACAACATGAAGCCTTACGCCATTAGCCAGATCGCTGAACAAGTCATTCGGGTCATCTGGATGTTGCTCACGACCTTCTTCATTATGAAGATTGGCTCAGGTGATTACGTGCAGGCTGTGACGCAGTCGACCTTTGCAGCCTTTATTGGTATGGGAGCGAGCCTTCTAGTGCTCTTTTATTACCTTGCAAAGACAGGCTTGCTCTCTTCTATTTTTAGAAAGCAAGAGGGAAGTGAAGGGATTGACACTCGGGCTCTCTTGATCGATACGATTCGGGAAGCCATTCCTTTCATCATCACAGGTTCCGCGATTCAGCTCTTCCAAATTGTTGACCAGATGACCTTTATCAATGTCATGTCTTGGTTCACAGATTATAGTCAAAAGCAGCTCTTGGTCATGTTTAGTTATTTCTCTGCTAATCCAAACAAAATCACCATGATCTTGATTGCGGTAGCGACTTCGATTGGGGGAGTTGGGATTCCTCTGTTGACAGAGAATTATGTGAAGGGGGACCTAAAAGCAGCTGGGAAGCTCGTACAGGATAACTTGACCATGTTGCTCGCTTTCTTGCTTCCAGCCACCTTTGGTGCAGTAGCAGTCGCAAAACCACTTTATACGGTATTTTATGGGCAACCCGATGGCTTGGCCTTAGGACTCTTTATCGTAGCGATGTTGCAGACCGTAATTCTCGGTCTTTACACGGTCTTATCGCCAATGATTCAAGCCCTCTTTCAAAATCGCAAGGCCATTCGATACTTCCTCTATGGGGTAGTGGTGAAATTGGTCCTCCAAATTCCATTTATTTTGGTCTTTCGTTCTTATGGTCCGCTTTTGTCAACGACCATTGCGTTAATGGTGCCAATCGTCCTCATGTATCGGGAGATCCAAACCATTACTCAGTTTAATCGCACCATCGTCTTCAAGCGGACCTTACTTGGTTCTATCCTGACTGTGGTGATGCTACTTGGAGTCTTGATCGCCGGTTTGATTTTGGGCTGGATTTTCCCACCAAATGGCCGTGTATCGAGCATGATTTATATCGTCGTCATTGGAGGATTGGGAGTTGCTATTTATGGAGCCTTAGGATTATGGCTACGGTATTTTGACCGCTTTATCGGAGGTCAAGCTGCACGTCTTAGACAAAAATTTCGGATTAAATAAATCAGAGGTTGGGACAAAAGTCCTAGCCTCTTCTTGTTTTTGGATTGTCGAGCAAGAAGCAGTGGTTGAGTGGGCTCTACTACGCTGATTTCATCAGCTTTTACAGCCCTACTCAACTGTGCGGAGGTGGGACGACGAAATCAAATTCTAACGAATTACCGATTTCTGTCCCACTCTCTTTTCTTATAGTTTGAAACTATAGCTGGGTCTTGAAAATGGGAAAACCACTCTCCTCATAATAGTGATAAAATAGTAAGCAGTTAGATTAATTGATTATCGGAGGGCAATATGAGTAAAAAACGCAATATCAATACGATTTTGGCACAGGCAGGAATCAAGTCAGATCAAGCGACGGGAGCTTTGACGACTCCGTTGCATTTTTCAACAACTTACCAACACCCAGAATTTGGTCAGTCTACAGGTTTTGACTATACCCGTACAAAAAATCCAACACGCGCAACAGCTGAGAAGACTTTGGCAGCTATCGAAAGTGCAGACTATGCTTTGGCGACAAGTTCTGGAATGTCAGCTATTGTGCTTGCTTTTAGCATTTTCCCAGTTGGTACAAAAGTCTTAGCCGTTCGTGACCTTTATGGAGGCTCTTTCCGCTGGTTTAACCAACAAGAGCAAGAAGGCCGCTTCTCTTTCACCTATGCCAATACGGAAGAAGAACTGATCCACCATCTAGATCATGATCCGGTGGATGTCCTCTATATTGAAACACCAACCAATCCATTGATGTTGGAATTTGATATTGCTCATTTAGCCAAATTGGCCCATGCAAAAGGTGCTAAAGTAGTGGTGGACAATACCTTCTATAGCCCTATCTATCAACGCCCAATTGAAGAGGGAGCAGATATTGTTCTTCATTCAGCAACCAAGTACCTAGCTGGTCACAACGATGTCTTGGCTGGTGTTGTCGTGACAAATGAGGCAGACTTGTATGACAAACTCTTTTACAATTTGAACACGACAGGTGCTGTTCTTTCCCCATTTGACAGCTATCTGTTGATCCGTGGTCTCAAGACACTCTCTATCCGGATGGAGCGCTCCACTGAGAATGCCCGCAAGGTAGTCGAGTTTTTGAAAACCTCCCCTCAGGTCAAAGAAGTCCTCTACACTGGAAAAGGTGGAATGGTCTCCTTTAAAATTCAAGATGAGAAAAAAATTCC
>CABSRC010000107.1 GCA_902480035.1 uncultured Streptococcus sp. | reverse complement strand
ATAGTAAAGAATTTCAACGACTACGCCGCATCAAACAACTGGGGACATCTGGTTTTACCTTCCACGGTGGGGAGCATAGTCGTTTTTCTCACTGTCTTGGCGCCTATGAAATTTCAAGACGCATTCTGTCCATTTTTGAGGAAAAGTATGCAGAGCAATGGAACTCTGATGAAAACTTACTGACCATGACAGCCGCTCTTCTTCATGACATCGGACATGGTGCCTATTCTCATACCTTCGAAGGACTCTTTGGGACCGATCATGAAAAAATGACCCAGCTGATCATCACCAGTCCAGAGACGGAGGTCAATCAGATCCTCTTACAAGTGGCACCTGATTTCCCAAATCGTGTTGCCAGCGTCATTGACCACACCTACCCCAATAAGCAAGTGGTGCAATTGATTTCTAGTCAAATTGATGTGGACCGAATGGATTATTTACTACGGGATGCTTACTTTACAGGTGCATCATATGGGAAATTTGACTTGACTCGTATTTTGCGCGTCATTCGACCGATTGAAAATGGCATTGCCTTCCAACAAAATGGCATGCACGCTGTCGAGGATTACGTGGTCAGCCGTTACCAAATGTATATGCAGGTCTACTTCCACCCAGCTACTCGTGCCATGGAAGTCCTCCTTCAAAATCTACTCAAACGCGCTAGAACCATTTATCCAGATCAGAAAGAGTATTTTCAACTGACTTCGCCTCGCTTGATTCCATTTTTTGAAGAAGAGGTCACCATCCAAGACTACTTAAATCTAGATGACGGTGTCATGAATACCTATTTCCAAGTCTGGATGGACAGCCCGGATACTATCCTGTCTGATCTTGCTCAGCGCTATATCAATCGGAAAGTCTTTAAGTCGATTCTATTTACAGAAGATAAGCGAAAAGACTTAGTAATCCTTGAAAAACTGATTAAAGAGGTTGGGTTTAATCCTACTTATTACACAGCCATCCACCAAAATTTCGATTTGCCCTACGATATTTATCGGCCAGAGCTTGAAAAACCGCGGACTCAGATTGAGATGATAAGAAAAGATGGAAGTTTGGCCGAGTTGTCTCAGTTATCTCCACTTGTCGCTGCCCTTGCAGGAACCCGCTATGGAGACAACCGCTTCTATTTTCCAAAAGAAATGTTGGAAGCTAACGGACTTTTCAGTAAGCAAGTAGAAGAATTCACTTCTTACATTACCAATGATTATTTTACAGGAGAGACGGATGTCCATTAAATTAGTTGCGATCGATATCGATGGTACACTCCTCAATTCAAAAAAAGAGATCACACCAGATGTTTTTCAAGCTATTCAAGATGCAAAAGCCGCAGGTGTCATAATTGTGATCACAACAGGTCGTCCCATTGCAGGTGTCTCAAAACTCTTAAAGGAACTTCATCTCATGGATCCTGGAGACTATGTCATTACCTTTAATGGTGGACTGGTTCAAGAAACCGCTACTGGAATAGAACTCATCAAGGACCTCTTAACCTATGAGGATTATCTTGATATCGAGTCTCTCGCCAACAAACTTCAGATTCACTCTCATGCGATTACAAAAGACGGCATTTATACCAGTAATCGAGATATCGGACGCTACACCATTCATGAATCTCAACTAGTTAATATGCCCCTTTATTACCGGACACCTGAAGAAGTTCGCGAGAAAGAATTTGTTAAGGCCATGTATATCGATGAACCAGACATTCTGGATGCTGCGATTGCAAAGATCCCTCAAGAATTTCAGGACCGCTTCACCATGGTCAAATCAGCCTCTTTTTATTTAGAAATTCTAGGGAAAACGACCAATAAAGGAGCTGCCCTTCTTCATCTAGCCCAACGACTTGGAATCCAGCAAGAAGAAACCATGGCCATCGGAGATGAGGAAAATGACCGCTCCATGTTAGAAGTTGTTGGACATGCCGTCGTTATGGAGAATGGCAATCCAGCTCTCAAAAAAATTGCTACAACTATCACCAAATCAAATGATGAATCTGGCGTTGCATACGCCATTAGAAAGTGGGTATTATAAGGAATGTACCATTACCAGCTAGGAATTTCTGCTAGTGAGCATGATGACTTTGTTATTCAGAGTGACCAAACCAATCTCTTACAAAGCAGCTCATGGGCAAAAATCAAAGATAATTGGGGAAATGAACGGGTTGGTTTTTATCAAGAAGACCAATTAGTCGCGGTTGCAAGCATCTTGATTCAACCCCTGCCACTTGGCTTTTCCATGCTCTACATTCCTCGTGGCCCTATTATGGATTACCAAAACAAGGAGCTAGTTTCATATGTGATCCAATCCCTTAAAAAAATAGCCAAACAATACAAGGCCTTGTTTGTGAAATTTGATCCAAGTCTTTTCTTGAACAAACACTTGATTGGACAAGAAAATACGGAAACCACTGATGTACAAGCGGTGATCGATACCCTAACAACAGAAGGGGTTGAATGGACTGGCCGAACAAGTGATCTGGCAGAAAATATCCAACCACGCTTTCAAGCGAATATCCACAAAGAGTTTTTCACCGAACAAGACCTTTCAAAATCTACTCGACAAGCCATCCGAACTGCTCGAAACAAAGGGATCCAAGTCCAATTTGGCGGGACTGAATTGATAGAGGACTTTGCTTCTCTCATGAAAAAGACAGAAGCTCGTAAAAGCATTCATTTACGTGGAAAAGATTACTACGAAAAACTGCTCACGACCTATCAAGGACAATCCTACATTACTTTGTCTACTCTTGATCTCACAGAACGGAAAGCCTCCCTTACAAAAGATCTTGAAAAAAACAAGGCCGAGGCTGAAAAATTCACCGAAAAAACAAAGCCTGGCAAAGTTGAGAACAACCAAAAAGAAAAAGAGCGTATAGAGGAAGAACTGCAATTTCTTGAGCACCATCTCCAAACAGGTAAAAAGATCGTTCCTTTATCTGGTACCTTAAGCCTTGAATTCGGTGGGACGTCTGAAAATGTTTATGCAGGGATGGATGAAGAATTCCGCCGTTACCAACCCGCCATCCTCACCTGGTATGAAACTGCCCAACACGCTTTCGACCGTGGTGCTTCTTGGCAAAATATGGGAGGCATTGAAAATTCACTAGATGGTGGACTCTATCATTTTAAATCTAAGTTTAATCCTATCATTGAAGAATTTGTTGGGGAATTCAACCTTCCAACAAGTCCACTTTATCCACTTGTAAACACAGCTTACAAGATCCGGAAAAAATTAAGGAGTAAATAAGTTACATGACTCTTACGACAATTTCAAAAGAAGAATTTACCTCATTTGCAAATACCGTCTCCCATCGCTCTTTCATCCAGTCTGCAGAGATGGCAGATCTGCTTGTAGAGCGAGGGAACACCGTTCAATTTATCGCTTGGAAGGAAGATGATCAAGTCCAAGTGGCTGCGATCTTGTATAGTCTTCCCATGACAGGTGGTCTCCATATGGAAATCAATTCAGGGCCCCTCTACCAAGAGGAAGCTATGCTGGAACCCTTCTATGCAGCTTTAAAAGACTATGCGAAAGAGAATAGCGCTATTGAACTCGTCATCAAGCCCTATGATACCTATCAAACCTTTGACAGCGACGGAAATCCAACCAGTGAGGAGCAAACTCATTTTATGGATACCCTTAAAAACTTGGGCTATCAGCATGATGGTTTAACAACTGGTTACCCAGGTGGAGAACCTGTCTGGCACTATCTAAAGAATCTCAATGGAGTTGACTCCAAAACTCTACTAAAATCCTTCAACAAAAATTGTAGTCGTAATATTACCACTGCCCTAAACTATGATATTTCCATCCGAAACATTACCAGAGAAGAAATCCCTCAGTTTAAACAAATTATCGAGGAAACTGGTAAGAGACAAGGTTTTGAAGATAAAAGTCTGAGTTACTACTATGATTTGTATGATAGTTTTGGTCCATATGCGGAATTCGTAGTTGCTGAGATCAATTCAACAGCTGCCCTTGCCCACTTGGATCAGAAAATTTCCTTGCTAAATCCATCCGCCAAACAATATGAACAACAATTACAAAAACTAGAGAAACAAACGAATATTGTTAGGGAAACTTTAGCTGGTAAAGAATCTGAAACAGTTCCTTTAGCATGTGCTCTCATAATCTATACCCCCTCAGAAGTCACTTATTTATTTGGAGGATCTTATACTAAATTTCAGAAATTTTCTGCTGCTTTCTTGATTCAATACCATGCAATGAAGCGAGCATTAGAAAAAGGGATCACCTTATACAACTTCCTAGGCATTCAAGGAATCTTTGACGGGTCAGATGGTGTGCTTCGTTTCAAACAGAACTTCAATGGCTACATCGTTCGTAAGATGGGAACCTTCCGTTATTATCCCCGTCCTCTTAAATACAAAATGATTTCTCTCATTAAGAAACTTTTAGGACGTTCCTAACTCAAAAGACCAGCTTTGTAGCTGGTCTTTTCTACTATAAAAAAGTCGAGGGAAACCTCGACTTTTTTAGATCATTATTTAACGAAGTCAAGCAATGCCAAGAAGCTTTCAGCTTCAAGTGATGCACCACCTACAAGAGCTCCGTCAACGTCTGGACAAGCCATGTATTCAGCAACATTTTCAGGTTTAACTGAACCACCGTATTGAACACGTACTTTGTCAGCCACTTCTTGACCAAAGTCAGCAGCTACAACGTCACGAACAACTTTACACATTTTTTGTGCGTCGTCTTGTGAAGCAGATTTACCAGTACCGATAGCCCAGATTGGTTCGTAGGCGATTACTGTTGAAGCGACTTGTTCTGCAGTCAATCCAGCCAAAGCAGCTGAAACTTGAGCACCTACGAATTCTGCTGCTTTACCAGCTTCGTAAGTTTCAAGGCTTTCACCACAACAGATGATTGGAAGCATACCGTTCGCAAAGATTGCTTTTGCTTTTTTGTTGATGTCTTCATCAGTTTCGTGGAAGTAGTCACGACGTTCTGAGTGACCGATAACAACGTAGTCAGTACCGATTTCTTTCAAAACTTGTGGGCTAGTTTCAC
>CABSRC010000106.1 GCA_902480035.1 uncultured Streptococcus sp. | reverse complement strand
AAGAGACTAAAGACAAAGAGAAGATACATCATTTTTTTCATAAGCTTGATTCAATTTCCTTTGTTTGAGTAAACTTCTTTGGAATGAAGATATTGGCAACCGCCAAAAGGCCGAAGAAGACCAACAATCCGAAGAAGACGCCGATACCGGCTGTTTGTCCATCAAAGTAACCCGCAAACTGTCCTTCTAAAATAGAAAGGAGGTTAACATTTTTCACCAGTGCTGGAAGGCCTGACAAGGTCGCGGTCGTTCCGATCGCACTTGATAGGTAAACATAACTGATCAACATGAAGAAGGCCAGTCCCATTCCAATCACACGGAAGTGTTTCAAGAGGAGGTATTGCAGTTGTACCAAGACAAAACTTGCTAGAACCGCTAAGAATACCCATGAAGGTACATATTCACGACCAACAGAGAGTTGAATACTTGAAATCATTCCGATCACCAGTCCAAGGATGAGAGAAAGTCCCACAAGGACACCGACAGACAAGAGATCTGATTCTTGCAAGCGATTTAATTTGAAGCGATCTTTCACCTTACGGATGATTGGCTGAGTCGCAAAGAGATAAGCTGTAAAGAGGCTCAAGATTTCTAGCATAAAGATCCAGATAAATGGACGGTAGACGTTGATGGTCGCTTTCACAGAAGAAGATTTCTCTGCAACTGGATTTGACAAGAAGTCGAGCAAGACTTCATTTGGCACACCATTTTCGTAAGCATTGTTGAAGACTTTGCGGAAGGCTTCGACGAAGTTCCCGTTTTCAGACAATTCCTTATCGAATTCACCCATCAAGCTCTCTGCATTGCTAGACAATTTCTCTGTATTCCCTTGGGCTCTTTCCAATTCTTTGTTCAATTGGCTAAAGATTTCATTAGTAGAGTTAGCAGCTTCTACATTGCTACGAGATGAACTCTTAACACCTTCTGTCGAAGTCAACAAGGAGGTGTATTCAGAACCAAGAGCTGACAAGTCTGCATCGGTCTTGGTTTGAGCCTGTGTCACTGTTTCTTGCGCTTTTGAGATCTCTTCTAAACGTTTTTGAAGGTCTGCATACTGTGCCAATTGATCGTTGATATTTTGGGTTAGATCCTTGTTGGTGTTTTCGATGGCTGTAAGATTAGACTGCAATTGTGGTCCCAAGTCTTGCAGCTGTTTAAGAGTACCATCTAACTGGGCTTTCACACTATTCGTTGCATCCCCAGATTCATCCGTTTCAATACTCTTACGGTAGTCCTTTATGTTACTTGAAACAGCAGCCTTCACGATGTCGACCAAAGCGTTTGTCAAATCCATATCTTCGATTGGATCATAGAGCGAATGACGATCTCCATTGTCATCTTTTGGATAGTAGGCATCGATCAAAGCCCCTGCGCGTTGATAATCCAAAGCAATTTCACTGGCTTTCGATGCATAGTTAGCGACAGCTGTTTTTAAATCTTCTGCTGATACCGTCACACTGGTTGAAGAAACCCCATTCACAAGAACTTCAACATCAATTGCGCTTGGCATAGCTCCTCCATCTTCAACAAGGTGAATTTGGATTTGTTTGCCATCTTTCAGTTCGACTTCCTGCTCGCCGCTACCTGCATAAGTATGTCCATCATAGGTCCAAGTATCCACCTTGACTCCTGCTGGTACTTGGATGCTAACCTTCTGTTTTCCAGATTTAGCATTGAGGACATCGGCAACTGCAGTTGATTTGGCATCTACTTCTGCAGCCAAAGTTTTTAAATCATCAGCATTTCCATTTGCTTTCGCCATCGTCCCAGCAAAAGTACTATCAAAATGAATTGCTGTATTGAGATTCCCATACTTATTCAGATTAAGACTAGCAGGATCTAAAGACGGCAACTTTTCAATCGCTTGACGAATAGTATCATCCGCTTTATTACGTGCCTCACTTAAGGTCTTGATAGTCGTCTTTCCAAGCAAGGTACGAAGAGTGACTTTTTCTCCTTCTTTTAGACCATAGTAGTCAAGGATCTTCGCTTTTACAGAAGACTCGATGTTATTTTCATGCTCATCTAATTTGTCGCGTTCTGCCTTGATCCCTTTTTCGAGGTCTGCCACACGATCATTCACATCTTTGGTCAAGCCTGCATAGGTCTTGGTACCTGAAGAATCTCCTGCTGTTTCAGCTGGTTGACTCAATTGCTTGGTAATCGCTTCTTGGTTTTGTTGTAAATTTTTATACAACTCTTGCGTTTTTTCACTGACAACAGACTGGTTCATAGACATCAGCTGGTTCATGAACTCTTCATGGCTAATCTTGTCCTCAGAGCGTTGCTTAATCAATGTGTCAAAGTTTTGACCGTACTGATTCTGAGATTGGGTCAACTGATCAAAAGCCTGGGTATAAGACTCAAGAACTGTCTTCAAAGCATTGTTCGACTCGACAGATGATGTCGACAAGCTATAGAGACTCGGGAAGATATTCTTCGAATCCAAAGCCGAATTCAGCAAGTTGCTTCGGTAAGAACCAATATTGGTCGATTGGATCTTGTTACTTGTTTCCACGTTTTTCTGAGCTGTATAGAGGTTGCTCAAAATGCTGACCATATACATATCAACCAACTGGCTATTCAAGTCTGAAACGATATCTTTAGCGACTTTGTTGGCCTCGTTTTCAACCTGAGAATTTCCAGCCGCATTGACCTTATACGTCACCGTGGTCTTCTCTGCATTAACCGCGTTCACTTCCAAGACTTTCTCTGAAAAGTCACTTGGAATGACAATCATCAACTGGTACTTGCCATCTGCAAGACCTGACTCAGCAGCTCCACGAGGGAGTACAGACCAGTTTTGCGAATTATCCCGCTCAATATTCTTTACATAGCTAGCCCCAAGGTTGTATTCTTTATCATTCAGTTTGACCGCCTTGTCTTCATTGACAACCGCAATGTTGAGCTTAGTGTTTTCCGTCGTTTGCACGGTCTTGGCTTCGTTTTGCTTTTGGTCCTTTTGAACCGTCGTATAAAGACCCACGACAGATCCCATCAAAAGGAGCACAACCGCACTCTGACCGATGTATTTTAACCATTTTTTATTTTTAACTTCCATACCTTTTCCTTTTTCTAATTCATAGATACAAAATAGGGGTTAGGAATTAAGAATCTAACCCCTATTTTCTATATATCAAAAGACAAAAGGGTGATCTACCTACAAGAAGTAAGATCACCTCCAAGACTATCTTAGTGGATTTGTGCAGCGATATCTTGGTCAGTTTGTTCAACGATATCAGCAACTTTGATCAATTGACCGTTGATGTCTTCCAACAATTGAGCGAATTGTTTGATTTTTGGAGACAATTCGTTGAATTGTGCTTCAAAGCTATCAAATGCAGATCCATCCCAGTTTGCGTCGATGACTTGTTGTTCATGAGTCAAAGTAGTAAGGATTTGATCGATTTCTTGAGAACCTTGTGCATAACGTTGTGCTGAAGCACGTAGGTCTTCTGGAGTTAATTTAATTTGAGCCATATTTTTCTCCTTTTGGGCTGATACCCTTATATTTTTTTCATAAACAATACATTTTAGTACGAATTAGTAAAATGCCAGATAACTGTATATTTTACCTTTCCCTCCCTGTTTGTATTATTTACTTAAAAATATCTTAATGAAATATTACCAGAATGTCAAGTTTAGAGGGCTAACTGATAAAACATTGTAACTTTGTTACAGATGTGTAACACTTTGTCATATAACTGTAATATTTTTCTGAAATTCCTTGCCCTAGTAGTCTCCAACTAGTATTATTTTTAGGAAGAAAAGAAAACACTCTGTCCTTCTATATTAACTCAACACATAGATAAAAATTGTTGATTTTAGGTGTTTTTAGATACAATTTTTGACTATTTTTGTATATTTTTTCATTTTTTGAGCTTTTATGGTATAATGAGAACTGTTTAGAGCTTGTTTCATACAAGATCGAACACCATTAACTTATAAGGAGTATTTATGAAAAAATTTCTACTTACCGCTGTCTGTCTACTTGCCCTTACTGCTTGTAGCCAAGGCCATCAAGGAAAAGGAACTACTAGCGCTTCTTCCAAGCAAGAGGCCACTCAAACCCAAAAGGAGCAAGTCCAAACCAAGACCTTTGTTAGCGACCTCGGTGATCACTACCAAAACAAAATTCAAATTGGCTACAAAAAAGATGAGATTGTTTCGATGACCATCATGGGAGTTGCACCAATACCGGAAGATATGCAAAAATCAGATGTCGCTGAATTGAAGGAAGTCTACCAAGAAGAAGCTGATAAAGCAAATTCCAAACGCGGTGTTAACGGACAAGCTGGGATCAACACAAGCATCAAAATCGATGATGATAAACAGACTTATACAAACGTTATGCATGTTGATTTTACTCAAATGAAAAAAGAAGATTTTGTGAAATTACTGGCTGATCAAGGGGAAGAAACCAACACTACCATGTTGAAATATCTTAAAGGCAAACCACAAGATCTCTTTACCTATTTCAAAGATCAAGGCCTCAAAGAAGATAAATAAAAAGAGCTCTCTGAGTTCCTTAACACCTGGTTAAGGCTCAGAAAGCTTTTTTCTTATTTGTTCAAGATTGAAAGGGTTTCAAGAAGATTATCCGCATGCACTTCGATGGTATCTCCTGTCGCTTTGATTTTCACTTCAACGATGCCTTCAGCTGCTTTTTTACCAACTGTGACACGGATTGGAAGACCAATCAAATCACTATCGCTGAATTTGACACCAGCCCGTTCATTTCGGTCATCCACCAAGACTTCGTAGCCTTTATGAACCAAGGCTTCTTCAATCCTATTGGTCAAAGCAAGACTTGCTTCATCCTTGACATTGACTGGAATCAAATGCACATCAAATGGCGCCAATTCTTTAGGGAAGTTAATTCCCCAAGCGTAACGGTATTCCCCTTTTGGAGTCTTATTGACAAAGAGACGTGCATGTTGCTCCATAACGGCTGAAAGAAGACGGCTCACACCGATTCCGTAGCAGCCCATGATGATTGGAACTGCACGACCGTTTTCGTCCAAGACATCTGCTCCCATGCTAGCGGAGTAGCGTGT
>CABSRC010000105.1 GCA_902480035.1 uncultured Streptococcus sp. | reverse complement strand
GAGATGTAAATATCAAACTCTTCAAAGGCATGGACCACTACTTCTCCACGAACTCCTTTGATCCCGAAAGTCAAGATGTGAGGCGCAAAGTGATCCTCACCAGAAAAGATGGTGACATCTGGATAGTTGGCCAATTCTTTGCGGATAACTTCTTTCATCAGCTGGGTCTTGCTGGCAAAAGCTTCTTGGTTTTCCATGGCTAAGCGTAGGGCTTTTGCTGTTGCTGCGATACCTGCCACATTCTCAGTTGTCGAGCGCATTTCTTTTTCTTGACCACCTCCGGTTAAGAGAGGGGTGATCTTTTTGCCTTCTTTGATGTAGACAAAGCCGACTCCGCGAAGTCCATGGAATTTGTGACTAGAGAAGGTCGCAAAGTCCACGCGCTCTGGTAGATAAACTTCTGTTGCTACCTTTGCCAAAGCTTGTACAGCATCGACATGGAAACTAATAGTTGGACGATCTGCTAGGAGAGCCGCGATGTCATGGATGGGCTGGATGGAACCAATCTCATTGTTGACGGCCATGACAGAGACCAAGGTAGTATCCGGACGGAGTAGGTTAGCCAAGGCATCCACCTTGACAAAGCCACGCGCATCCACTGGAGCATAGTCCACTTCGAATCCCTGTGTCTTTAACCAAGCAGCTGATTCCTTGATAGCAGGATGCTCGATGTCAGAGACAATGATGTGCTTGCCATAAGGAGCTTTCTCAAAGGCGACACCCTTGAGGATCCAGTTGTCCCCTTCTGTCCCACCAGACGTGAAGTAAATTTCCTCAGCTTTCTTGCCAATTAGCTCCGCAATTTGTTTCCGAGAAGCTTCTAAAATACGAGTAGCTTGACTACCTAGATTGTGCAAACTAGAAGGGTTTCCCCAGATCCGAGTCGCTACTTCTGTATAAGTTGCAAGGGCTTCTGGATAGGGTTTAGTCGTTGCTGAATTGTCAAAATAGATCATGTCCTACGCATCCATCACTTTCTTTTTACGTAACTTCTATTTTATCATTTCTAACCGCTTGGGACAAGGATTTGATAAAGAGAGATGCGGCAAAATCACTCTATAAAATTCAGTTCTTTTTAGACATTTTTCAGAAAATGACTTATAATAGGAAAGTGTTAAAAAACAATTTTTGATAGAAAGAGAATGAACATGTCACAATATTCAAGAAGTAACAAAAACCAAAAACCTGAGGAAAAAGTAGATTCAAGACCATCTCGCGGTGAGAAAGTCAAACAAGGTTTATCCGTATTTCAAACCGTTGTAGCTACGATTGCCAGTCTCTTAGGGATTATCGTCACTTCCTTTACCATTATGAGCCTGCTCAATAAAGACAATCAAAAAACAGAAGACAAACCATCTAGTAGCACCAGTGTCGTCGTAGTTCATGATAAGGGCTCTGACTCAAGCGCTACCAATACAGATGCTAACACCAATACACAAACCAATTCAAGCAATACAGAAACAAGTTCACAAAAAGAAACCGATAGCTCATCTGCTACAGAAACCAGTTCATCTGCCGCACAAGACCAAGGTTCCACAGCAACAGACAGTGGCGCAGATACAGCCACATCTGGATCCAACTAAAAAATCAGTAAGGACAACCTTACTGATTTTTTTTGGCTTTCGATGCCAGCTTTTTCTGATTTTTATAGAAAGCATCTATCTCGTTGTCATACTCCCATTTGAGCTTTGAACGCTCTTCCTGGATTTGATCTAATTGTTCATATGGAAACTTGTTGGAGTCTATCTCTATATGTTGATTCAGCTAATGAAGCATGTAGATTATCAAAACTTTTTAAATTCCAATTACTCAAATAATCTTCCCCCTATATCAATGTCGGATCCTATATACATCTCATCTAGATTCAATGTATTGTCCTCACTAATTGGGATATCTACTCCCCAACCCGATTCTTCAATATTATTTATACGTCCATAAACACTCATATAATATTCAGGAGTTGTCAGTCCACCATCACCCCATTGTGTCTGATCCCAATCAATCTGAACGGATTCAACTTTTGAATTTTGTGCTTTGACTAAATCAATAACCTTCTGTTCGTGTTCTTTTAGGTAGTCCAGTTGTTCTTTTTTTATCTCTTCTTCTGTTTTTTGTACAACTTTCTTTGAAGATGAGGCCGTTATCTTCTGTTCGGGTCTTTTGGTCAGGGTCATGATTTTTCCTCCAAGAAAAACCAGTCCTAGTATCGGTAACAAAATGATCAAAAATAGTTCCATTTGTCTCTTCATTCAATTCTCTCCAATCTACACACTTCGTATTGTTCTATCAACTTATTTATTCGAAAATTCTTCCACCTATCCTTAAGTATTGGCCCAAAGACATTGTCTTTAAATTAATTTTTCCGTCTTCCACGACTACATCAACTCGCCAACTAGATTCAGGATTTTGATTAAATCCACCAAAAATGAGAATCATTTCGTCACCACCTTGTGGTGTCCCATTTCCACCCTCAATCCATTGCGTTTCGTCCCAATAAATTTGAACAGATTCAATCTTTGAACTCTTTGATTTCACAAAATCGACGATTTCTTGCCCGTGCTCTTTGAGATAAGCAAGTTGTTTTTGTTTGATCACTTCTCTATCTTCTTTAGTGGAGGAAGAGGTTGCAGTTTGTGCTTGTCTGCTCTTTTCACGTTCTCGCTTCACACATCCTAGTAGACATCCAAGTGTTGAAATGAAAGCAAGTGCGATCATCAGATTGTTTATTTGTTTTCTCATAATTTTATTTCGTTTAAAAGTGATTCCTCTATTGCATCTCTAATTATCTAACAGATGGATCATTTCTTTTCTACCCTATATAAACTATCAGAACCAATTGAATCTATTTTAGGCATCTTATTTTCGTCTAACGTAAAATTCAAGCTAAAATTTGTTAGATCACTTCCATTGGCATAACCATAAACTAATAGTATTTCGTCACCTCCCTGAGGTGTTCCATTACCTCCTACAACTGTTTGAACACTGTCCCAGTCATAAGACACCTGATGAATATTGGCATTATGTGCTTTCACATAGGCCGTCATTTCTTGCTCGTGTTTTTTGAGGTAAGCGAGCTGTTTTTGTTTAATGGCTTCTTTGTCTTCCTTGATTGATGAAGAAGAGATGTGATTTATTGGTTTCGTCTGTTCTTTTGATTTCCCAACGCAGCCTCCAAGGCCTAAAAATCCAACAATGGCAACCACTGTTACCATGATTTGTCTTGTTTCTAATCTCAAAGCTTTTCCTTGTCCCAATTACTCAAATACTTCTCCTCCAACACCAAAACCATTGCTTAATATCATGGTTTTAAGATCAGGCATTTCATTAACAATCTCAATCGTGACATTCCAACCAGAATTTTCAATATGATTAAAACCACCATACAACTCGATAATCTCGCCACCTCCTTGAGGTGTTCCGTTGCCAGCTTCGCCCCATCGAATATCACTCCAATTAACCTGAACTGATTCTATTTTAGAATTTTTTGACTTTACAAAATCCTCAATTTCTTTTTCATGTTCTTTCAAATAGTCAATTTGTTTTTGCTTCGTTGCTTCTTTATCTTCCTTGGTTGTCGAAGGGGTTGCAATTGGTGCTGGTTTCGTTTGCTCTTTTGATTTTATGGTACATCCTCCAATACTTGCAAGGATAGCTAAGGTAGTGATTAATTTAAATAGCGTTCGTTTTTTCATGGGTATCTGTCTCTAAAATATTTCTTTTTCAAAATGCATGTACTTGATTAGGAAATAGGCTTTCCGCCAATCGTAGGTTCATGGAGCATAAACATTTCTCGCATTTCAATTGACTGATCATCATTAATTGGAATATCTATTCCCCAACCAGAATCGTCAATATGATTAATGCCACCAAAAACATTTATATAATATTCGGGAGTTGTGAGACCACCATCACTCCATTGTGACTGATCCCAATCAATCTGTACGGATTCAACTTTTGAATTTTGAGCTTTGACAAAATCGACGATTTCTTGTTCATGTTCTTTGAGGTAAGTGAGCTGTTTTTGTTTTATGGCTTCTTTGTCTTCTTTGGTTGATGAAGAGGTGACAGTTTGCGCTTGTTTCGTTTGTTCCTTTTGTTTTACGCAACCTCCCATGCTCATAAAGATAGCTATCGTAGTGATTAATTTAAATAGCGTTTGTTTTTTCATGAGGTAACTTTCTTTAAAACAGTAAAATTTCAAAACACTTTATATTTCCATTAGTCAATAGGCTCACCATCAATACTGATGTAATCGCCCATCGTCATATTTTTAAGATTTACAGTCCCATCTTCATTCATGGGAATATCCACTCCCCATCCTGAGTTCTCAATATGATTAATCCGACCAAAAACATTTATATAATATTCGGGAGTTGTAAGCCCACCATCACTCCATTGTGTCTGATCCCAATCGATCTGTACGGATTCAACTTTCGGATTTTGAGCTTTCACAAAATCGCCGATTTCTTTTTCATGTTTTTTCAAATAGGCTACTTGTTCTTTTTTTATCTCTTCTTCTGATTTTTGAATGACTTTCTTTGAAGAAGTGGTTGTTATCTTCTGCTCCGGTCTTTTGGTCAGTGTCATGATTTTTCCTCCTAGAAAAACAATTCCTAGGATCGGTAACAGAATAATCAAAAATAATTCCAGTCGTCTTTTCATTTCTTCTTCTCCAATCGTTCCATTCATGACTGAATGGGCCAGTCACTTTCCTTACTATTATAGCATCTTTCATATGAATCTCAATCTAACTCACTAGTTAGAGACTTTTATAAGGCAATCAAAAAGGAACCCAAAGGTTCCTTTTGTGTTATTTCCGATACATCTTGACCTGAAGGTAAAGATCGTTATAGACTCCAAGCAATTTCTTGCCTAATTGTTGATAGACTTCCAAATGGTCCAGTGTTTCATCGCTTGGATAGAAGGATTGGTCATCTTGGATTTCTTTTGGCAACATGGCTTTGGCTTTTTTATTTGGCGTAGAGTAGCCGACATAAAGAGCATTTTTCAAAGCATTTTTAGGACGAAGCATGAAGTTAATAAAGGCATATGCTGCTTCTTTATTTTTCACGGTTTTTGGAATGACAATGTTATCAAACCAAAGGTTGCTGGCTTCAGTTGGAACGACATAGCGAAGATCCTTATTGGC
>CABSRC010000104.1 GCA_902480035.1 uncultured Streptococcus sp. | reverse complement strand
GTTTACTATTTGGCTCGTAAAGAAAATAATAAGAAATTCCTCACTAATATCGAAAAAATTATTGCCCTAGTAATAGTAGCCTTGGCAATTGTCAGTCTAGTCCTGATTTTTAACGGTACAATTGATTTATCTACCATGTAAAAAATAAATAATAATAGATTTGAGGTGAACAACGTGGGTTATCCAAAGTTTGTTATTGATAAGAAAAAGTTAAAACATAATGCCAAAAATGTATTAGACATGTGTAATGATATTGGAATTGAGGTTGTTGGTGTAATAAAAGGAATTAACGGACTTGAAGAAATTATTAAGACATTAATAGATGCAGGTTTTAAAACGTTGGCTTCTTCGCGACTATCTCAATTGAAAAGAGTAAAAGAGATTAATCCAAATATTCTTACTTACGACTTACGTATACCAATGCTTAGTGAAGTTGATGAATTAGTTTCTTGTGCAGATATTAGCTTGAATTCTTCGTTAGAGATTTTAAAAGAATTAAACCGGGCTGCTTCAGAGCAAAATAAAATTCATAATGTGATTATTATGACTGAATGTGGTGATTTGCGTGAGGGAATTTTTGACGAAGAGGAATTGCTGAATACAACACGTACTGTTGAACAAGAATTAAAAAACTTACATTTATTAGGCGTTGGAACAAATCTAGGGTGTTATGGCTCAATTATGCCTACCCCAGAAAAAATGATGGAACTGATTTCAAAGGCTGAAAAAGTTAGTAAAGCAATTGGACGTAGGATTGAGGTTGTTTCTGGGGGTGCTTCAACTAGTTTACCTTTAGTTGCAAAGGGATCTATGCCAGAGGGTATCACGCAGCTAAGAGTTGGGGATGCGTTGTATATTAGTGATTTGGATGATTGCTTTGATTATAAGGTATTTCCTGATGAAGATGAAGCGTTTACGCTACAGGCGGAAATTGTTGAATTGAAAAACAAACCAAGTCATCCAATTGGTACAATTGCAGTTGATGCATTTGGAAACAAGAAGGAATATGAAGACAAAGGTATTCGTCGCAGAGCTCTGATAGCGGTTGGAAGGCAAGATTTAGGAGATTGTTTACATCTTCGGCCATTAGACTCAAACATTGAAGTAATTGGTGGTAGTAGCGACCATACGATATTAGATATTACTGAAAGCGAACATTGTTACGAATTAGGAGATATTGTTAGTTTCCATGTAATGTATGAAAATCTATTGATGTTAAGCCAATCTGAGTATGTTGAAAAAGAATATATTTAGAAGAATATGATTGCTGGAGGAAGTAATATGATAAAATATGAGAATATTATTGTTAGAAAACCATGTAAAGCGATGCTTGAAGGAATTAGTACAGGAATGTTCAGTGACGATAAGCCTATATATGAAAAAGCAATTAGTCAGCACCAAGAATATGTTGATGCAATTGAAAGTTTAGGAGTAAAAGCACTGGTTCTTGAAGCTTTAGAGGAATACCCAGATTCATGTTTTGTTGAAGATCCAGCAGTAGTAATGAAAGAATGTGCAATTATTACTAATTCCCCAAGAGAATCGAGGAACGGTGAAAAATTTGAAATTGAACCTGCTATAAAGAAATTCTACGCTGACGAACAAATCTTTCACATTGAATCCCCAGGAACGATGGAAGGTGGAGATGTAATGCTTGTAGGAAAACATTTCTATGTAGGTTTATCTGATCGTACCAATAAAGAAGGTGCTAAACAATTTGGTGAAATAGTTTCTCAATTCGGTTACACTTCTTCCACAATACCAGTGACAGAAGGTTTGCATTTGAAAGATTTTGTGATTTATCTAGAAAATAACAATATGTTGGTTAGTGCAAGAATGAATGAAGTTCCCGAGTTCAGAGAATTTAATAGATTTGTAGTTCCTAAAGAGGAATTATATGCAATTAATAGTTTGTATATAAATGGCACAGTGTTAGTTCCTGATGGATACCCAAAAACATTAGAACATATAAAAAATCTAGGTTACCCTGTAAAAGTCGTTAATACAGACGAATTTAAGAAAATCGATGGTAGTTTAACCTGTTTATCTTTGCGTTTCTAATTTGTTTAGTTACCCTCAAGAATAAAAAGATTATTTTAAAATACTATTGAGAGTAATTTTCCATTACTTACAGCAAAAGAAACACTCTAATTCACATTCTGATATGAGACCTCTTAAGTAGACATGGTAAATACCTAAAATCTACTTAAGAGGTCTTATTATGGATTCCATAATTCCTATGGTAGTTTTACCCGCTACAGAAATTATAGAGCCAATTTCTTAAACAACACAAAAACGCTCTAGACAATATGACTAGAGCGTTTTCTATATATCCGAACATCTAATTTATTTCACAAAAAATGTAGTCAAAAATGTAGTCATTCGGTTGATTTTTATTGCAATACATTGAAATTCGAAAATTCAAGAATTGCATTAAATCAAGGTTTTTTCGCCTCTACTGAAACGTAATGACCCACTATTTAACCTCTGTAAACACAACGTGTTTGCGAAGTTTTGGTGAGTATTTCTTCAATTGAAGACGGTCTGGAGTGTTACGTTTGTTTTTAGAAGTAAGGTACAAGCGTTCACCAGATTCTTTGTGTTCAAGTGTAATATTTACGCGCATGGTATCTCCCTTCTATTATTCAGCTGATGCAGCTTTAGCGATCTTACGTCCTTTGTAGTATCCTTTAAGTGATACACGGTGAGAACGTGAGTAATCTCCAGTTGCTTCGTCAAAGTTTACAGATGGAGCTGTTACTTTGTAGTGCGTACGACGTTTGTTTTTCTTCGCTTTTGATGTGCGACGTGCAGGTACTGCCATTTCGTTTTTCTCCTTTTAAGATATAAATTCAATTAGGTTTGATTTTCATCAACTGTAACAGTATAACAAAACTTTTTTGTAAAGTAAAGTTACTTGACAAAAAAATTGAAATTTTTGGGAAAAGTTTCTTCTCCCTAGTTGATCTCAAAGTTTGGATCTGTCTTTGGGCCTTCTTTTATGCTATAATGGTAAAAAATGGAACGAGAGGAATGACATGACAGAATTAGACAAACGCCATCGTAGTAGTGTCTACGATAGCATGGTAAAATCTCCCAACCGTGCCATGCTTCGCGCGACGGGAATGACCGATGAAAGCTTTGAAAAACCGATTGTCGGAGTGATTTCGACATGGGCGGAAAATACCCCTTGTAACATCCACCTTCATGATTTTGGAAAATTGGCCAAAGAAGGTGTGAAAGATGCAGGTGCTTGGCCGGTCCAATTTGGCACCATTACGGTTGCGGACGGGATCGCTATGGGGACACCAGGGATGCGCTTCTCCCTAACGTCACGTGATATCATCGCTGACTCTATCGAAGCGGCTATGGGGGGTCACAACGTGGATGCCTTTGTAGCCATCGGGGGCTGTGATAAGAACATGCCTGGCTCGATGATCGCCATTGCCAATATGGATATCCCGGCGATCTTTGCCTATGGTGGTACCATTGCACCGGGTAATCTGAACGGCAAGGATATCGACTTGGTTTCTGTTTTCGAAGGGATCGGGAAATGGAACCATGGTGATATGACCGCTGAAGAAGTGAAAGATCTTGAATGTAATGCCTGCCCTGGCCCTGGTGGCTGTGGTGGGATGTATACGGCTAACACCATGGCGACAGCGATTGAGGTCCTTGGGCTGAGCTTGCCCGGTTCCTCTTCTCACCCTGCTGAATCAGCTGATAAAAAGGCGGATATCGAAGAAGCAGGTCGTGCAGTTGTGAAGATGCTGGAGATGGGACTCAAACCATCTGACATCTTGACCCGTGAAGCCTTTGAAGATGCCATTACAGTAACCATGGCGCTCGGTGGTTCCACCAATGCCACCCTTCACTTGCTCGCGATCGCTCACGCGGCTAATGTGGACTTGACGCTTGAAGACTTCAATGATTTCCAAGAGCGCGTACCTCACTTGGCAGACTTGAAACCTTCAGGGAAATACGTTTTCCAAGACCTTTACAATGTCGGTGGCGTGCCAGCTGTCATGAAATACCTTCTGAAGAATGGTTTCCTTCACGGGGATCGCATCACATGTACTGGTAAAACAGTAGCTGAGAACTTGGAAGCCTTCGCTGATTTGACACCAGGTCAAAAAGTCATCATGCCACTTGAAAATCCGAAACGTGCGGATGGTCCATTGATCATCTTGAAAGGGAACTTGGCTCCAGAAGGGGCGGTTGCTAAAGTATCAGGTGTGAAAGTTCGTAACATCACGGGTCCTGCTAAGGTCTTTGACTCGGAAGAAGCTGCCATTGAAGCGGTTCTTTCGGATGAAATCGTGGATGGCGACGTTGTTGTTGTCCGCTTCGTAGGTCCTAAGGGTGGTCCTGGTATGCCAGAAATGCTGTCCTTGTCATCCATGATCGTTGGGAAAGGCCAAGGAGATAAGGTGGCCCTCTTGACAGACGGACGCTTCTCTGGTGGTACTTACGGTCTCGTTGTCGGACACATCGCACCTGAAGCTCAGGTCGGTGGCCCAATCGCTTACCTCCACACAGGGGACATGGTGACAGTTGACCAAGATACCAAAGAAATCACCATGCACGTTTCAGACGAAGAGTTAGCAAAACGCAAGGCTGAAACAACCTTGCCACCACTTTATAGCCGTGGGGTTCTGGGTAAATACGCTCATATCGTGTCTTCAGCATCACGTGGTGCAGTGACCGACTTCTGGAATATGGAACAGTCTGGTAAACAATAATTGCAAGGACAACTTTGTCCATAGAGAGAGTGGGACAGAAAATCGGTCATTCGTTAGAATTCGATTTCGTCGTCCCACCTCCGCACAGTTGAGTAGGGCTGTAAAAGCTGATGAAATCAGCGTAGTAGAGCCCACTCAACCACTGCATCTTGCTCGACAATCCAAAAACAATTGAGAGGCTAGGACTTTTGTCCCAGCCTCTTTTTTTGGCTCAAAGTGGCTATTTTCAACCCTATCGCTGAATCGTATGAATATTACTTTTTGGGGGATTTGGGTGTATCATCTGTCATTTTTCTTGTAAATCCGTCTATAATTTGCTATAATTGTGACTAATCGAATCAATCCTTTAATACTGTCCAGAGAGGCAGGCAAGGAGCTATGGAAATGAAAGGCCTGGGAAGACCAGCCTATATTT
>CABSRC010000103.1 GCA_902480035.1 uncultured Streptococcus sp. | reverse complement strand
CCCCAGCTTGAGAAATCAGACAATTGGTCTGCTTCTGGAGATGGACGGTTGGCCATGGTATTGTTAAAGACAACTTTGTAAGATCCAGCTTTAAGAGCTTCCCCATAGCGTTTTGAAATGAAGACAGATGGAATTTTCTTAGCATCCCCATCAATTGACATTCCAAGGTTTGATCCTTCCACATTATTGTAGACCATAGCCCCTACTGCACCATGATGGAGGGCATTAGCAATTTTTTCTGTGAATGGAATTTCTCCACGTTGAATAAGCGCTAATTTACCAGTAAGATCTAGATCTTTGAAATCATCTTCTTTCCCAAGACCAACAGATACATACTCATATTCTTTACCTTTTTCAAAGTCTGTATCTGTTGCAGATTTACTGTAGTCAAATTTCCCGTTATCTAATTCAGCATTTCCTTCAAGGCCTTTGACTTCAAAAACTTCTGTGGTAATGATTTTATTGTTGATAGAAGCAACAGAGATGGAGTCCTCCACTGTTGAAGGATTTCCGACCAAGCCGTAATCTGGATTTTCTGCAGCTGGTCTTGAATAACCATTCCCAAAAGTATTGCTATTTCCAGCAGAAATTAGGACAGATACACCTTTAGCACGCGCTCGTTTAATGGCATCCACAATATCTGAATCCGCATTGACCGTAGAACCAGTCGTAGAGCCAAGACTCATGTTGATAGTATCTGCACCAAGAGCTACAGCATCATCAATTGCTTTTACATAAAGGGCAGAACCAGTTGTTTTTTGACGATCTGAAAAGACACGCATAAACATAACTTGCGCTTCTGGTGCTACACCATAGATCTTTTCTCCGTTTCCTGCTGCTTTATCAGGATTCCCTGTCGCAATCCCTGTAACGTGCATCCCGTGAGAATCTCTTTCGGCCTCTTTAATATTGTCGGTACCATCAAAATAGTCATAAGCATAGACAACTTTGTCGTTGTACCATTTACCATAATCAATTCCTGCTGCTTTCTTAGCAGCTTCGATTTCTTCTTGGTTTTTAAACTTAGCTTTAGAAGGATCGGTAATCCGAAGAACCTCGTGGTTCACATCCAAGCCAGAATCAATGACGGCGACAACCATCCCTTCCCCTTTGTAGCCTTGCTTCCAGGTTTGTGGAACAGTAATAATCTCGTCACTTTCGATGCTTTGAGGTTTTTCAGCTGCCTCATGGCGATTCGTTGTTTCCGAACTTGTCGCAGTAGCCACTTCTGTCGCTTTTTCTACAGATTTTTCTACAGGTTTTTCCGCTACTTCCAGTTTTGTTTCTGGAACAGCAGCTGCCTCTTTCGGAGCTTCTGTTTTTTCAACTACAGCTGCTTCTGTTGTATGACTTGTCTTTTCAGCAACTGTTGCTTCATTTGCAACTGCTACTTTCTCACTAGCAACTGCTGTACTTGCTTCTGTTGCTTGTGAATGCTCTTCTTCAGCAGGTGCCTGTTGACTGTTTGCTACAAGCTGTGTCCCAGCGCTCGTTTGACCCGCTGTTTGTTCTTCTGCACTCGCTTGTGCAGATCCAAATACCAAAACAGCCCCTAATAAAACTGAGGCTACACCAAATTTGTATTTCCTTAATGAAAAACGCTCTTGTCTATTCATAGAAACTCCCCTTTTATTTTAATAGTAACTATTATAACGCAAAATTATCTGAAAATTCATTCAAAAATGAATTGTAACACAATTGTAATATTTACGTATATTACTAATTATTAACTTATTTTCGTTCGGAAATTTTTGAAGTTGACCGGGAAAATATTATAGAACATCTGTTTTTGTTGGATTCTTAAAATTATTTCATATTTGAAAGGTTTATAAAAACCGAGAACGAAACTGTCCTCGGTTTTCATTAATGAATAGAAATTCTCTTTTAAAAATCTTTGGTGTCCGGATCTGGTGCACCTGCTTCAACCGGAAGATGGCGCAGGAGTTCCACATCATCTGTCGTCAATTCAAAATCAAAGCAATTTAGATTACTCGCAATCCGCTCAGGCGTAACCGATTTTGGCAAAGGAAGGAAGCCTTCTTGTAAACTCCAAGCTAAAGCTAGTTGAGCAACGGTCTTTCCATATTTAGTAGCCATTTCTTTTACTTGTTCATTTTGGAACAATTCCCCTTGGCCAAAAGGTCCCCAAGCCTCTAGTAAGATACCCTGCTTGCGACTTGCAGCAATGGCTTCGCTTTGGTAAACCCCAGGTGCTAGACGAATTTGGTTCACAGCTGGGATGACCCGAGCTGTTTCAAGGAGCGCTTCCAAATGATGGGGAAGAAAATTGCTAATGCCAATAGCCCGAACCTTACCAACAGCTAGCATATCTTCCATGGCTCGCCAAATCTCAGCGTTTCGCACTTTCCAAGCATCATTTTCTCGAAGGGGTTTTGGATTTGGCCAATGAATCAAATAAAGATCGACATAGTCCAAACCCAGTTTCTCAAGAGACTCGTCCAAAGCAGCTTGAGCCTCTTCATAAGTATGATTCGTATTCCAAAGTTTGGTAGTAATAAACAAGTCTTCGCGTTTAAGACCACTATCCTTGATCGCCCGACCAACGCTCTCTTCATTTTGATAAATCGCAGCTGTATCGATATGCCGGTAACCTGCTTTTAAAGCAGCTAAAACAGCCTGATAGGCTTCTTCTCCATCCGCTGCTTTCCAAGTTCCAAATCCCAATACAGGAATCTCCACCCCATTATTTAAACGATAATGATTCATTTTTTCTTTCCTTTCTTCAATTTCGGTTTCTTAGGCCCTCGAAACTTGAGCTCTGGTTTAAAAATATTCTTCTTGGTTGGCTCCATCTTCTTGCTATAAAAACTATAAACTAAGAATGCCCCACCAACGATCACAATAAAAATATTTTTTCTTACCATACCGTAGAGCAAGAAAAAAATTCCCATCAATAAAAAACGTATATCAATTGCCTTCATAAGCTACCTCACATTTCAATTCCCATTATAGCATGAAAAGACAGCATTCACAAAATTGCACTACCATGGATAAACAAAAAAAGATCCTACATACTGATCCCCCTATGAATACATCACAAAAACCTCTCCAGGTATGACCTAGAGAGGAAGTATTCTATCTTTAATTCTTGAATCTAGTTGGCAGCTTGGTAACGTTTAACTCCATCGAGATAGGTCGCAACAAGATCCAAATTTTGGTCAAGCACAATGAAGTCCGCATCATAACCTTCTCGAATTTGACCACAAACGTCATCAATATGGACTGATTTTGCCGGATTGAGACTGGCCATCATCACTGCTTCGTAAGGGTTGGCAATCCCCCACTCTACAACATTTTTTAATCCATCTTTCAATTTTAAGATTGAGCCAGCTAGATTACCAGTTGATTTCAAGCGAGCCGTCCCTTCAGCGACCACAACCGGGAATTCCCCAAGCATGTAGTCCCCGTCTTCTAAGCCCCCAGCTGTCATACAGTCCGTAATCAAGGCAACATTTTCTTTTCCTTTTTGTTTCATCAGGATATCACACGCTAAAGGATCCACGTGATGGCCATCACAGATCAACTCTGCTGTAGTATGAGGCAACTCATACATAGCACCAACCATACCGAGTTCACGGTGTGTCAAACCACGCATACCATTGTAGGCATGCACCCAGACACTCGCACCTGCATCAACCGCTTTTTTAGCTTCTTCAAAAGTAGCATTGGAGTGGCCAAGGGCGACTGTCACCCCTTCTCCTGTAATGGTCCGAACAAATTCTTCTACCCCTTCACGCTCGGGGGCAAGGGCAATCTTATTCAACAGACCATTGGCAGCTTTTTGCCAAGCACGGAATTCTTCCATACTTGGATCCTTCATATAAGATGGATTTTGAGCTCCCTTGTATTTTTCTGTGAAATAAGGTCCTTCAAAATAAATCCCGCGAATCTTAGCTCCTGTTGCTTCTTTGTATCGTGCACCGATATTTTCCGTTACTGCCAAAAGTTGTTCGTAAGAGGAAGTAAGGGTCGTAGGCAAAAAGCTCGTAACCCCTGTACTCAAGAGCCCTTCACTCATGGTATGGAGAGTGCCTTCGATATTGTTATCCATCACATCTACCCCACCAAATCCGTGAATATGGGTATCTACGAGGCCAGGCGCAATACTGTACCCTGAATAATCCAACACATCCGCACCTTCTGGTAAGCTTTCCACATGTTTTCCAAACTTGCCATCAACAAGCTCCAAATAGCCTCCTCGGCGAACCCCATGTGGATAATAAAATTGATCTGCTTTAATATATGTAGACATAAAATCGTCCTTTCCATTGTAGGAACTGTGTTCCATTTATATTCATACATATTATAACGCTTTCACTTCTATTTGTAAATGGTCTAGACCTATTTTTGAATAGAATCCAACAAAAAAACAGAGTAAGCTTCCTACTTACTCTGTTTGACGTTCCTTAAATTTGATCGATTTGTACTTTTTCAGCCAGATTCATGGCATGGTCTGCAACTCGTGTATAGTGAGAAATAATATCAATAAAGTTCACTCCGGCTTGAGGTGTACATTCACCTTGGTTCAAACGACGAATATGGGTTTTCCGAAGTCTTTTCTCCAACTTTTCAATTGCCTCGTGACGTGCTACCAATTGGTTTGCAAGACTCACATCATTGTTCTCAACAGCTTTTAAGGCATCCTCTACAAATTGATGGGTTTGGTTGTAAATATCTTCCAATTCAGCCAAGGCCGCTTCTGAAAAGACCACTTTCTTACGAATTAAATAATCGGTCAGATTGATCAAGGCTTCCGCGTGATCTCCAATCCGCTCCAAATCCCGTGAAGAATCCAAGATATTGGTGAGAACTTCACTTTCTCTCGGACTCAAGGCTTCACTTGACAAACGAATCAGGTAGCGAGTCAAATCATCATCAATGGTATTGATGGCTTCTTCTGTCTTATGACCCTTTTCAGCTGTTTTCTCATTTTGATGAACAATATAATCATAAGAAAGATTAAAAGCTTTGTCTGCATATCCACCTAAATGAAGCAACTCTTTTTTCGCATTTCCAAGAGCAATCGAAGGCGCTTGGGTGATCAAGTTTTCATCCAAGTAGAGCGGTTCATATTTGACAACCTCATCCTCACCAGGAATCAGCTTGGTCACAAAGTATGCCAAAGCTCCAATGAATGGGAACTGGATGATGGTATTGGT
>CABSRC010000102.1 GCA_902480035.1 uncultured Streptococcus sp. | reverse complement strand
CGGAGAAAGCCTGATATCAAGTACAATAAAGAGAGTGCAGATTTTGTATCTTTACAAGCTATTCAATTGGCCATTCTGGATAGTGTTTGTCAAAGTGTGCGTAAAGGTGGTATAATAGTGTACAGTACGTGTACAATTATGGGTAAAGAGAATTTTGAAGTGGTGGACCAATTTTTGAAAAACCATCCAAATTTCGAACAAGTCCCATTGGATCACGAAAGAAAAGATATTCTTAAAAATGATTGTATCCTTATTACACCCGAATTATATGGAAGCGACGGCTTCTTTATCAGTCGTTTTAAGAGAATCTCATAATATCAGGAGGAAACTGACAGTATGGATATGACGATCTTAACCGATGTAGGTCAAAGACGGACAAATAACCAAGACTATGCAAATCAATATAAAAACAAGGCAGGAAAACCGATGGTTTTACTTGCTGATGGTATGGGAGGACACCGTGCCGGAAATATTGCTAGTGAAATGGCAGTCACAGACCTAGGTGCGGCTTGGGTTTCTTCTGAGATCGAGACGGTTAATCAAGTACGGGAATGGTTTGCAGAACATTTAGAAGCTGTGAACCGTCGGATCCATTTAGCTGGGCAAGATGATGAGCACAAAGGAATGGGAACGACACTGGAAGCTTTGGCTTTTGTAGAAGGACAAGTGATTTATGCCCATGTTGGAGATTCGCGGATTGGCCTCATTCGTCAGGGCGAATACCAGCAGTTGACCAGTGATCATTCTCTTGTAAATGCTCTTTTGCGAGCAGGTCAAATCACAGAGGAAGAAGCAGCCCATCATCCTCAACGTAACATCATCACTCAGTCCATTGGCCAAAAAGATGAGTTGGAGCCGGATTATGGTTTGGTGACGGTTGAAGCAGATGATTATATTTTGATCAATAGTGACGGTTTAACTAATATGATTGGCCCGGATGAAATCAGAGATATTGTCTTGAGTGATGTTTCACTGGAAGAAAAAGCTCAAACCTTGATTCGTTTTGCCAATAATGCTGGAGGCTTGGATAATATCACTGTTGTACTGCTCCACTTTACCGAGGAGGACGCAGCATGATTCAAATCGGCAAAATTTTTGCCGGGCGATATAAAATCATCCAACAAATTGGACGCGGCGGGATGGCAGATGTTTATCTTGCGCGTGATTTGATTTTAGATGGGGAAGAAGTTGCAGTCAAGGTACTGCGTACGAATTACCAGACGGATCCCATTGCGGTTGCGCGTTTTCAGCGTGAAGCAAAGGCGATGGCAGAGCTGGACCATCCAAATATCGTTCGGATTACAGACATTGGCGAAGAAGAAGGACAACAATACCTTGCAATGGAATATGTTGCAGGTTTAGACTTGAAACGCTATATCAAAGAAAATGCTCCTTTATCAAATGAAGAAGCTGTTCGTTTGATGGGGCAGATCCTTCTAGCTATGCGTCTTGCCCATACGCGTGGCATTATCCATAGAGATTTAAAACCACAGAATGTCCTCTTGACACCAGATGGAACAGCAAAAGTTTCAGACTTTGGGATTGCAGTGGCCTTCGCAGAGACTAGCTTGACCCAGACCAACTCGATGTTGGGGTCGGTTCATTATTTGTCCCCTGAGCAGGCGCGTGGATCAAAAGCTACGGTGCAAAGTGACATCTACGCTATGGGGATCATTTTCTATGAGATGTTGACAGGACACATTCCTTATGATGGAGATAGTGCAGTCACAATTGCTTTGCAGCATTTTCAAAAGCCACTCCCATCTATTCGTGAAGAAAATAAGAATGTTCCACAAGCTTTAGAAAATGTGGTGATCAAAGCGACAGCTAAAAAACTGACGGATCGCTATAAATCAGTGGCAGAGATGTATGTGGACCTTTCAAGTTGCTTGTCCTACGAGAGAAGAAATGAGAAAAAACTGATTTTTGAAGATCAATCGAAAGCTGATACAAAGACTCTTCCAAAAGTGAGTCCAACTCCAAAGACGGCTCCTGTTCCAATCTCTGAGGTACGCAGTGAAATCAGTTCGGTAGATCCTAATCGACCATTATCTGACCAGCAGACCATGGCACCAAGTAAAAAGCCAAGAAGACGCTTGCGGGCGCGCTACAAGGTCTTGTTTGTTGCCATTGCCCTAGTTCTTGCTGCCTTTACTTTCTTGTTGTATATGAGCCCAGCCAATAAAACCGTTCCAGATGTTTCCGGCAAAACCATTGCCGAAGCTAGAGCGGTTATTGAGGGACAAGACCTTCAAGTCGGTGAAGAGAAAGAAGAGTACAGTGATTCGGTTGCAGAAGGCTATGTCATTCGAACCAATCCAAATGCAGGGGCCCAAAAGAAAGAACAAAGTCGAATTGATTTGATTGTTTCAAAAGGACCAAACAGCTTTGAAATGCCAAATTACGTGGGTGAAACACGGGCAAAAGCAGAAGAAGATTTGAAAAATACTTATAAAGTATCAAGCAAAATGATCACGATTGAAGAAGTTGAGACCTTCGATTATGCTGCAGGGACAGTTCTTGAACAAACTCCAGCTCCAGGAGAGCAATATTCTCTGAATTCAAAAACTAAGATTGTTTTGAAAGTAGCGAAAGAAACGACTTCAATTGAAATGCCAAACTATGTTGGATCAACTTATGATTTTGCTAGAAGTAATTTGATTGAGATCTATGGTATTAAAGAAGCCAATATCGAATTAAGAAAAACAGAACATCTCCCTGATGGGGTAGTTGTTTCTGCCGGTCAAATTGTCAGTCAAACTCCAGAAGTTTCGAGTACGGTGGATATTAACCGAACACGAATTGTTTTGACTGTATATGAGCCTAAAGTGACAGCTTCTTCAAGTACGAAAGCCTCATCAAGTTCTGATACATCTAGTTCATCCTCTGGTGAACGATCAGATACAGAAAGTTCAAGCAGTAGTGCAACTAGTGGAGATTAATAAATCAGTCTAAGACTCAGATGGATTTCTGGGTCTTTTTGATTGTCTGCTATTATCCACCCACAGACGGAAGTCAAATGAGGAAAAATTTGATAAAATAGGAAAAGATGAGGTAGACTATGTGGAAAATACAAATTTTTATTTTCGTTGAAGCCGTTTTGTTAACATTAGCAGCGATCACCATTTTATCAATCGATTTTTCCAGATTTGTTGTCTTGATGGTTCTCTTTTTGCTCCTTTTGTATTACTATTTTGGCAAACAAAAAGCGAATTTTCTATTAATCGCGCTGAGTGTGCTCTTGTTTTTTATCGTGATGCTGAATCCTTTTGTGATTGCAGCCATTTTATTTGCGGTGGTTTATGGTTTATTGATTGCTTACCCTTATATGTATAAGGAAAATGAAGCAGTTGTGTTTGATGTTGAAGAGGATACGAAAATTCGTCAGGAAAAAACTCGATGGATTGGTGATTTACAACATTTTTCAAAGCAAAGTCGAGGGTATCGAGATCTGAATGTGATCCGAGTTTTTGGGAATGACACCCTCCATTTAGAGGAGGTAGCCATTTGCAATTGGGACAATGTAGTGATCATTCGGAAAGGTTTTGGAAATACAAAAATTATCTTACCGATTGATTTGGAGCTTCATTTACAAATTAACACTCTTTATGGAAATCTGAAGTTTTTGGATCTTCCTATCCGAAAGATGAGGAATGAAACCTTAGATATTGAAACGGCACATTATCGGAGGTCGCACCGTTCTATTAAAATTGTATTAGTTGGAATCGTTGGGGATGTAGAGGTGATTCGCGCATGAAAAAATTAGACTATCTCCTATTGTACTTCTATTCCCTAATGGTGGTTGCGGTCATTTGTCATACCATTTTTCATTTTGTTGGTTTTCAGTGGAGCAAACTTCTTTCAGATCTTTCCTTACTTCAATCATTCCTATTTTTGATTTTTAGTCTGACGCTTGCATTGACGGCTTTGGTGGTCTTAATTATCAAAATCACGCAATTTGTAACGGTTCATGCGGTACAACAAAAGGTGGAAGCGATCCTAACCGCTTCACAGCGAAAAGCAATTGCCCCTAAAGAGTTGAATCAACAGTTAGATTTATTGGATAAGAAGTTGTATCGACTTGAAGAAAATTTACAAAAAAGTGAAAATCGTGTGATGCGAAATGAGGAAGAAATTATTGAAATCGAGCGTAAGAGAATTGCGCGCGATCTACATGACACGGTTAGTCAAGAATTGTTTGCAGCTAATATGATTTTGTCCGGAGTGGCTTCACAGGCTCTTGAGTTAGAGAAAAACCAGATTCAGCAGCAATTAAATGGGGTATCGGATATTTTGGGTACAGCCCAAAATGATCTACGTGTCTTGCTCTTACATCTTCGTCCTACAGAATTGGAAGGAAAAAGTTTAGTAGAAGGTATGGAGATGATTTTTAGAGAATTGAAGGAAAAGAGTAACCTAACCGTTGTCTTCCATCACAATGAAGTGAGTATTCCAAAAGATATGGAAGAACATCTATTTCGGATCGTCCAAGAAATTGTCAGCAATACCTTGAAACATGCTAGAGCTCAACAAATGGATGTCTTTTTGCATCAGGAAGGAAAACAACTTCATTTACGGATGGTAGATGATGGAATCGGCTTTGAGCAGGAAAAATTGGAACGATTGAGTTATGGGTTGAAAAATATTCAAGAACGTGTAGAAGACATGGCGGGAACCATTAAAATAAGAACGAGTCCTCAAAAGGGAGTGGCTGTAGATATTCGCGTTCCCCTCCTTGTAAAAGATAAAAATGAAAAGGAAACTGTATGAAAGTATTATTAGTAGATGATCATGAAATGGTCCGATTGGGATTGAAAAGCTTTTTATCCATGCAAACCGATATTGAGCAAGTCTTAGAGGCACAAAATGGGCAAGAAGGGGTGGACTTGGCGTTGAAAGAAAGACCAGACGTCATCATCATGGATATTGTGATGCCAGAGCTAAATGGAATCGATGCGACTCTAGCCATCCTAAAAGAGTGGCCGGAAGCTAAAATTGTCATTTTGACGTCTTATTTAGATAACGAAAAGATTTACCCTGTCTTAGATGCCGGTGCAAAAGGGTATATTTTAAAGACCTCGTCAGCAACTGAGATCTTACAGGCTGTCAGAAAGGTTGCAAAGGGAGAATTTGCAATTGAGACAGAAGTTAGTCAAAAAGTTGAGTCACGAAAGAACCATGCTGAATTGCATGATGATTTGACAGCTAGAGAACGAGATATTCTGGCTTTATTGACGAAAGGATATGAAAATCAACGAATAGCAGATGAACTCTTCATTTCTTTAAAAAC
>CABSRC010000101.1 GCA_902480035.1 uncultured Streptococcus sp. | reverse complement strand
ACGTGTTGGTTTTGGCGTCCCACTCAACTTAATGGAGTAATTGCGTGACCCACAAACCGTACACGCTAGACTTGCTTTTTTTAATGCCATAACGCCTCCGTTCACCCCATTATAGCAAGTTTTCCACGTTTTGACAAGGACAGAAAATCTCCTGTCAAGAAAAAAGCAAATCTAAAGCGTTATCACTCAGGTTTTTTCCTCATTTTTGGTAAAATAAAACAAAAGGAGACGAATATGAAAAGTGATAACCTAAAAGAAAGTAGAAATATCGAAGACCGTCGAGGGCAAAGCTACTCCCAATCTTCAGGAAACAGTAACCTTGGCGGGGGGATTTTACAGATCTTACTATCGCCTGGAAGCTTCAAGAGTAAGATCATCATTATCCTCCTCATAGTCTTTCTAGGAGGAGGAGCTAGCCTTGGGGGTCTCTTTGGAAATGGGACTTCTTCTCAACCTTACCAATCCACCCAAGTCACGCGCACCAACAAGACCCATGTCGATGATGCAGATGCTGAATTCGTCAGCAAGGTCCTTGCCACAACAGAAGATCATTGGCACAAGGTCTTTCAGGCCGAAGGACGCACCTACCAGGAGCCCAAACTAGTCTTCTATACCGGACGGACACAGACAGGCTGTGGGGTTGGGCAAGCATCGGCTGGTCCTTTCTACTGTCCAACCGACAAGAAGATTTATTTGGATATGAGCTTCTACAAGGAATTAACAACCAAATACAAGGCTAGCGGTGACTTCGCCATGGCCTACGTGATCGCCCACGAAGTCGGCCACCACGTACAAAACGAGCTGGGAATCCTTGGCAAATACCATCGAATGCAACAAGGTCTTTCTGAAAAGGAACGAAATGCCATCAGTGTCCGCATCGAGCTACAAGCCGATTACCTAGCCGGTGTCTGGGCCCGCTCCATTCAAGACCGAAACCTTCTAGATATCGGCGATATCGAAGAAGCAATGAATGCAGCTCATGCCGTTGGTGATGATACTCTCCAGGAGCAAGCTTACGGCTACTCGGTGCCAGATAGCTTTACCCACGGGACTTCGGAACAACGCATGCGCTGGTTCAAACGAGGCTACCAGTACGGGGATCTCCAACACGGCGATACCTTTAGCTTGTCAGATAGTGAACTCTAATTAAAAACGATTCAGAAGAATTTCTGAATCGTTTTTTTGATTAGAAACCAAGCCAACCTTTGAAAGTATCCCAAGCGTTTTTCGCTTTTCCTGGGATATCGGCCTCGTCGATTGCTTTTTTCGCATCATCGACCATATTCGACGCCTTTTCTTTGACATCCTCAAAGAAACCTTTGTCTTCTTTGCTGTCTGTTTCTGTCGTTTCTTCTCCGACTGGCGCAATGCCATTTTCAGCATAAGAGTTCTTCACCGAATCAAACTGGGTACCGTCTGTATAAGGCAGGACACTGTTGGCAACATTACGGAAAATCTCTGACGCCGTTCCGGCACTACTATCGGTCAGGTAATGACCTTCATCGGTCGTTGGGAAACCAAGCCATTGACTGATGACCACATCTGGCGTGTAGCCGATCACCCATTGGTCTCCAGAGAGGTCCTTGTTAAAGCTGGTCTCTGTCGTACCGGTTTTCCCTGCCATAGTATAGCCATAAGGCGCAGCGTTGACCCCTGTACCATTACTGAAGGTTCCCAGCATCATATTGGTCATCTTATCCGTTGTGGATCCACTAAGCACCCGGGTTGATTTCTGACTGTGGCTCTTGACCACTTGGCCACTGGCATTTTCGATCTTGGTAATGAGGTGGGCATCATTCATGACCCCGCCATTGGCAAAGGTTCCATAGGCTTGGGCCATCTGCATCGGATTGGTTGTCACACCAGCTCCCAAGGCAACAGCAAGCGACTTGTCCACCTTGTCCATGTTGAGACCGAATTTTTTTCCGTACTCAAAGACCGTATTGAGTCCCAATTCATTAGCGGTCGCAACAGCTGGAAGGTTAAGGGATTCTGCCAAGGCCTGGTACATTGGTACCGTTGGACTCGACTGGATTCCCGCATAGTTATTAACCTCATAGCTTCCATATTGGGTGGTACTATTGTCCAGTTCCTTATTGGTCGACCAACCTTCTGCAACAGCTGGGCTGTAGACCACTAAAGGTTTGATGGTCGATCCCGGACTACGAGCAGCCTGAGTCGCATAGTTATAGCTACGAAATCCTGGATTTTCATCACTACCGACACGACCTACGAGAGCCCGAACCCCACCAGTCTTAGGATCAAGGGCCACACTACCGGACTCTGCGCGCGTGCCGTCTTCCGCTACTGGGAAGAGGGCTGTATTGTCATAGATTACCTGCATGCTTGCTTGGTAATTTTGATCCAGCTCGGTGTAGATCCGGTAGCCATTTTTGACAATATCTTCTTCGGTGAGACCGTATTCGTTGACCGCTTCATTGATGACCGCATCAAAATAAGATGGGTAGCGGTAGTCCTCTGACTTGCCTTCATAGGCATCGACAAGCTGGCCATGGATATCAACAGCAGCAGATTGATCGGCTGTTGCCTGGTCAATATAGCCGGCCGCTACCATATTTTGAAGGACCGTATTGCGGCGGTTGGTCGCATTCTCTACTGAATAGAGCGGGTTATAGATCTCCGGTCCCTTGAGCATGCCTGCGAGAACCGCTGACTGATCTAGACTTAATTGACTGGCTGAAACCCCAAAATACTTCTTGGAAGCATCCTCAATTCCCCAAACCCCATTTCCAAAATAGGCATTGTTGAGGTACATGGTGAGGATTTCTTTTTTACTGTATTTCTTATTGATTTCAAGTGCCAGGAAGAATTCCTTGGCTTTGCGCTCTACCGTCTGATCCTGGGACAGATAAGCATTTTTAGCTAGCTGCTGGGTGATGGTCGATCCACCACCTGAGCGACCCAAAGTCAAAATGGCTAAGAAGAAGCGACCATAGTTGATCCCACTATTCTTGTAAAAGCTCCGGTCCTCTGTTGCGACCACGGCATTTTGCAGATTCTCACTAATGGCATCGAGTTCGACGTAGGTTCCTTTTTGTCCGGTCAAACTTCCAGCCTGGTCCCCATTCTTATCATAGATAATGGTGGTGGCCTTGAGTGCATTCTGCAAATCCTTGACGTTGGTCGTCTTTGCGAGATAGAAGAGATAGCCCCCTGTCAAGAGACTAAAGCCTAGTCCAATGATCAGGAGAATCTTGGTCAAATGGAATCGGCGCCAAAAACGACGGAAGGGGTGCTGAGAGAGAGGCTTGCTTCTGTGCTTGCCCGAGCGGCTATAAGTTGGCTCCACTGTCTCTTCCGGCAATTCCGTGTCAGGCACTTCTTCTGCCACTGCTTTAGGCGGATGATCCTTTCTAAAAAAAGTGATCAGGTTTTCAAATAATTCTTTTATTCTATTCATACCTGTTATTGTAACACCTTATCCTTGTCCTAGCAAGAAAAGATAGCTCCTAGCTATTTCTCATTTAGTTTTCTTTAAGCTTAGATTTTGCTACAATAGGGTCATGAACTATCAATTTACCATTCCAGAATCCTTTCCCCAAATGACTGTGAAAGAGCTCCTTGAAGACTACTTCCTCATCCCCCGTAAGATCCGGCATTTTTTACGGGTCAAAAAACACGTCTTGGTGAATGGAGAGACCATCAACTGGCAGAGCCCCGTTCAAAAAGGGGATCAGATCCAGCTGATCTTTGACGCAGAGGATTACCCTGAAAAAGAGCTCCTTGAAGGAGACCCCAGTCTCGTCGAAGAACTCTATCAGGATGAGCACGTCATCATCGTCAATAAGCCCGAAGGCATGAAAACCCATGCCAACGAACCGATGGAAATTGCTCTTCTCAACCATGTTTCCAGCTATGTTGGATCTACCTGCTACGTCGTGCACCGGTTAGATAAGGAAACCAGCGGAGCGATTTTATTTGCCAAGAATCCTTTTATTCTGCCTATACTCAACCGAATTTTGGAAGATAAAAAAATCCAACGCGAGTACTGGGCCTTGATCCAAGGAATTTTAGCGCAAAAGACCATCATCTACAAGGATAAAATCGGGCGCGATCGCCACGATCGACGCAAGCGCCTGGTCGATCCACGCAAGGGACAGTATGCAGAAACTCAGGTGACGCAATTGAAAAAAATCGGGCGAAACAGCCTGGTCAAATGCCAGCTCAAGACGGGGCGTACCCATCAGATCCGGGTTCATCTCTCCCATCATGGGCACCCGATTGTCGGGGATCCTCTCTATAACCCTGCACGCGGAGAGCGACTCATGCTCCATGCTCACCGCTTGACCTTCACCAATCCATTAACCCTTGAAACCATCCAAGTCGAGGCCCCTTCTAAGAGTTTCGAAGAAGGATTGACAGACTAAAAAAAGAAGCCATAGGGCTTCTTTTTTATTATTGATAGCGAGGAGTTGCAAATCCACGGATATTGCCATGTCCGATCCGATAGGTATTGCGACGGACTTGGTTGTTGGAGTTTCCTTCAATGGTATGAATAATCCCATTTGAGACGCTCTCAACAATTCCGATGTGATCCGCAAAACCATTATTTTGCTGGCTATTTTGATCCCAGTTAAAGGTGATGATGTCCCCTGCTTTTGGTGTAGTGGTCCCATCTTCATTCCAAATGCCCAAACGTTTGAAAATCTGAATATGACGTTCAACCCCACATTCACGGCCAATCAAACCACTCAAGCCCTCACGCTGGAAGACTGTTGTGACAAAGATATCACACCAATCATCGGTCGTCTTCACTGCATAACCTACAGGAAGTGGTTTGACACTGTTGTAATCATTGACCAATTGATGGTGAGCTGCAGTTCCGCCACGAACACCAACTAAACTAGCTGCTGCCCGTAAGACACGGTCCCGTTGCCCATTCGTTACACGAGGATTAAAAGCAGTTTGAGATACTGTCGCACGAGGATGAAGGGCTGTTTGACCGAGGTTAAAGCCTTCAACGCCACCATCGACATAGTCCACATAGACGTGAGTCGTATAATTGCCTGATTGGTACTGGTGATTGGCTGTAGAAACCTGCACTTCTGTGTGCATACCAGAAGGTGCTGTTGAATACCAGAAGAGATTTTCCTGATGAGCTTGAGACCAAGCAGCGACACGAATATTCTTAATCTGACGACCTTGAGGCGCTTGATCCACCGTTACTGTATAAGTTCCAGCACCAGAATTGACATTCTTGATAGAAGCTTGAGTCTTGGTCTTAGCATTACGGAATTCGACGTCTGTAGTTGTCCCACCAACACCGACTCGTGTGCCATCATTCTGAATGTAGTATAGGTGAACAAAGTACTTCCCAGTAGAATTTTTATGGTCACTAACCTTCACAGAAA
>CABSRC010000100.1 GCA_902480035.1 uncultured Streptococcus sp. | reverse complement strand
CTGGATAATCACTTGGATATTGTTTAGCAAATTCTTCAATCACTTTTCGATCAGCCACACGCAATCCTGAGGTTGGATCTGTCACCTTTTGACCGGTTAAAATCTTAATTAATTTTTCAAAAAATGAAATTCCAATCCGTCGCGCGAAGGAGGATTGGAAACCTTGATTTTCAATGAAACGAGAGCCAATCACCATGTTCACATTTTTCTCTTGAAGGACTTGAAGCATCTTTCTGATAAATTCAGGATTATGCTGACCATCTCCATCCACTTGAACAGCATATTGATAGCCATTTTTAACTGCATATTGATAACCAGTTTGGACAGCACCACCAATACCTAAATTAATCGGTAAATCGATAACATTAAAGTTATTATTGCGACAAATTTCAAGTGTATGATCTGTAGAACAATCATTGATAATGACATAATCAAATTCAGGTGTATGTTCTTCAATCATCTTGATTGTTTTTTCAATATTTCCACTCTCATTATAAGCAGGAATAATGATCAATAATTCTGAATTTCTCAATCCTATTGTTTTCCCTTCTAAGCATATCACTTCATTATACAATAATCAGTGCATATTTTCTACTTTATACTGTCCCCTCCCCCTTTTCATGGTATAATAGAGTGAATTGATTACGGGAGGACATCTTATGCTAAGGCTTGGAATTATTGGAACGAGTTGGATTTCACAGGAATTTATAAATGCTGCTCACCAAACGGGTCACTATCACTTGCAGGCTGTGTATTCGAGAAAAATGAAGACGGCTCAAGATTTTTGTGAGGCTTATGGGGTGATCTCTTGCTACACAGACTTGGTCGATTTCTTAGACAGTGAGCTGGATGTGGTCTACATTGCTAGCCCTAATTCTCTTCACTTCACTCAGGCCAAGCTTGCTATTCTGGCAAAGAAGCATGTCATCATTGAAAAACCGGCTGTGACAAAGCCTTCAGAATGGAAGGAACTGGTCAAGCTTGCTAAGGAGCACCAGGTCTATCTCTTTGAAGCTGCCAGAAATTACCAAGAAGCAGCCTTTCAAGTGGTTAAAGACTTCCTCTCTAATCAGGAAATACTCGGCGCCAACTTTACCTTTGCCAAATATTCTTCCAAGTTGCCCGCTCTTCTAGCAGGTGAGATGCCCAATATTTTTTCAGATGTCTATGCAGGTGGAGCCTTGATGGATTTGGGAGTCTACTGCCTCTACCTGGCGATTGGCTTCTTTGGAGAACCGATCTCCAGCCACTACACCGCTCAGCAATTACCCAATTCGGTTGATCTCTATGGTCAGGGTGTTTTGATCTATCCAGATTTTCAGGTTGACATTCAGGCGGGGAAAAATATCACCAGCCATCTACCTGCTGAAATCTATACTAAGACCGGAACCCTAACTCTAAATGCTGTAGCAGCCATCAATCAGGCCCAATTTGTCAGCCATTCCGGTGAAGTCATCGATCTTCCTCTCACGCCTTGCAGTCATGTCATGCAAGAAGAGGCAGAAGCCTTTGCCCATGCCATGACTGGTCAAAAGGAGACTGCTTATCTCGAATGGTTACAAACGGCTGCTCAGGTCCATGAAACCCTCTACCAGATGCGTCAAAGCGCTGGAATACAATTTAAGGATGAAAAAGAATGAAAGAACAATTTCCACAAAGCTGGAAAGACCAGTTAGAAACACTCGGATTTGATACATTCACCGAAATTCAAGAACAAATCTTCACCCCTATCTATGAAGGAGAAAATGTCCTTGGGATCAGTCCTACTGGTACTGGTAAGACACTTGCCTACCTCTTCCCGAGCTTGCTCAAACTCAAACCTAAGAAGGCCCAACAACTCTTGATTCTGGCTCCTAATACGGAGTTAGCAGGTCAGATTTTTGATGTCACCAAACAATGGGCAGAGCCTCTCGGTCTCCAAACCCAACTCTTCCTTTCAGGATCCAGTCAAAAACGGCAGATTGAACGCCTCAAAAAAGGACCCGAAATCCTGGTCGGGACGCCTGGTCGGATCTTTGAACTGATCAAGATGAAAAAGATCAAAATGATGAATGTAGAAACCATCATTTTAGATGAATTCGACCAATTACTAAGTGATTCTCAGTACCACTTCGTCGACAAGATCAGCCACTATGCTCCCCGTGACCACCAATATATTTACATGAGCGCCACAGCCAAGGTCGATCCTGATCAACTAGAAGAAAATACCCTTCGCATTACGGTTGATGGAGTTTCCTTGGACAATATCCAACATTTTTATATGCAAGTGGATAAGCGTGACAAGGTCGAATTGCTCCGAAAACTCGCCTACGTCGAAGATTTTCGTGGTCTGGCTTTTTTCAACAGCCTGTCTGATCTGGGTAGTGCTGAAGAAAAACTACAATACCGTGGCGTTGAGGCCGTGTCACTGGCCAGTGATGTCAATGTCAAATACCGCAAGGTCATCCTGGAACGCTTCAAAGATCATCAGCTAACTCTCTTGCTTGCCACCGATTTGGTCGCTCGTGGAATCGATATTGAACATCTTGAATGTGTGATCAACTACGATATCCCTCGTGACGTAGAGACCTATACCCACCGTGCTGGTCGAACAGGGCGAATGGGGCGTGAGGGCTATGTGATCACCTTTATCACCCACCCAGAAGAACTCAAATCCTTGAAAAAATACGCTTCTGTACGTGAACTTGTTTTAAAAAATTCTCAACTCTTTTTAAATGAATAAGAAAATCCTCTGCTAGTAAATTTACTGCAGAGGATTTTTATGTTAATTTCCATTGTAATAAATGCGATGACTTTCAAGTTGGTAATCCAACAATTCATCCACCGTTACAAAGGTATAGCCTTGCGATTTGAGGTAGTCAAGGACAGTCGGTAGAGCGTCAATCGTGGTTTGATGGATATCATGCATGAGGATAATCGAACCCGGTTTGACTTCTTTTTTCACTTCATTGAGAATAGCCGTCGTATTATGTGTCTTCCAATCTAGGCTATCTACATCCCACATGATGAAGGATTGATCTACACCGTATTGGATGGCATTATTGATGGCTCCATACGGAGGGCGTGTGATCTTGGTCTGTACACCTGTCGCTTTTTGAATAGCTTCTTGGGTATCCAGGATCTCTTTTTTAGCTTTATCCAAGCTCAATTTTGGCAATTGAGGGTGATCCCAGGTATGGTTCCCGATTTGATGACCTTCTTTGCGGACTTGCTTAGCAATATCCGGATTGGCACTAACATTTTTTCCGACCATAAAGAAGGTAGCTTTGGCATTATATTTCTTTAAGATGGCAAGTGCCTGAGGGGTCGTCGTTGGATCTGGTCCATCATCAAAGGTCAGGGCAATCATCTTACGATGGCGTTCTTCAATATAGGATTGGTAAGAAGCTAGATCGTCAGGAAGCAAGCGCTCTGTATCAATCACATCATAGAATTTAGACAAGGGAACAGTGAAGGTATCGTCTCCCTTAACCTTAGTTGGAAATGGAATGGTGAAAATCCCTTTTTCATATTGGAATTCCCATTGGCTCAAATCCAACTCTGCGAAGTGGGCAACCATTTGATCAATGCTTTCCTCATCCAGCTGACGAAAGGCTAGATTCCCCCGTAATTCCTCCAAAAAGATCTGCTTGGCTCCATCTGGATCCGAAAAAACTTGGCTCAGGGTCAGAGGATTGCCCTCATCATCCAAGTAAAAGAGGGGCAACTTCACCGTCTCATCTTTGATGAATTTCCCTTTTTTGTACTGGTATTCAGCCCGTTTGATTTGGATAGGGTGATAGCCAACAAAAGGCGCCTCTGCTTCTTCACTATGGTAGAAGGTCAGATGCTTAGGCTCTTTGGTTTTCTCATCGGTTCCTAGACGCTGAAGGTCTTCTTGGATCTTCTCTTTAATAATCTCAACAGGCTGTCCATCCTTAGTAGGATAAAAAGCGGTCACATAAGAAGTTCCTAAAATTCCTGCCTGAACCTGGGCATCTTTTCCTTTTTCAGAGCTTTTCTCGAGTTGGGTGACCTTGGCAAACTGATCCTGATAAGCTTTTTGTTCACGAAGCCTTTGAATCTTTTGATAACCGATATACAAAAGACTCAGAAAAAGGAGATTTATAATGATTAATAAAATAGTTTTCGTGTGTTTGAATCTCATTACTTTATTATAGCAAATTTCTCTCGAAAAAACATTCCTTTTTTGTAAATGGTTTCATAAAAAAGAGAGAGTGGGACAGAAATCGGTAATTCGTTAGAATTCGATTTCGTCGTCCCACCTCCGCACAGTTGAGTAGGGCTGTAAAAGCTGATGAAATCAGCGTAGTAGAGCCCACTCAACCACTGCGTCTTGCTCGACAATCCAAAAATAATTGAGAGGCTAGGACTTTTGTCCCAGCCCCCTAATTTTTAATCACTCTTATTTTTCACGAATGACTTCTACTTTATAACCATCCGGATCTACAACGAAATAGTAATTCGGTTGTGTTCCTGGAAGACCTTTTGGTTCTGTCACTTCATAGCCTTTAGCCTTGTGTTCCGCATTCAAACCTTCTAGATCAGGAGTACTCAATGCGACATGAGCATAGCCGTCTCCGATCACATAGGGACCATGATCATAATTGTAAGTCAATTCTAACTCATAGTCATCTCCAGGCAGGCCTAAGTACACGATAGTAAACTTGTAGTCTGGGAAATCTTTCCGACGTTTTTCTTCAAAACCAAATGCATCTTGGTAAAAAGCGATTGATTTTTCTAAGTTTTCCACACGAAGGCAAGTGTGCAACATTTTTGAACTCATAGGTTTTCCTCTTTTCTATTTTTTTAAGATTATGAACGATTTTTTTTACGACTTTCCGTCTTAATGGATAATTTCACTTCAAAGATGGTCCCTTTTGGTTTATTATCTTTGACTTGAATGGTCCCTTTGAAGGCTTCTACAATCTGCTTAGCGAGGGATAACCCCAAGCCAAATCCACCTTTTTGACGGGTTCTTGCCTTATCAACCCGGTAAAAACGATCAAAGATCCGTTTCTTATCCTCATCTCGAATCCCTGGACCATTATCCAGCACCCTTAGAAGTAGATTTTTGTCCTTCAACTGGACTTCAAATTGGATCTCGCCATCTTCATCGGTGTACTTCAAGGCATTGTCATAAAGAATGGTCATCAATTGCTTGAGGAGCGTTCTATCAGAACAAATGACTTTGTCCACCTGATTGTCTCCTCGGAAGAGTTTGCCATTTTCTTCTGCAATGATCTCAAAATTCGAGAAGGTCTGATCGAAAAAACTTGGTTCGATCTCTTCCATCTCCGGCTTCAAGCCATCATCTCTTCGAGCGATATTGAGAAGGTTGGTGGTCAAGAGCTTCATATTCCGAACTTCATCTAAACTAGATGCAATGCTCTCGCTTGACTCCATAATGGTCGCTTCGGGCTTTCTAAAAAGCGTTTCGAGGCGATTTTGAAGGACTGCTAGAGGCGTCCGTAACTCATGTGAAGCATTTTCCACGAATGCCT
>CABSRC010000099.1 GCA_902480035.1 uncultured Streptococcus sp. | reverse complement strand
GTCTCTGCATGATCCGTTTCCTTGATCAGTTGGTAATTGGTCGTCTCTACCTGGCCATTGGCATAGCCCACCGTCGTCTTTTCTACACCGGGGATCCGTGAAAAATACTCCTCCAAGCCCCAAAAACAGCCACCTGCTAAATAAATCTCTGCCATCTTTCTTCCTCGCTTTCCGCATTCCCTGAAAGGAACACTTCTTATCTATTAGCTCCATCATAATCCAAGAGCCTCAGATTTTCAAGGATTCTGCATCAAAAATCCCTTCTACTATATGTAAAAGGGATTCAATCCTTCTTATTTTTCAAATAAGAAAAAGAGCGAGTAATAAAAGTTCCAAAACGATAGGATTAACTGATGTAGAAAATCATGAAGGACTACCATGACCAACACCTCCTCTGAATATCTGTGGACAAGCACCAGGCACATCAACTACAAAAGCACCGTCGGTCCATAGACCTGTAACTGAGGCTTCACAACCTCGTAATGCCAGTGATCATAAGCTCGCCAAGCTTGAAAGGCCTCTTCGTTCAAAGCTAGCCCACCCAGACCAATCAATAGACTGGCAGTCTGATAAAACTTTTCTAACTCAATCAACAGACGATTGTCTACCCGCCTAGCCTTTCGTAAACCTTTCAACATCTGATCTAGATTTTCTCGAAATCGAAGGGCATCTGGACTGGGGGTGAATCCTTTCAAAAAGGCTGTTTGAAGAAGGGTGACTGTCGTCCTTGCCTCTTGAATCACATCCCTTTCTTCCATATAAATCACCTTCCTTTTCACCTCCATTGTACACCTTTTTCTCTCTATAAAAATGGAAAATTCCTAAAACTAGGAACAGAATGAGGCTGGGACAAAAGTCCTAGCCTCTCAATTGTTTCTAGATTGTCGAGCAAGACGCAGTGGTTGAGTGGGTCTACTACGCTGATTTCATCAGCTTTCACAGCCCTACTCAACTGTGCGGAGGTGGGACGACGAAATCTAATTCTAACGAATGACCGATTTCTGTCCCACTCTCATAAAAAACTCCCCCAAGTTTCCACTTGAGGAAGTTTTTTTCGAAAGATTAGTCAATGTAGCGCAATTTGCCACGGAAGTCTTCCAGGCTTTGGTAGCCTTTTTCTTCCATGATGGCTTTGAGTTCCGCAGTAATGCGTTCAAAAGCCCCCACTCCTTCTTTATGAAGTGTCGTGCCGATTTGCACCATACTAGCCCCACAAAGAATATGTTCAAAGGCATCACGACCGGTCAAGACACCACCTGTCCCCACAATCTGAATTTCTGGATTCAGACGTTGATAAAAGGCATGGACATTAGCAAGGGCAGTTGGTTTGACATACTCTCCACCAATCCCACCAAAGCCGTTCTTCGGACGAATTACCACGGATTCATCTTCAATGTAGAGACCATTCCCTACGGAATTGACACAATTGACAAACTTAAGCGGGTATTTGTTAAAGATTGCTGCTGCTTGATCAAAATGAACGATGTCAAAATAAGGGGGTAACTTGATACCTAGAGGTTTGGTGAAATAGGCAAAGACCTCGGACAAGATCCGATCAGTCGTATCAAAATCATAGGCGATCTGAGGTTTTCCAGGGACATTAGGGCAAGAAAGGTTCAGTTCTGTCAAGCCTTTAAAGTCGCTGTCTTGCACCTTTTTCAAGATGGTATGGGTCTCTTCGGGAGACATGCCAACAAGAGATAAGAAGAAGGTCCGGTCAGGATCCGTTTCTTGCAACTCCAATAAGTAATTCAAATAATAGTCCAAGCCTTGGTTGGGAAGGCCCATCGAATTGATCGAACCAAGCGGCACATCTTGGTAGCGTGGCTCTGGATTTCCTGCACGGAATTCTAAGGTCGCTGTCTTGGTCACAAAAGTCCCCGCAGCTGAGTTCTTCACTTCTTCCAACTCTTCCTTGGTCATACAGGCCACTCCTGCCGCATTCATCAGGCAGTTGTCAAATTCAAAACCAGCAATTTGCGTTTTTGTCGATACCATCTTGTACTCCTTTTTGAAACACCCCTCAATAGAATCGTTCGGGATGCTCTCTATTTTCTTCTTTCATTATACCATCACTTGGAAGCTTCCGGACAAACAAAGCTAAAAATTCTTCCAAACATTCGGAGTTTCCTAGTCGCGATAAAATTTTCAGAAAATTCAACTTTTTTCTTTACAAGCCAAAAAAAGTCTGCTATAATGATCCATGTAATAAAACGTGACATTGTTTGTCAACTGTCTCAAAACCACTCCCCTAGCGGGTTTGCTGGTTTTCGTTTCATTCACAAAAGGAGAATTAACATGACAACTGCTAAAGAATATATCCAAAGCACCTTCGAAACTGTAAAAGCTCGTAACGGCCATGAAGCTGAATTCCTTCAAGCTGTTGAAGAGTTCCTCAGCACTTTGGAACCTGTTTTTGAAAAACACCCTGAATACATCGAAGAAAACATTTTAGCTCGTATTACAGAACCTGAACGCGTGATTTCCTTCCGTGTCCCTTGGGTTGACCGTGAAGGAAACATCCAAGTAAACCGTGGATACCGTGTTCAATTCAACTCTGCTGTAGGTCCTTACAAAGGTGGTCTTCGTTTCCATCCAACTGTTAACCAAGGGATCTTGAAATTCCTCGGATTCGAACAAATCTTCAAAAACGTCTTGACTGGTCTTCCTATCGGTGGTGGTAAAGGTGGGTCTGACTTCGATCCTAAAGGAAAAACTGACGCTGAAGTGATGCGTTTCTGCCAAAGCTTCATGACTGAATTGCAAAAGCACATCGGTCCTTCTCTTGATGTCCCAGCTGGTGATATCGGGGTTGGTGGACGTGAAATCGGATACCTTTACGGTCAATACAAACGCCTTCGCCAATTCGATGCTGGTGTCTTGACTGGTAAACCTCTTGGTTTTGGTGGTAGCTTGATCCGTCCAGAAGCAACTGGTTATGGTTTGGTTTACTATACTGAAGAAATGCTCAAAGCCAACGGTGACAGCTTTGCTGGTAAGAAAGTCGTGATCTCAGGTTCTGGTAACGTTGCCCAATACGCTCTTCAAAAAGCAACTGAACTTGGTGCAACGGTTATCTCTGTATCTGACTCAAACGGTTACGTGATCGACGAGAACGGTATTGACTTCGACCTTCTTACAGACGTGAAAGAAAAACGTCGTGCACGTTTGACTGAATACGCTGCTGAAAAACCAACTGCTACATACTACGAGGGTTCTGTATGGACTTACGCTGGTAACTATGACATCGCTCTTCCATGTGCAACTCAAAATGAAATCGATGGCGATGCTGCTAAACGTTTGGTCGCTCAAGGTGTGAAAGTTGTCTCTGAAGGAGCAAACATGCCAAGTAACATCGATGCCATCAATGTATACAAAGAAAATGGTATCCTTTACGGACCTGCTAAAGCTGCCAATGCTGGTGGGGTTGCTGTATCTGCTCTTGAAATGAGCCAAAACAGCCAACGTCTTTCATGGACACGCGAAGAAGTGGACGGACGTTTGAAAGACATCATGACCAACATCTTCAACACTGCTAAAACAACTGCAGAAACTTACGGACTTGGTAAAGATTACCTTGCGGGTGCCAATATCGCTGCCTTTGAAAATGTCGCAAACGCGATGATTGCACAAGGTCTTGTATAATCAATCGATATTTTTCTTTGAGACCTTCGGGTCAAAGCCTCTCAACTCCTGAAACTTGTGTGTTTCAGGAGTTTTTTGTAGCTGCTAATCTCTTTAAGAACAATTGGTCTCAAGGGAAGAAAGTCATTTTTAAAGAAAGGAATCTTAACCATCATTAGTGATGAGAGATTTGAGCCATCTCTTTTCTGTATCTTTTTCTAAAAAAATTTTATTTTTTTTACTTTATCCCCTTGCATTTTTAATAAATTAGTATTAAACTATAGCAAAAGGAGGTGCGCTTATGTTTCATTTTGCTCAAGACAAGTCAACTACCATTGAATTCCTTAAGTCTGAATTGATGCAACTGCTTTCTGATATGCGTCAGGAGATTGCAGCAAGCCGTCAAGCACAGACTTGTACTGCTTGCCAGCATATCCAACACTGCATTAATAAGATCCAAAGGGCAAAAAGTTCCGTAGCCATAGCCCTTCCGATCGAATCATTGGATCTCGAAATCACTGCCCTATTGCGCAAGCAATTATTGATCTTGCCACCTGAGGCTCGAAAGATTTGGGATCAGATTAAATATTTGGATGACAAATACTGCCACTTAAGATCGTAACATCGATTAAAAAAGCTCAGAAAAATATTTCTGAGCTTTTTTACATGATTCCGTTATTCCCTGTTGGAAGGTTGATTCCTGCTTCCATCAAGGCATCATGATAGAGTTTATAGTATGTATGATAGACAGTCGTCTGGGTTCCATTTTGCGCAGTCATCGCAATACGGAAGGAATAACGACCATTTTTTTCAATCTGTGGGCCTAAAATGGTAGGGCCTGTCAACACTTCTGGGTGTTTGTCTTGTTCAGACTGATTGACCTGAGCGATGACCTGATAGATCTTATCGAGATCGGTATTCGCATCTAGCGGAATATCTACCAGCACGCGCATATCGCCGCGCGAGAGGTTGCTGACGACAGTGATATTGCGGTTTGGGACAAAGTGGAGACTCCCGTCAAAATCACGTACTTGAGTTGTCCGAATTCCCACACTGCTAACGATGCCGGCAATATTAATAGAACCATTGGTAAGTCGGACATTGTCCCCCACATCCAGCTGGCGTTCTAAAAGGATAAAGAAACCATTGACCAAATCGGAAAGGAAGCCCTGGGCTCCCATCCCGATAGCCACCCCAGCAATCCCAGCACCAGCCAATAGACTAGAGACTGGAAGACCCAGGATCGACAAGATCCAGTAGATCAAGATAAAATACAAGCAGTAGTTCAAGAGACTCTCTACTAAACGGAGAATGGTTTTTTTACGGGCTTCATCCTGCACCGTATACTTAAAAGAAGGGGTTAATATCCGCTTGACCAGGCTATGGATGACCTTTTTAGCGATAAAAAATAAGAGAAAGACAAAAATCAGGGAGATGCATTTTGAAATTAGGTCATCAAAAATCTTTGTCCAGTCTATTTTACTGAAATAACGTTGGAAAGCTTGACTCATTTATTCGGGCCTTTCTAACAAAGAATAGTATGATTATATCAAATATTCGGAAATAAGGCTATTTTTTAAAAATTTCATTGCTTTTGCCCCCTAACTATCGTATAATATTCGTTAATTATTTTTTAAGGAGGCCTTACATGATTCATCGACTGATTACCACTTGGAATAGAACCAACCTTATGAAAAGAATCGCAATCGGGATTGTACTTGGAGTTATTCTAGCACTTATCTTCCCGAAAGCAACTGGCATTGGACTCTTAGGCCAGTTCTTTGTTGGGGGTCTCCGTGCCATCGCACCCCTTCTGGTCTTTGCACTCGTCGCAAATGCTCTCTCCCAACACCAAAAAGGGACAGAGACCAATATGAAAAAGGTCATCGTCCTCTATCTCCTAGGAACCTTTGCAGCCGCCTTCGTCGCTGTTTTGGTCAATTACATCTTCCCCATCACCATTACCCTGACTGGAAAGGCCGCTGAAGGATCCTCTCCAAACGGGATTGGCGAAGTGATTAGTAACCTCTTGCTCAAGATCGTCGACAACCCGGTCAA
>CABSRC010000098.1 GCA_902480035.1 uncultured Streptococcus sp. | reverse complement strand
AACCAGACAACTGCGCGTGATTTAGGGATTTTGGTCTATCATTTTATCAATCAATACCCAGATATTTTAAACTATACCAATCAAGCTCAAGTCACGGTCAAAAAAGGAACTCCGTATGAGGAAACCTTTGATACCTACAATTATTCATTGCCAGGAGCCAAGTATGCTTTGAAAGGTGTGGATGGTTTAAAAACTGGATCAAGTCCTCGTGGAGCTTTCAACTATATCGCGACCATCAAACGGGGCAATCAGCGCTTAATTGCTGTGATCATGGGGGTTGGAGATTGGGCAGACCAAGATGGGGAATACTACCGTCACCCATTTGGGAATGCCTTGATCGAAAAAGCCTATAAAGATTTTGGCTATAAGAAATTATTGGATTCTGGTGTCCAGCAGATTGATGGCAAGACCTATACACTCGAAAAACCATTCTATGCAACGGTGAAAAAGGGAGCTAAAGAGCCCACACTTGCAGTAAAAGATGGGTATTTGACAGTGGATAATGGTCTCTATACTCTGTCTGAAGGAATCCGAGATGATATGAAGGTGGAAGAAGGGGCCAAGCCAGAGCTTGTCAAAGAAACAGCAAGTGGAAAAAAGACGACTGCCAAGCAAAGTAAATGGCTTTCGCTAGATCACTTCCTGATTTTGATTCCGATTCTCATTCTTGTCATCATTCTCTCGATTGAAAAACAAAGTCGAGATCGACGCAAAAGAGACGCCCAAAAGCGCTATTATAAAGATTAAGAATAAAACCTAACTGATTGTCGGTTGGGTTTTGTCATTGTTCCATTAGGATACTTTTAGAAAGGATGTAAATGAAAAAATTCCGTAATTCTTATGCAGCTTATATGCTACTCTATAGTTTTTATTTTATGTCTACCTCCCTCTTTACGACCTTAATTTCTGTCTATTTGATGGGGAAACACTATAGTGCCACCCAAGTATCGACCCTGGTATCTGTTGCCTTTTTCTTATCCATGGTAGCCCAACCCTTCTTTGGGTATATCAATGAGCGATTTGGAATCGTAAAAATGACGACCCTCAGTCTGAGTGTGATCATTGGTGGTGTCTTCGGTTTTCTTTGGGCCCCCAATCTCTTTTGGCTGACCGTTTTTTATGGAATTGTTCTAGTCTGTTTGAATGGGACAGCTCCCATGATGGAAGTATTTGCAACGCAAAGTCCATACGCTTTTGGGAAGATTCGCGTTTGGGGAACCATTGGCTACTCGGTCGGTGTTCAAATAGCCGGCTGGGTCTATCATCAGTTTAGCCCCCAAGCTGTCTATTATACGGTTTTGATCACTATTGTACTCAGCATTTTCTGTCTAAGTGCCGTTCGGATGAAGACAAGAGAGAAAAAAGAAGAAAAGGTTAAAGAGCCAGTCTCTATTCGTCCTCTTCTTCACAATGGACCTTATCTCTTCTTTATCATTTTGATTGGCTTGGCTTCGGGGGTTGGAAATATTGGTCATACCTATATTCCTGAGTTGCTCATGGATAGTGGTCTACCAGTCCATATTGCCTCTACGGTTGTAGCTATCTCAGTCGTAGTGGAAGCTCCCTTGATCTTTTTCTCTGATCGATTCATGGACCACTGGCCTTTACGGGTTTTGATCGCTCTTCCAATCGGGATTATTTTTGCTCAATATGTTGTCTACGCTCTTCCAAGTCCTGTCTTCTTAAAAGTGATAATGACACTCTTAGCTAAGCATACAACAGGGATGGTTTTGATTATGGTCTCCTTACGGTTTATTGCCCAACAGGTAAATGGTAAAGACTTGGTTCTTGCCATGGCCATTGTCCAAGGAGCTCGTTATTTAGGAACCATTCTTTTACAACCCCTCGCAGCCCTCTGTATTGAAAGAGGTGGTTACCAAGTTATGAGTTTCTTTTTAGCAGGGGTTGTAGGGATCGTCTTTTTACTGAGCTTTGCCTTAAAAATGCCCCAAGGGAAGGCTCACGGCCTTTTTGGTGGCAAAGTAGACTAATGAAATTGTTACAATTGTATGACTAATCATCGAGGAGTTGGACAGAAACACTGATCTCATAGTGTTTTGTCCAACTTTTTTGCTATTATTAAGAACTAGTGATTAATTTGACAGTCAAAGTATTCGATGGTAGAATGAGGTAAAATAAATATAAAGGAGACCATTTTATGAAAAAAATGATCTTATCGACAGCTGCTCTTTTGACGATTGTTTCCCTTGCTGCTTGTTCAAACAAACAAGACACAAAGAAGGAAACTTCAAATAGTCAATCAACTACTAAAGTGACGAGCAAATCTGCCAACACTTCAAAAAGTAAGGATACTTCAACAGATTCAGAAGATACGTCATCTTCTAGCCTCTTAACTGATGCTGAAATCAGCAAGGCTAAAACAGTTGGAGACTTCAAAAAGTTGTTTGCAAAATTAATGGATCAATCTGTTTCTATTACTGAAGAAGCAGGTACTTCTGTGACAGGTTCTGCAAAAGAACAATACGATGCAACGATTAGTGCCTTGAAGCAAGAATTGGAAAACCAAAAAGATATCTTTAATGAAGGCTTGGAAAGCATCGGTTCAGATAGCACGGTCGTTCCTAAAGAAGACCGTGAAGCTCTGATCGAAAGCTTGAAAGATGCTCGAGAAGAGTTGGAAAGTACTCGTAAAGAGATGAAAGATATGCAGAAAGAATTGAGTAAATCTCCTGTTGCTGATGATTCTAGTGACGATTCAGACTCAGATTCTGACGAATAATAGCAAAAAAAGGTTAGAAATTTCCAGCCTTTTTCTTATTTTTTTCGAATGATATAGATGAGGAGGTGGGCCTATGTTTATTGCCATGGATAAAAATAAAGAGCGCTGGAATTGTATGGAGGAGATTCCGCCTGTGACAGCAGGACCTTTTTATTGCTTGGCTTGTCATAGTCCAGTGCGTCTAAAAAATGGCTCGGTTCTACGGGCTCATTTTGCTCATGTAAAATTACAGCATTGTCCCTACCATCACGAAGCTGAGAGTTTTGAACATCTGGAATTGAAAGCCAGTCTTTATAACTGGGCCTCTAAAGAGTCTCATACAGAGGTAGAAAGTTATTTAGCAGACTTTCAACAAATTGCTGATCTTTTGGTAGTAGACAAGAATTTAGCTTTGGAAGTGCAGTGCAGCTCCCTATCTTTAGAACGCTTGAAGGAGAGAAGCGATGCGTATCGATCCCATGGTTACCAGGTCTATTGGTTACTTGGTAAAAAGTTGTGGCTCAAGAAAAGACTAACAAAGCTGCAGGCTGGTTTTCTTTATTTTAGTCAGAATCGAGGGTTCCATCTTTGGGAATTGGATCTTGAAAAGAAAGAAGTGCGTTTGCAATACCTCATCCATGAGGATTTGAGAGGGCGATTGCATTATCAAACAGAAGTTTTCCCTTTTGGTCAAAGGTCTTTACTGGAAGTCTTACGGACCCCTTATCTTTCGCAACCCATGCAGCAAATGGCAGTCGAGCTCGATCGTACATTTTTAACGTATATACAGCAGCAACTCTTTTATCGTCACCCAAAGTGGCTGAAGCTTCAGGAAGAACTCTATTTGCAGGGAAACCATCTGATGGAACTGGGGCTGGATTTCTTTTATCCTCTTTGTCGTCCGATCCTTTCACAGAACTTGCTTCAAATTGAAGAGGATGTAGAAGATTACTACCAGCAGTTTATGACCTATTATCAGTCGCAAGGGATCCAACCTGTTCAGATCCTTTATCCCCCACGTTTTTATGCTCAGCAGAAAAGCTAACTTTCTAAGATAGAAATCCTCCCGAAATGTTCATTTTTATGCTAAAATAGAACCATTGGAGGATTAATCGAAATGGTAAAACAACGTAATGAAATTGATGAAAAATACCAATGGGATTTGTCGACAATTTTTGCGACAGATCAAGCTTGGGAAGAAGAAGCAGCAAGCTTAGCTGCGGATATTAAAGCAGCAAGCCACTACGCTGGTCATTTGTTGGATTCAGCGCAAACACTGTTGGATACAACCAATGCATATTTGGAATTGAGCCGTCGTTTGGAAAAGGTCTACGTCTATGCTCATATGAAAAATGACCAAGATACACGTGTGGCAAAATACCAAGAGTACCAATCAAAAGGGATGTCTCTTTATAGCTTGTTAGGCGAAACCTTTGCCTTCTATGAGCCTGAATTCATGGCCATTACGGATGAGCAATACAAAGCTTTTGTGAGTGAGGTTCCAGCCTTGGAACAATATGGTCATTATTTTGATCGTTTGCTAGAGAAAAAAGAACATGTCTTGTCTCAAAAAGAAGAGGAATTACTTGCAGGAGCTGGTGAGATCTTTGCGGCTGGTGGTGAAACCTTTGAAATCTTGGACAATGCAGATATTGTTTTCCCAACTGCGCATGATGACAAGGGCGAAGAAGTTCAATTAACCCATGGAAACTATATTTCTTTGGTAGAATCAAAAGATCGTGCCGTTCGTAAAGAAGCTTACGAAGGCCTCTACAAGGTCTATGAACAGTACCAACATACCTATGCTAAAACCTTGCAAACCAATGTGAAAGTGCACAACTTTAATGCCAAAGTTCGCAAATTCTCATCTGCCCGTGAAGCGGCCCTTTCTGAAAACTTTGTACCAGAAAGTGTTTATGATAGCTTGGTAGCAGCGGTGAACAAACACTTGCCACTCTTGCAACACTATGTGCAATTGCGTTCAAAAATTCTAGGAATCTCAGACTTGAAGATGTACGATATGTATACGCCATTATCCGATACAGACTACAAGTTTACCTATGAAGAATCATTGGCCAAAGCAGAAGAAGTCTTGGCTGTTTTGGGTGAGGACTACCTTTCTCGTGTGAAACGTGCCTTTAGCGAACGGTGGATTGATGTGCATGTCAACCAAGGAAAACGCTCAGGTGCCTATTCAGGTGGTTCTTATGATACCAATGCCTTCATGTTGTTGAACTGGCAAGATACATTGGATAATCTCTTCACCTTGGTGCATGAAACTGGTCACAGTATGCATTCTAGCTATACCCGTGAAACCCAGCCTTATGTCTATGGGGACTATTCCATCTTCCTTGCTGAAATCGCCTCTACAACCAATGAAAATATCCTGACCGAACGTCTGTTAGAAGAAGTAGAAGACGATGCGACACGCTTTGCTATTTTGAATCACTTCTTGGATGGCTTCCGTGGCACCGTCTTCCGTCAAACGCAGTTTGCTGAATTTGAGCATGCCATTCATAAAGCAGACCAAGAAGGTACCGTTTTGACTAGTGAGTTCTTGAACAACCTTTATGCAGAGCTCAATGAAAAATACTATGGTCTTTCAAAAGAAGACAACCCTGAGATCCAATATGAATGGGCTCGGATTCCTCACTTCTACTATAACTACTATGTTTTCCAATATTCAACAGGTTTTGCAGCAGCTTCAGCCTTAGCTGAAAAAATTGTTCATGGAACCCAGGAAGATCGTGATAAATATATCGACTACTTGAAGGCTGGAAATTCTGACTATCCACTCAATGTCATCCGCAAAGCAGGTGTGGATATGGAAAAAGAAGACTACTTGGACGCAGCCTTTGCGGTCTTTGAACGTCGGTTGAATGAATTTGAAGCCCTAGTAGAAAAATTAGGACTCGTATAAGATGGTAGAGTCTTATAGTAAAAATGCCAACCACAATATGCGCCGGCCAGTGGTTAAAGACGAGATCGTTGACTTTATGCGCACGCGTCAAAAACCGGTAGCAGGTGCCTTGGAGGAGTTAGAAGCATTCGCCCGCAAGGAAAATATTCCGATTATTCCGCATGAAACGGTAGCTTACTTTAGACTACTCCTGCAAGCCCT
>CABSRC010000097.1 GCA_902480035.1 uncultured Streptococcus sp. | reverse complement strand
TTCTTAGCTTCTGCTGCACGCAAGATAGCTTGAGTCCACTCAAGGTTGTTTGTGTTAAATCCACCAACTGCATAACCATTGTCACGAGCTGCTTGGACAAATTTTTCTGCTGAAACGATTGCCATTTGTTATAGGCCTCCTATAAATTTTTGTGGGGTTAATCCCACTTACATTGTTTATTTTATCACTTTTTAGATGAAATTGCTAGTTTTTCCTGTAGCTTTAAGCGATTTCTTCCGATAAATAGGACGGAATCTCCTATCTCCTAAGACTCTCATCCTAGCAAACAAGTAAAAGAGGCTGGGACAAAAGTCCTAGCCTCTCAATTATTTTTGGATTGTCGAGCAAGACGCAGTGGTTGAGTGGGCTCTAATACGCTGATTTCATCAGCTTTTACAGCCCTACTCAACTGTGCGGAGGTGGGACGACGAAATCGAATTCTAACGAATTACCGATTTCTGTCCCACTCTCAATTCTCTTCTTTAAAATTTTTTAGTGAAAGGAGAAAGCCAATCCCGCAAATCACAAGGAGTCCACCTGCGACCCATTGAGAATAGAAATAAGCGGCAAATAACTGACTGTCGGTAAATATTTTTCCAAGAAGTCCGTTTAGCACTCCCTCAAGAAAGGGAATATTCTCACACACTGCAAGGATTGACGCAAGAAAGAGTATACTGCCTGCTATCAGAAAAAGATGAAGAATCCATTTTTTGATTCTTTTTTCATCTCTGAGCAGATACTTAGAAGCAATCGCCACTAAAAAAATGAAAACATTCCATATGTTTAAGGCAATAAAATATCTAAAAGTATCCTTGTATGCGCCTATCCCCATCGCTAAAATCAGGATAGGACCGAAAAAATTAATGGCACTTCCCAATAGTGCAAAGAGACCATCGACCAAAACCAGATACTTCTTCTTCATGTTCTCACCTCATCTCACACCTATTCTACCACAAAGAGATTTGAAAACAAAAAAAGATAGCCGAAGCTATCTTGATCCGATGCGGAGAGAGGGACTTGAACCCTCACGACCTAAAGCGGTCACAGGATCCTTAGTCCTGCGCGTCTGCCAATTCCGCCATCCCCGCGATTGAGTACTTTACTAGTATATCAATCAACGACTTTTTTGTCAAGATTTTTTTCAAACTTTTTTCAGAGTTTGTCATTTTTTCACAAAAAGGGAGCAGGTACTTCAACCTGCTCCCTTGATTTTTATTTGCTATCGTGGTTTTCAACTGCCGCTGTGATAAAGGCTGTGTAAAGTCCTTCTGGGCGGTTTGGACGGCTTGACAATTCTGGGTGGTATTGGCAAGCAACAAAGAATTTGTTTTCTGGGATTTCAACGATTTCGACCAAACGGTTGTCTGGTGAAACGCCTGAGAAGACAAATCCTGCTTCTTCGAACTGTTCACGGAAAGCATTGTTAAACTCATAACGGTGACGGTGGCGACGTTGTACCACTTCTTGATTGTCATAGGCAGCGGCTGCTTTTGATCCTCGTTTGAGTTTAGATGGGTAAAGACCGAGACGGAGCGTTCCTCCCATGTCTTCCACATCGATTTGGTCTCGCATGATATCGATAATTGGATACTTGGTTTCTGGATCCAATTCGGATGAATTGGCCCCTTCCAAGCCTAAAACGTGACGGGCAAATTCGATACAGGTTAACTGCATACCCAAGCAGACACCCAACATTGGGACGTCCTGTTCACGCGCATACTTGATGGCTTGAATTTTTCCTTCTGTTCCCCGTTGACCAAAACCACCTGGGACGATGATTCCATCCGCATCTCCAAGGAGTTCTGCCACGTTATCAGCAGTCACATCATTGGCATTGACCCAATTAATCTTGACCTCTGCATCGTTGGCATACCCTGAGTGCTTCAAGGCCTCAACGACAGAAATGTAGGCATCTTGCAATTCTACGTATTTTCCAACCAAGGAAATCTTGACCTGTTTCTTGAGGTTCATGACCTTGTCGACCATCGCAGACCATTCTGTCATATCTGCTGCAGGAACATCCAATTTCAAATGGTCACAAACGATTTGGTCCATATTTTGTGCTTGCAAGTTCAATGGGATTTGGTACAAGTGCTCCACATCAAGTGACTCGATGACAGCTTCTGGTGCCACATCACAGAATTGAGCCAACTTGTTCTTAATTCCTTGACCAGCTGGCTTTTCTGTACGGATGACCAACATATTTGGTTGAATCCCAAGACCACGAAGTTCTTTCACAGAGTGTTGCGTCGGCTTGGTTTTCATTTCTCCCGCAGCTTTCAAGTAAGGAAGAAGGGTGGTGTGGATATACATAACATTTTCAGCACCGACATCTGCCTTCATTTGACGAAGAGCTTCAAGGAATGGAAGGGACTCAATATCTCCAACTGTTCCTCCGACTTCTGTGATGATGACATCTGAATCCGTCGTCGTCGCTGCTCGTTTGATCTTTTCTTTCAAGGCATCTGTAATATGAGGAATAACCTGTACAGTCGCGCCCAAGTATTCTCCGCGACGTTCCTTGCGAAGGACTTCGCTATAAATTTTCCCTGTCGTCACATTTGAGTACTTATTCAGATTGATATCAATGAAGCGTTCATAGTGACCAAGGTCCAAGTCTGTCTCTGCGCCATCATCTGTGACAAATACTTCCCCGTGTTGGTAAGGGCTCATCGTCCCTGGGTCAATATTGATATAAGGGTCAAATTTTTGGATGGTCACTTTCAATCCACGATTTTTGAGCAAGCGACCAAGACTTGCTGCGACAATCCCTTTCCCGATGGATGATACGACACCACCCGTTACAAAAATATATTTTGTTGACATGTGCTTTCCTCTTCTTCTAATGTTGTAGAGGCCATTCCTCTTTGCAGAAAAAACAAAAATAGCTCCCTAATCGCTAGGGAGCTCCGACCTCAAAATGAGGTGCCCGAACAATATCTTACCGCAAATAGTCTACTTTGTCAAATTGAAAATTTCATGAAAATAGTTTTCGCTGTTTACGAGACTTTTTCCACTCCATTTTGTGTGACGAGACATTTCTCAAATTGAAGCTGGGGCATGCAAAGAGCAAGGTCCTTATGGATTCGCTCCAGTGCTTCTAAACGCATCTCGACTGATGTCTCAGTATTTCCTTGAATGACAAAGAGGGCGTTTTGCGTAGTCTCCTCAAATTTGTAATGGTCACTATCGCGTACATCCAACCAAGCCAGAATTCCTCTTTGATCTCTATAGACAGGATCTGTCGGTGCGACATGCTTTTCGCTAGAAAGGATCGGGAGAAAGAGATCTTCTCTTTGACTCACTGTAAATTCAATCGGTCCCTCAATCTTATCTAGGTCATGTCCTCCGATCGCGAGAAAAGACTTCAGAGATTCGACATTATAGATATCGATGATGCTATTGATCTGAGGAAGAGCACCTCTATGCTGGATGTTTCGGATAAGAGCTAGGACTGTTGGGGGATTTTTCTTGATGCTACGCCCTACCTTTTGCAAGAGGTCTGTATAGCCTTTGATGACAGGGGATGTCACTACTTCTTCTGTCTGACACTGGAGCGCCCATTGTTCAACTGCTTTCTTCTTTTCAAGAAAAGAAGGGGGCAGGACTGCTTGGGGATCCACATTTCTAGCAATTCCGACCACAACCGTATCAATACCAAGATCTACTAAACTTTGATCTAAACGAAAGTCCATCTGAACACCTCCTATTTGAGAATCTTTACACGTATATCATACTCCATTTCGCCACTTTTTTCAATGCAAACAAAAAGAAACAAGGAACAATTGGTTTTTTTCAGAAGATAGATAAACTATTTTTATTGACATATGAGTCAATAAATTACTTGCAAACCATCCTCTACTTTTGAAAAATCAAAGGATATTCTGAAACTTTCCGCCGTGAGAAAAGTGCCTGAAACTTCATAGCTTCAGGCACTCGGAATTATTGAGACTTAAGGCTCAATAATTAGTCATGGAACTTCGTAGAAGTTCGCTGACGTCCGTACTCACCTAAGGAAAGTTTCTGGGAAAATTTCGTCTTCAATAAAAAAACAAGGAACAATTTCCTTGTTTCATATGATTTATTCTTCTTCCTCGTCTTCAGAATCCTCTTCTTCGTCGTCTTCTTCGCTCAATTCAACTTCTTCACCCAAATCATCTGGTACGATTTCATTGATTTCAGCATCGTAAGCTTCGACTTCACTCTTTTCATCATCTGGATTTTCTTCATCATATGAAAGAGCTGGATCTGCTTCGTAAACTTCTTCGTCTTCTGGATCGTCATCGTTGTAATCGATCGCATCTTCGTCTCCATCCATGAAGGCATTGACACGTTTTTTCTTGCGTTTCTTAGGAGTTTCATCTTCATCTGTTTCTTCAAGAGCGATGATTTCCTCGTCAACTTCATCGATGGCATACCATGAACGAAGACCCCATTTGTTATCTCCAAGTGGGATAAAGCTTCCATCGACATTCAATTCTGTGTAGAACAATGGAAGAGCTTCACGGATCTCGCTGTTTGATTTTTCAAGGTAATTTTGAATTTCATTTACAAGATCGCTAAAGTACATTTCATGGTCACGTCCGCGTAATTCCAAAATCGCACGCGCCACTTCAATCATAGAAAGTTCACTTTTTTCTTGTCCAGCAAATACTTCTAATTCCAAGGGTAAATCTCCTTATGTTTCATTTCCTAAATGGAGAAGGATCGGGTCTTAAACCTCATCCTATCCTCGATGATAGATTGAAAACTTCTCGTTACTAAATCTATCACGCATTTTATCGTTACACTCTATTGTACGATAAATTTCCCCTTTCGTCAAAGGAAAATTCCAGGATTCTCCATGAAATCAGAAAAGGGAGTGGGAAAGAACTCCGACTAGTTAAAAAGAGTTCGTTTTCCCACCCCCGCACAGTTGATTAGGTCATCTTTTGAGCTTAAAGGCGAACAAAGATGCCAATCAACCACTGCGTCATACAGTTATTTCTATCAAACATCAAAGGCCGGACAGTTGTTGTCCAGCCTTTTTATTCTCAATTATTTTACTTTTGCTGTGCTTGTGATCACGTTCACGGCTTTCTTCACTGTGATGTCATGTTTCAACATTTCTGGTGAAAGAAGGTTGCGAACTTGTTCAACTGGCATGTTGTAATCTGCTGCCAATTGTTCGATTTCAGCATTGATTTCTTCTTCAGTTGCTTCAAAACCTTCTGCTTTGGCTACTGCTTCAACCACGAGGTTTGTCTTCGTGCGGCTTTCAGCTTCTGCTTCATATTGTTTGTGAAGATCATCTTGAGTTGTTCCAGTGATTTGGAAGTACATTTCAGGTGAGATTCCTTGACGTTGCATATTTCCAAGGAATTCGTTGATTGAACGGTGTACTTCTTCGTGGATCATTTCTTCTGGAAGTTCAACGATTTCAGCATTTTCAACTGCAAGATCGATCGCTGCTGCTTCTACTGCATCGTTGTATGCTTCTTCTTTTGCTTCTGCCAATTCTTTGCGGTATTTTTCTTTCAATTCAGCAAGAGTTTCAACTTCTTCATCGATGTCTTTTGCCAATTCATCGTCAAGAGCTGGTACTTCTTTTGCTTTCACTTCGTGGATAGTTGTCACGAATTTCGCTTCTTTACCTGCAAGGTCAGCTGCTTGGTAGTCTTCTGGGAAAGTTACGATGACGTCTACTGTTTCACCAGCAGAGTGTCCAACCAATTGGTCTTCGAAACCTGGGATGAATTGACCTGAACCAAGTCCAAGTGAGAAGTTGTCACCTTTACCACCGTCGAATTCAACACCGTCGATAGATCCAACGAAGTCGATTACAACTGTGTCGCCTTCTGCTGCAGCACCTTCTTTAACAACCAATT
>CABSRC010000096.1 GCA_902480035.1 uncultured Streptococcus sp. | reverse complement strand
AGTCACGAAAGAACCATGCTGAATTGCATGATGATTTGACAGCTAGAGAACGAGATATTCTGGCTTTATTGACGAAAGGATATGAAAATCAACGAATAGCAGATGAACTCTTCATTTCTTTAAAAACGGTGAAAACCCATGTTTCCAACATCTTATCGAAATTAGAAGTCAGTGATCGGACGCAAGCTGTCGTTTATGCCTTCCGACACCATCTGGTGAATCAAGAAGATTTTTAAAGGGAAACATGCTATAATAGAGCATGATCATAAGGGGGAGATAAGTGGACGCAAAATTACGTTATAAAGCTAAAAAAGTTAAAATCGTCTTTTTTGATATTGATGATACATTACGTGCAAAAGAAACTGGATTGATCCCAGAATCTGTCAAAGAAGTCTTTCATCAGTTGAAAGAAAAAGGAATCCGAACAGGGATTGCAACGGGTAGAGGGATTTTTGGGGTTGTTCCTGAAATCATGGACTTAAAGCCTGATTTTCTAGTAACCTTAAACGGTGCCTATATAGAAGATACAAAAGGAACTGTGATCTACCAATCACCAATCAATGAAGCAATCGTTTCTTCTTTTGTGGATTGGGCCAAAGAATCCGAGATTGATTATGGGTTAGTGGCTAGCCATCAAGCTGCCCTGTCTAATCGGACACCCTTGATCAGTGATGCTATTGACATCATTTATCCTAACTTACCCGTAGATCCAGATCTGCATTTGAAAGAACCTATTTTCCAAATGTGGACCTTTGATGAACAGGATAGTGAGCTAGAGTTGCCCCCTTCTTTGCAAGAGAACTTGCGCCTAGTTTCGTGGCATCCCCATTCATCAGATGTTGTTCGCTTTGAAGCTTCAAAAGCTTCAGGAGTTTCTCATCTTGTAAATCATTTGGGCTTGAAGCCAGAGAATGTTTTAGTATTTGGGGATGGATTAAATGATCTAGAACTGTTTGATTACGCTGGAATTAGTATCGCAATGGGAAAATCTGCTCCAGAGTTACAAGAAAAAGCTGATTATATCACTAAGAATTTAGAAGAAGATGGCATATTCTATGCCTTAGAGGAGTTAAATATGGTTGAAAAAGAATTGACATTACCACAGTTAGAACTTGCTACGGTTGACGGTCCTGTCGCTGTGATCAAAACCAATCACGGTGAGATGAACATTCAATTGTTCCCAGATCAAGCGCCAAAAACAGTTGCAAACTTTGTAGCTCTTGCTAAGTCTGGCTATTATGATGGTGTCATTTTCCATCGGATTATTAAAGATTTTATGATCCAAGGGGGAGATCCAACAGGCACAGGTATGGGTGGTGAATCCATCTATGGGGAGAGCTTCGAAGACGAGTTTTCAAAAGAATTGTACAATATTCGCGGAGCCCTTTCGATGGCAAATGCTGGACCAAACACAAATGGCAGCCAATTCTTTATTGTACAAAATCAACATCTTCCATATTCGAAAAAGGAATTGGTCCGCGGTGGCTGGCCTGAAAAAATCGCAGAAATCTATACGACAGAAGGGGGAACTCCTCACCTAGATCAACGTCATACAGTATTTGGTCAATTGATGGATGAAGCTTCTTTTGCTGTGTTGGATGAGATCGCGGCTGTTGAGACAGGGATGATGGATAAGCCAGTAGAAGATGTCGTGATTGAAACCATCGAAATTGAGGACTAATATGAAAATTGGAGATAAGTTAGAAGGAACCATCACAGGAATTCAACCTTACGGCGCCTTTGTCGAACTAGAGTCGGGTGTGACGGGCTTGATTCATATCTCAGAGATTCGAAGTGGTTATGTAAGTAATATTCATGATATTCTTTCAATTGGAGAAAAAGTCTTTGTCCAAGTCATCGATGTTGATGAATATTCTAAGAAAGCTAGCCTCTCTCTGAGAACACTAGAAGAAACACCACAACGAAGCATTCGACACCATCGTTTTTCAAATGACCGCCATAAGAGTGGTTTTGCGCCCTTAGCTCAACAGATGCCGACCTGGGTCAAAGAAGGAAAGGTATTCTTTAGCAAACAAGAAAAAAAATAAAAACTTCGATAGGTTGATGAAACCTACCGAAGTTTTTTTAATATAGAGAATTATTCAAATTCGTAAAGGGTAGTAGAAAGGTAACGTTCTCCATTATCTGGTGCAAGAGCAAGAACTTTTTTACCGCTTCCCAATTCTTTTGCGACTTCAATAGCAGCATAGATAGCAGCTGCGCTTGAGATACCGACTAAGAATCCTTCAGCTCCACCGATAGCGCGTGCAAGTTCGAAAGCTTCTTCTGAAGATACGCGACGAACACCATCATATGCATTAGTGTCTAAAGTATTTGGGATAAAACCAGCTGAAATCCCTTGAATTTTATGTGGTCCAGGTTTTTCGCCAGAAAGGACTGCAGATTCATTGGCCTCAACGGCATAGACTTTGACAGCAGGATTATTCTTTTTCAAAGTATGAGAAATACCAGAAACAGTACCACCAGTACCAACACCTGCGACAAAAGCATCTAAACCATCTTTTCCAAAGGCATCAACGATTTCTTGTCCTGTTGTTCTTTCATGTACCTCTGGGTTAGCAGGGTTTTCAAATTGAAGAGGAAGGAAGCCATTTCTTTCTGCAGCGATTGCTTCAGCTTTAGCGATAGCGCCTTTCATTCCTTCACTTCCAGGAGTCAAAACGAGTTCAGCTCCATAGGCTTGAATGATTTTACGACGTTCCACACTCATGGTTTCAGGCATGACAATCACAACTTTGTAGCCTTTAGCTGCGCCAACCCATGACAAGCCAATCCCTGTGTTCCCACTAGTTGCTTCGACAATGGTATCACCTGGTTTGATCAAGCCATCTGCTTCAGCTTTTTCAATCATGCTCAAAGCAATCCGGTCTTTAACCGATGATCCAGGGTTGAAGGCTTCGAGTTTGACATAGACATCTGCAGCTCCTTCAGGAACAAGACGGTTCAATTTGACAATCGGAGTGTTCCCAATCAATTCTGTAATATTTTCATAAATAGCCATAATATACCTCAGTTCTAGGTTTTCTTGATACTAACCAGTATAGTCCCTTGTGGGAAGAATGTAAAATATAGAAATTTTATGGGTGTGATAAAAAAAAACTATCGTTGCCGATAGCTTCTTTGATTATTTTTCTACAGAAAGTAGGGGTACTTCAACCTCGCGAATTCCTTGATCTTCTATAAGGACTTTCCCATTATAAAATTCGACTAAAGCTGCTGTGATAGAATTGGTGTCTTCTTTGTCTACAAAAATAGTTGTCGCCACCTGATCTGTAAACATCGGATCTTGTTCCGCCAATTGATGGTCTTTTAAGAAATTAGCAAACTCTTGGTATTGGGAATAAGAAAGTGTGATTCCAAGAACCACTTGCTCCTTGATTTCTACCAGTCCAATCTCTCGAACTGCTTGAGCCACACTTCCAGCGTATGCACGAATCAGACCTCCAGCACCTAATTTAATGCCTCCAAAATAGCGGGTAACCACAACACAACTATTAGTGATGTGATGATTTTCTAAAACTCCCAACATCGGTACACCCGCTGTTCCACTAGGTTCGCCATCGTCACTAGTCCGTTTAATATCGCTATGTTCTCCAATGATGAAGGCAGAACAGTTATGTGTGGCCTTGTAGTGTTCCTTCTTGATCGCGTTGATAAAATCTCTAGCTTCCTCTTCCGAAGAGACGCGTTTAACATGACAAATGAATTTCGATTTTTTGATTTCTTCTTGAACAGTGCCGTTCTCTTTAAATGTAACATATTCCATATTCTTATTTTACAAAAAAAGAATGATTTTCTCCAACTTTTGCGAATTAATAAGTATGAAGATAGAAGATTCTTATGGAAGACTCTTAACAGAGAGTCAAATGACAAATGATCTAAAAGAAATTGCCCAAGAACTTCCAGCTATAGAAAAAGAGAATGGAAGGTACCATTGCTTTCGATGTGGCAGTTTGATTGATCAGAAACTTTGGAAGTTGAGTGAGGAGGTGCTGTATTGTAGAGCCTGTATCCAATTGGGAAGGATCCGGAGTGATCAAAAACTTTATACTATTGCACAGCGAGACTTTGAAGGTCAAGAGGTGCTAAACTGGAAAGGGACCTTGACTTCCTATCAACAAGAGGTATCTGAAGGACTTATCCAAGCAGTTAAAGCAGGAAAACATGCCTTGGTACATGCTGTGACAGGAGCTGGAAAAACGGAAATGATGTATCAGGTTGTAGCAACAGCGATCAAGGCAGGAAAAGCAGTCTGTATTGCTACCCCAAGAATCGATGTCTGTATCGAACTGTACGGAAGGATGAAGGAAGATTTTTCCTGCCCCATCTCTTTACTTCATGGAGAATCGGAGCCCTATTTTAGAACACCTTTGGTGATCGCTACAACCCATCAATTGCTAAAGTTTTATCAGGCCTTTGATCTCCTTATTATAGATGAAGTAGATGCTTTTCCCTATGTAGACAATCCAATCTTATATAAAGCAGCTCAGAATGCAATAAAAAAAGAGGGGAATACCCTATATTTAACAGCAACCTCTACAGATGAGTTAGATAAAAAGGTCAAGAAAAAAGAAATCATTCGTTATAGTCTTCCAAGAAGATTTCATGGGAACCCACTAGTGGTCCCTGAAATAAAATGGGTGCCGAAAATTAGAGAAAAAATAGAAAAAGGAAGAATCCCTTACGAACTATTGCAACTGATCAAGAAACAAAGACAGACTCACTACCCATTGTTAATCTTTGTATCTGAAATAGAATTAGGACAACAATTTACTGAGAACTTAAAAAAATACTTTCCCAAAGAAACAGTAGGTTTTGTATCCTCACAGACAACAGACCGTCTACGAATGGTAGAAGAGTTTAGAAACAAAGCCATAACCATGCTAGTCTCGACAACAATTTTAGAAAGAGGAGTGACCTTTCCGCTTGTAGATGTCTTTGTTTTAGAAAGTAATCACAAATTATTTACTAAAAGTGCTCTCGTACAAATTTCAGGAAGAGTCGGTCGAAGTAAAGAAAGACCAACAGGTAAACTACTTTTTCTATCAGATGGCATAACACGAGAAATGAAGAAAGCGATCAAAGAAATAAAGGAAATGAATCAGGAGGCTGGATTTTGAAAGAATGTTTGCTTTGTACTAAAGAGTTGAAAACTGGTGAACATTTCACAGACCTTATTTTTATGAATCAACAAGAAGAATGGATTTGTAAAGAATGCAAAGAAGACTTCGAACAAATTGGCGAAATCCATTGTCCTAGATGTTATAAAGATAAGGAGGAGAAAATATGTAAAGATTGCGAATACTGGATACAAAAGGGGAATATAGTAGAACATGAAGCATTATATAAATATAATGCAGCAATGAAGGACTATTTCAAGCGATATAAATTTGAAGGCGATCGTTTATTAGGAATGGTATTTGCATGTGATATCAAAAAAGCTTTGAAAAAGTATAAAAGCTATACGATAATACCGACTCCAATCAGCCATGAAAAAAAGCAGGAGAGAGGATTCAATCAAGTATCGACTATATTAGATTTTGCAGAAATAAAGTACAGCAGTCTCTTCCAAAAAGAAGACAGCTTAGCCCAATCAAAAAAAACAAGAGAAGAAAGATTAAAAACCTCTCAACACTTTCAATTAAAAGAAGAAGTTTCAAAAAAGCAGAAATATCTTATCTTTGATGATATCTACACAACGGGCAAAACAATCGAATTAATGAAGCGCCTACTAATTGAAAAAGGTGTGAAAGAAATAAAGACATTTTCAATCGCAAGGTAAAAAAAGATTTGCAAAAACTTTATGAAAGCGTTATAATATACATATAAATAAAAACATAATGTTTAGAAAGTAGGTACTAATATGATTAAATATAGTATCCGTGGTGAAAACC
>CABSRC010000095.1 GCA_902480035.1 uncultured Streptococcus sp. | reverse complement strand
TGATTTACCTCAAACCTGTTGTGAGTTAAGTTAATGAAGCTGTAACCACGCTGTTTGCTGAGCTTGACTCCGGGCAGTGTGGCTATTTTTTTATCAGAAAGAGATCGAGTATGAATATTGAAGAACTAGACTACCAAGAGTCAGCGGCTCAAAACCACATCGTCTTGTTCCAACCTCAGATTCCACAAAATACGGGCAATATTGCACGGACCTGTGCGGCAACCAATTCCCCCTTACATATTATTCGTCCCATGGCTTTTCCGATCGATGATCGCAAGATGAAGCGAGCAGGACTCGATTACTGGGACAAGTTGGATGTCCGTTTCTATGATAGCTTAGAAGAGTTTATGGAAGCAGCGCGTGACGGTCAGGTGCACTTGGTGTCTAAGTTTGCAAATCAGACTTATTCGGACGTTTCTTATCAGGATGGGAAATCCCATTATTTCTTGTTTGGACGCGAGGACAAAGGATTGCCGGAAGATTTTATGCGTCAGCACGAGGAGAAGACTATTCGCATTCCGATGAATGACGAGCATGTTCGTAGTTTAAATGTCTCCAATACCGTCTGCATGATTGTTTATGAGGCGCTCCGCCAGCAAGGTTTTAAGGGGCTGGAGTTGAGCCATCGTTATGAGCATGACAAGCTCAAATAAGAACGAAAAATTAAAAGACGAACGGTGTAATCTATCAAGTTACAAAAACTTGCCTTGGCAAGTTTTTTTTGTTATGATTAAGAAGTCTTCAGGGCAGGGTGAGATTCCCGACCGGCGGTGACTTTTACTAGGAAATGTTCTTTTCCTTTTATACTTTGTTGCCAAGCTTTGCTTAACGAGAAGTTATGACCACAGCTTGTCGTATCGTTTAAAAGAAAAATCTCCATTTCCATACTCTAAAAGAAGTCCGCGAGCGCAAGCTGATGTGGTGTGACTCCACAACCGACAGTATAGTCTGGATGGGAGAAGACGAGAGACGAATAGACTGACAGCTATTCTGATCTGTTTAGAGCTGATGCATAGGAATAAAACATTAGGTGCTATGATTGACTAGCGGTGTTTTTCAATGGGGACCAGCTAAAGTGACTAGAATGTTCTCTAGTTTAAGCTTTGTTTAAATAGTTTAGAGTAGAATGATGGGGTAGACGTCTTTCCAGCTTCTCTAATTTTTAAAAAATTGGAGGAACCTGTTATGACAAATACACGTAAACTGACCCTAGTGGCTGTTTTATCCGCATTATCTTTTATTTTGATGTTCTATCAATTTTCTTTCTTGATAGATTTCTTCAAAATTGATTTGAGTATCATCGCCATTTTGTTGGCTTTGGTCTTGTTGGATTTTAAAAGTGCTGTTTGGGTGACCTTGATCCGATCTGTTCTTAAATTAGCTCTTAATAATAAGGGGCTTGAGACCTTGATCGGACTACCAATCAATATCATTGGAGTTCTTGTTTTTGTCCTTGCTTTTGCATGGATTTGGAACAAGGAACGGACCCATGGCCGATTTATCCTGGCTACGATTATTGGAACGATCAGCTTGAGTATCACGATGGTATTGGTGAACTATGTCTATGCAATCCCTTTGTATGCTCGCTTTATGAACTATGATATTTCGAAAACACTAGGGCTTGTCCACTATTTAGCTGCAATGGTTGCACCGTTTAACCTGATCGAAGGAGTGATTTGGGCCATCGCATTTGGATTGATCTACACTCTTTTGCAACCGATTTTGAAAAAATATGAAAAATAAACAACAACATTGGGCGAAGGCAAGCTTCGCCCTTCTCATTTTTGTCATTCTCGGGTATGTGATTCGTTTCTACCCGCAACAATTAACTGGTTTTGATAGCGCGCTTCAATCTACTATTCGAGGCGATCTGCCTGCACCACTGACAGCCTTCTTTACCAAGGTAACCCATGTCATGGATACCAAGATCATTGTCATCTGGGTGGGTCTTTTGCTAGCTGTCTTTGCCTGTAAGAAATGGTACAGCGAAGCCCTCTTTCTGGGGAGCAATCTGGTATTGACCGGTCTTTTGGTTCTTCTTCTGAAGAATATCTACCAGAGACCGAGACCAAGTATTCTTCATCTAGTAGAGGAAAAAGGCTTTTCTTTTCCAAGTGGTCATTCACTGGCGTCTACCCTTGTTTTGGGAAGCTTGATCATCATTGTTGGCCAGCATATAAAAAACAAAGCGGCCCGCTATTGTCTTCAGGGGCTTCTGATTCTGGGAATTGTGACCATTGTGGGCTCCCGTATTTATGTCGGGGTTCACTATCCTTCAGACGTTCTCGGCAGTATGATTTTGGGCTTTGCTGTCTTGCAATTTGAGTACCCCTTGTACGATCGCTTGCGGTTTCAATGGCGCTTTACAGGGAAGCAAAAATAACTAACAACTAGGAGTTGGACTCGTGTTTTGAGTTCGACTCTTTTTTTGCTATAATGAAGGGTATGAAATCCTACAATACCTTGAATGATTATTATCGAACCTTATTTGGAGAAAAGACCTTTAAAGTCCCTATTGATGCAGGCTTTGATTGTCCTAATCGTGACGGAACAGTCGCCCATGGTGGCTGTACTTTTTGCACGGTCTCAGGTTCAGGAGATGCCATTGTGGCCCCAGAAGCTCCGATTCGAGAACAATTTTACAAAGAGATTGATTTTATGCATCGGAAATGGCCGGATGTGAAGAAGTACCTGGTCTATTTTCAAAATTTCACCAATACCCACGATAAGGTGGACGTCATTCGAGAGCGGTATGAACAGGCCATCAATGAACCAGGAGTGGTAGGAATCAACATTGGTACGCGTCCGGACTGTTTACCAGATGAGACCTTGGCCTACCTAGCAGAGCTGACAGAGCGCATGCATGTGACGATTGAGTTGGGGCTTCAGACGACTTATGAAGTGACTTCTGAATTGATCAATCGAGCCCATAGTTATGATCTCTATGTTGAAACAGTCAAGCGGATTCGCCAACAGGTGCCCAAGGCAGAGATCGTCTCCCATTTGATCAATGGCCTTCCTGGGGAGACCCATGAGATGATGGTGGAAAATGTTCGCCGTTGTGTGACCGATAATGAAATTGATGGCATCAAGTTACACCTCTTGCATTTGATGACCAATACACGGATGCAACGAGACTATCATGAAGGACGACTTCAACTCATGAGCCAGGAGGAGTATGTCAAGGTCATCTGTGATCAGTTGGAGATCATCCCTAAACACATTGTCATCCACCGGATTACAGGGGACGCGCCAAGGGATATGTTGATTGGCCCTATGTGGAGCCTCAACAAATGGGAAGTCCTAAACGCCATTGAAACTGAAATGCGTCGGCGTGGAAGTACCCAAGGATGTAAGCTAGAAGAAAAGGAGACTGCTGATGCTTCGACCACTTGAAATGGCCCATCAATTTTTAGCAGAAGTCATCACCAAAGAAGATGTGGTGGTGGATGCGACCATGGGAAATGGACATGATACGGCCTTTTTAGCCCAACTTGCAGGCCAGGTCTATGCCTTTGATATTCAAGAGCAGGCACTTGTAAATACTCAAGAAAGATTGGAAAAGTTGGGACTTCAACATGTCCGGTTGATTTTGGATGGCCACCAGCATGTGGACCAATATGTGGAGACCCTTAAAGCAGCTATTTTTAATCTGGGGTATCTGCCGTCTGCAGATAAATCGGTCATTACTCTTCCAGCTACCACGATTGAAGCGATGGAAAAAATCTGTGCTCGCCTAGAAAAAGGTGGGCGAATGGCTATTATGATCTATTATGGTCATGAAGGAGGAGACATCGAGCGTGATGCGGTGCTGGATTTTGTTAGTCAGCTTCCTCAAAAAGACTATACAGCGACCATCTACCGGACACTGAATCAAGTGAATCAGCCACCGTTTTTGGTCATGATCGAAAAATTAGAAAGCTACCGTCATGGATAAAGAATATTTAAAGAATAAAATCGAAGGATTGAGACATCATTTTGTCGAATCAACCATCCACGAGCGTGCAATAGGTTTTTATGATGAAGCTCATATGACCAAAAAGATGCTCAAAATAAAAAAGAAATTGGTTTCGCTTGAGATGGAACGGTGCCAAAAGAAGATTGAGCACAAGGATGTTACCAAGACAGACCAAAAGATTGCGGAGTTAAAACAGCAATTTGAGACCTGTTGCCAAGAACGCTAAGGAGGGAGTGATATGGAACTACTCCTTTATGCAGTGATCTTTTCGATGATTTTGATCGTCTCAAATGCCACGAATAAACTTGTGCCGAGCCTTCCTCTGCCCTTGATTCAAATTTTACTAGGGATTGGTTGGGCTCTCTTTGTGCCAGAAGAAAATTTTCATCTGGATACTGAGCTTTTTCTGGCCTTGGTCATTGGCCCTCTCTTATTTCGAGAAGCAGAAGAAGCAGATATTACTTCCGTCTTAAAGCACTGGCGGGTCATCCTCTATTTGATTTTCCCAGTGATTTTTATCTCCACCATTAGTTTGGGCTGGGCAGCCCACTCCTTGTGGCTGAGTCTTCCTTTAGCAGCCTGTATGGCAGTTGGGGCAGCTCTTGGGCCTACCGACTTAGTAGCCTTTGCTTCTCTGTCTGAGCGCTTTAGCTTTCCAAAGCGGGTTTCGAATATCTTAAAAGGCGAAGGATTACTAAATGATGCCTCAGGTCTAGTTGCCTTTCGAGTGGCCTTGGCAGCCCTTGCGACCGGAAGTTTCTCCCTTGGAGAGGCAGGGGTTTCCTTAGGAATCTCCATCATTGGAGGATTTGCGGTGGGGATCTTGACGGCTTTTGTGAACCGGTGGCTGCAAACCTTACTCTTGAGTGTTCGCGCTAGTGATATTGCTAGTGAATTGTTATTAGAACTGAGTCTCCCTTTGTTGACCTTCTTCCTAGCAGAAGAACTCCATGTCTCTGGTATCATTGCAGTAGTTGTGTCAGGGATCCTAAAAGCCAGTCGCTTTAAGCACATTACCCTCCTTGAAGCGCGGGTGGATACTGTGAGTCATACTGTCTGGAATACGGTCAATTTTATCTTAAACGGGTCGGTCTTTGTCATCTTAGGAATGGAATTGGAAATGATCGCCAAGCCCATCTTAAGTAGTCCCATTTACAATAATCTGCTTTTAGTTCTTTCTGTCTTTCTGTTGACAGCCTTGCTCTTTTTGATTCGTTTTGTCATGGTTTACCTCTTTTATTGGTTCCGAACGATTCGACTAAAAAAATCGTTGAGAAATTATCTAAAAGATGCCTTATTGCTGACCTTTTCGGGTGTGAAGGGAACGGTTTCGATTGCGACGATTCTTTTGATTCCAACCAAAATCGAAAAAGAATACCCCATCCTACTCTTTTTAGTGGCAGGAGTTACCCTTGTCAGCTTTATTGCAGGCTTAGTGGTGCTTCCAAAATTATCAGAAGACAAGGAAGAAACCAATGACTACCTGATGCAGATCGCGATTTTAAATGATGTCGTCATGGAATTAGAAGCAGACCTAAAGAATAGCAAGCACAAGGGTCCCTTGTACGCGGCGATTGATAACTACCATGGTCGCATAGAAAACTTGATTCTAGGCCAAGAAAACAGGCTCATTCAAAGGGACTGGGAACAGTTGAAGCTCCTGATTTTGAGTATTGAAAGTGACGGCTTGGAACAGGCTTATGAAGAAGGGAAGATTCGAGAGCGGGGCTACCGCGTCTACCAACGCTATCTTCGCAATATGGAGCAACGTGTCAATCGCAATCTTTCGTCTCGTCTAACATACTACCTCTTGGTTTCTTTCCGCATCTTGCGTTTGCTGGTCCATGAAATCCTAACACTAGGTTCTGGCTTTCGAACTTGGTGGAACCGAGAAGATAGAAAGTTAGAAGCCATTGATTATGACCAGATTGCGGCCCTTTATTTGGCCAATACGGAAATCATCATTGAAAGTTTGGAAGACCTCAA
>CABSRC010000094.1 GCA_902480035.1 uncultured Streptococcus sp. | reverse complement strand
CCACAAGACCGGGCAACACGTCTTATTGTACATGAGTTAACGGCGGCTTATGATCCAGATCATCGCATTACAGTGCGTAAAGGTGTGTCCTTATTGTTAAAAGTAAAAAATATAGATAAAATTATTTCAAATGGTGATTATAAAGAATATATTATAGAGAAGGCAAAATTAGATAATCATTATTTAGTAGTTAAGTATGCAAATGAATATAGAATGGAAAATTTTAATGAATAGTTTTAAAATTCCCAAAATTAGATTTATGAATTTTAATGATAAGTGGAAATATATAATACTTAGTGAAATATCAAATTCTATCGAATATGGTTTAAATGCTTCTGCAAAGAATTTTGATGGTATTCATAAATATCTTAGAATTACAGATATAGATGATTCTTCTAGATTATTTTTAACTGATAAACTTAGTTCTCCAGATGTTAATATTACTGAAGAGGACTATGAAAACTATAAATTGCAGAAGAATGATCTCCTATTCGCACGTACTGGTGCAAGTGTTGGTAAAACATATCTTTATAGAGAATCAGATGGTGAAGTCTATTATGCTGGATTCTTAATTAGAGCAAGATTACGTGATTCATTTGACGGAAATTTTGTTTTTCAACAGACGCTTACCGATAAGTATAAGCAATTTATTGAAATCACTTCTCAACGGTCAGGTCAACCTGGGGTTAATGGGAAAGAATACGGAGACTGGAAGATTGGTATGACATCCTACTCCGAACAATCCGCCATTGGCTCCCTCTTCCGCACCCTCGATGACCTTCTTGCTAGCTATAAGGACAATCTTGCAAACTACCAATCTCTCAAGGCGACCATGCTATCCAAGATGTTTCCCAAAGCTGGACAGACCGTTCCTGAGATTCGTTTAGATGGATTCGAAGGTGAGTGGGAAGAAAAATATATTGGGGAGCTGACTGATATTGTTAGAGGTGCTTCTCCGAGACCAATACAAGATCCAAAATGGTTTGATACAAATTCAGAAATTGGCTGGTTACGTATCTCTGATGTGACAAGTCAGAATGGCAGAATTTATAGTTTGGAACAAAAAATATCAAAATTAGGCCAAGAAAAAACAAGAGTTCTAACGGAGCCTCATTTATTACTTAGTATTGCTGCTACTGTTGGAAAACCTGTTGTTAACTACGTTAAAACTGGCGTACATGATGGATTTTTAATTTTTATGAATCCAAAATTTGATAGAGAATTTATGTTTCAATGGCTAGAAATGTATAGAGAAAAATGGAATCGATACGGTCAACCAGGAAGTCAAGTTAATCTCAATAGTGATATTGTAAAAAATCAAAAGATATTAGTCCCTTGTATGGAAGAACAGCAAGCCATCGGCACTTACTTCTCTAACCTTGATAGTCTTATCGCTACTCACCAAGAAAAAATTTCGCAGCTCGAAACACTGAAAAAGAAACTCTTACAAGATATGTTTATCTAACCTTCAAAATTGATCCTTAAAAGCAACCATAAGCACATCATTTTTCGAATAGTATAAGTGAGCCTCTTTGATCTTTTCAAAGGGTGCTCCTTAGTATTTAATAACTTAAAAGTATTTACTTTTAATAACTTTAGAGTTATAATAAATTCGAAAAGGGGTTGCTTTGTGCACGCTATTTATTTTTATAAGGACAAACAGGGGAATCAACCGGTCCTAGACTACATGAGGGAGCTAGCTCGTCGCGATAATAAGGACAGCCGGATCAAACTCAACAAGCTCAACGACTACATCGAGCTTTTAAGCCAGCAGGGGACACGTGCTGGCCAACCCTACATCAAGCATCTGGATGCGGAGATTTGGGAGTTGAGACCCTTGCGAGATCGGATTTTATTCGTGGCTTGGATGGATGGGAGCTTTGTCTTACTGCATCCTTTTGTCAAAAAAACGCAAAAGACACCTAGACGAGAAATCGAGAAAGCCAAGCGGGAGTTGCAAGATTTGAAGGAAAGAGGGCTAAGAGATGAAGAATAGTGCCATCGGCAGCAATTGGAAAGATGTGAGAGCAGAGCTCTTCACCAAGGAAGAAATCCTGGAAAGTGATCTGCGGGTTGCGATTATGACAGAGCTGATCGAAGCTCGGCATGAAAAGGGCATTAGCCAAAAGAAACTAGAAGAACTCAGTGGGGTCAGTCAACCGGTCATCGCTCGGATGGAAACTGGAAAGACCAGTCCTCAATTGGATACGGTCTTGAAAGTCTTAGCCAGTCTGGGCAAGACCCTCGCTGTCGTCCCACTGGAACAAGAAAAGGTCTAAAAGAAATCGGAAAGAATTACTATGGAAACAACACAAACCTCCCAGTCGCTCTACCAAGCCCTGTGGAACTCAGCGGATGTGCTCCGCTCTAAGATGGATGCCAATGACTATAAGTCTTATCTATTGGGGATGATCTTTTACAAGTATCTCTCAGATAAGTTGCTCTTCTTCGTGGCGGAGACCATGGAGGAAGAGACAGAGAGCTTAGATGAAGCCTTGGCGCTTTACCGGTCCTACTATGAGGATCCTAACTCTCAAGAGGATTTGATCTCCGTCATCACTGATGAGCTCAACTATGTCATCAAGCCAGGCTTGACCTTTACGGCCTTGGTGGACCGGGTCAATGAAGGGACCTTCCAGCTGGAAGATCTGGCTCAGGGCTTCCGAGACATCGAGCAGAGTGACGACCTCTATGAAAATCTCTTTGAAGACATTGATCTCTACTCCAAGAAACTAGGGGCGACTCCTCAAAAGCAAAACCAGCTAGTGGCTGCCGTTATGAAAGAATTGGCAGTGCTGGACGTGGCAGGTCATGCGGGTGATATGCTTGGGGATGCTTATGAGTACTTGATCGGTCAGTTTGCGACCGACTCTGGTAAGAAAGCAGGAGAGTTTTATACGCCCCAGCCTGTAGCCAAGCTCATGACCCAGATTGCCTTTTTAGGGCGTGAAGACGTGCAGGGCTTTACTATCTACGATGCCACCATGGGATCGGGCTCCCTCTTGCTCAATGCCAAGAAATTTTCTCACCAGCCTCAAACGGTCCAGTACTTTGGCCAGGAGCTCAATACCTCTACCTATAACCTGGCTCGAATGAACATGATCCTACACGGGGTTCCGGTGGAAAACCAGTTCTTGCACAATGCCGATACGCTGGACGAAGACTGGCCGACCCAAGAGCCGACCAACTTTGATGGGGTCCTCATGAACCCTCCTTACTCAGCTAAGTGGTCCGCAAGCTCTGGTTTCCTCCAAGATCCTCGTTTCTCCCCATTTGGTAAGCTCGCGCCTCAGTCCAAGGCTGACTTCGCCTTTCTCTTGCATGGTTACTATCACCTGAAACAAGACAATGGTGTGATGGCTATCGTCCTTCCTCACGGGGTACTTTTCCGTGGTAATGCTGAAGGAACCATTCGCAAGGCCTTGCTGGAAGAAGGGGCCATTGATACGGTAATCGGTCTTCCTGCCAATATCTTCTTCAATACCAGCATCCCAACGACGGTCATCATTCTCAAAAAAAGCCGGACCAATCGGGACGTCTACTTTATCGATGCTTCTAAGGAATTTGACAAGGGCAAGAATCAGAATATCATGACGGATGCGCATATCGAGAAGATCCTTAAGGCTTATAAGAGTAGAGAAGACATGGATAAGTTTGCCCATCTGGCTAGCTTTGAGGAAATCGTCGAGAATGACTACAACCTCAATATCCCACGCTATGTGGATACCTTTGAGGAAGAAGAGGTAGAGCCACTGACAGATATCGTGGCTAAGATCAACCAAACCAACGCGACCATCGAGACCCAGACAGCTTCTCTTCTAAACATGCTCAGCCAGCTGCATGGGACGACACCAGAAGCCGATGACGAGCTCAAGAAATTTGTCGAGGAGTTTAAGGGGTAGGGTGTCAGTCTTTGATTAAATAAGGACCAGTTAATGAAAGTTTTAACTGGCCTTTTCATTGCTAATCTGATACAATTAAATTACCTAAAAGGTAATTTAATTTAACAGAAAGGGACATATGAAGCTTATCTATACAAATAAAACTGTTAAAAAGCAGTGCACAGAGCTGAGGCAGGCTAAAAAGGATTTTTCGGATAAGATTGCTGTAAAGTTGCATCAATTGATTACCTTTTTGGAAGCAGCAGATTCTTTGGCCAGTGTGATAGCTTTTCCTAAATATCACTTTCACCAACTCAAGGGGAAGAGACAGGGACAGTTTGCTTTGGATATAGATGGTCGGAAAAGTTCCTATCGGTTGATTGTAGAATTTCGTGAGGAGGATTTAGAAAAGGTATTTCCTAGTCCTGTTGAAATCGAAATCCTAAAAATAGAGGAGGTCAGCAATCACTATGAGTAAGAAAATTGTTGAATACAAAGACCTGATTGCTTTTCATCCAGGTCAGTATGTTGAAGAGTTGATTGAAGATTATAACGTAACGCAAAAAGAGTTTGCGGAGCGCTTAGGAGTTTCTGCAAAGACTATCAGCAAGCTGGTCAATGCTGAGGAGTCCATCAGTAAAGAGACGGCTCATAAGTTAGCCAAGTTAAGTGGAGTTTCCATGCAAACCTGGCTCAATCTTCAGAATGCTTATGATGTAAAAGTTGCAGAGATTGTAGAACAAAAAGAGCTAGAAGAAGGTAGCGAGAAAGAAATCTGTGAGATGATTGATTTCAAGTATTTTAAGGCAGAAGGCTACGTTCCAGATAAACGCTATACATTGAAAGAAAAGATTGTTGAGCTTCGCAAGATTCTAGGAGTGGCGAGTTTAGACAAGTTCTCATCTTTTAACAATCAGGTGAGTTATCGAAATACGCGTGAGTTCACGACTAAAAGTATAGTGAACTCCAATATCATGTTGGAGTTGGCATCTAAAAAAGCGCGTGATATAACGACTACTAAGCTCAATCGCAGAAAGCTTGAGAGAAACTTGCCTGCTTTGAGAAAGTTGACCAGACAAGATCCTGAAGTCTTTCCTCAACGCCTGTATGATATCTTGCTAGATTGTGGTGTTGTCCTAGTTGGTCTACCTGCTTTGCCAAATGCCAATCTAAATGGTGCTACGAAAAAATTTGGAAATGGTAGTGCCTTGCTTTTACTCACAGATCGAAATAAAGCGTCAGATATTTTCTGGTTCTCACTTTTCCATGAGATTGGGCATATTCTGGAGAACGAGTTTTCATCAGATGATGGAAATGGTAAGTCATACCGACGTTCTGAGGAACGGGCAGATCAGTTTGCAAAAGATCTCTTAATAAGACCGGAAGACTATCAAGTTTTTGTTGAACAAGGAAACTTTGATAAGTCGGATATTCTACGCTTTGCTGAGGAAATCGATATTCATCCTAGTATTGTTTTAGGAAGATTACAAAATGAGGGTATTCTCAGTTTTGACAGATATAGAGAATTAAAAGAAAACTATTACTTCGTTTCGTAATGGTCGTGTAGTCACTTTCCCAAATTTTTTTCGAATAATAGAAGTAGAGGGACCTTCCCTCTATTTTTTATCGAAAAGGAGTAGGGATGCAAAAGAGACACGCGCATGTATCGCCGACCTTGGACATCATGGCCAAGAAGATTTTTAGTTTGCCAGAGGTGACGGCAGCATTTATTCGAGACATTTTGGAGCTGGATGTGGCGGACGCTCAGATAGTGGAGGGAAGCCAGCCCCACAGCATGGCTTATGAGGAGGATGACTTGTTCTCCACTGCGGTGGATGTGAGAGCCAAGCTCCATGATGGAACCGAGGTGATCATCGAGATCCAGATTCGCAAACAGCAGTATTTCTTGAACCGGTTCCATTATTATCTGGCCAATCAGCTGGTGGAGAATGTACAAAAACTGCGCCAGCAAGGACAGACACATAAGATGTACGAGCAGATGGAGCCCGTCTATGGGATTGCCATTTTGGAGAAGTCGCTCTTACTAGACGAAGAGGCCGCCATCAATAAATACTGGCTGA
>CABSRC010000093.1 GCA_902480035.1 uncultured Streptococcus sp. | reverse complement strand
CGTCTCCTGCCACATATACTTTATTGGTGAAGGTTCCACCGTCATCTTTTCCTTTTAAATCGGCCACGATAAACGGTAAACGCACACGATTAAGATCCATAAGAGAAGCTTTAATAAACTCTTTTTGGTCCAAATGCATCACAATAGCGGTTCGACCTGAATTGTGGTAATTTTCAATAACCTCGTAGCTCTTAAGGAATTTCATACCTTTTTCACTAGAGGCAAGGTTTCTCTCAAAATCTTTAAAATCGACTTTAAGGGTATTCGGATCATAAAGATCAATAATCCGTAGGTCTCCATAATTCTTATCAGGATCTAAAACTACTTTGGTTGCCATCAAACCAAAACGAATATTTTGTCCATCAGTATAGCGAACATCATTGTAATCAGTCGTTTTTGCAATTTCAAAGCTTTCCTTCATAGGAATCAGCTTAAAGCTCCAATCTGCTGACTGATCTTTGGCAACGTTTGACTGTGTTTTATAAGTCACACGGCCTGTATTCTTGTAGACATTTTTGGTCGCATCCGTTTCATCGTAACGCGTCTTTTCAGGATCCTTGAAGCTTGTATAGCTATTGAGGGTAATTCCCTGACCAGATTGAAGGACAAAATCATCCTTCATTTCCATCCGCCAGCCCACAACGGTTCCATACTTGGTCAAATCAATTAGACCGTTCCCGTCTTTATCTGCTTCTGACTGAATTTCTTTCGTACTACCATCTTCCATAGTCAGGATGATTCGTTTGACAATGGTATGGATTTGTTTCCCAATCCCATAGTTTCCTTCCATCAGGCGACTATAATCGATCCTGGTAAACTTCAAGCGAGGGTCCACAGTCTCATCGTAAAAAACAAAATTCTTCTGAGGTGAAGGGGTGTTATTATGAAATTTTAGAATCCACTTGTAATTAGCAGCCTTGTAATCTGTTGAATCATAAACATCCCCATCAGCCCGTTTGGCAAAGCTTCCGGCTCCTTCAAGGTCACGTGAAGTCAAACGGAAAATAAGGGAATCTTCCGCAGTAATATCTGGTTCTCCCTCTCCACGGTTGGCAGGAATTCCTACGATGCTACCAGTATTGGTCAAATCCTTACTAAGAACGTCCTTGAGGGTTTGGTCTTTTTCTAAGACCAAATCAGGGAATTTCAAGTAGAGGTAACTTGTATCCTTGATTTTGGTCATAAATTCTTGGTGATAAGCTGCTGGATTGTCGTTTGCATCCGCCTTGAACGTCTTCGTAACGGTACCATCTCCATTGTCTACCCAGCCTTCAGACTTGGCTGTATCGAGAACAGCTGTGCGAGTCTTCCCACTCTTATCTGTATAGGTTGGTAACTTATCAGTGATCGTTGCTGATTCTAACTGACGGTATTGACCACCGTATTGACCACGCATTCCGTCCAATTGGAAGGCAAATGGAACAGAAGTTGGTGTTTCAATATAGTTCTTTCCATCCGCACCTTTGACAATACCTGGCATTGCTTCCGCATAGTCCTTAGACATGGCTTCGTTCAAGTTTTGGTTGATGTACTTGGTGAAACGATAATCGTTGTACTTAGGCTTCCAAATGATATCATTGAGCGCTGTTTCTTGCCCATTGATGTTCAAAGTTCCTGTGATATCTAGCGAGTAATTCGTCGGTGGATACCCGATTGTAAACTTCCCGATAAAAGGCAAGGTCAACACTTCTGATTTTTGGTAATTGCTAAAGTGAAGGGTGACTTGATAATCATCACCAACCTTTGTTACCGTTGGTTTATCATGCTCTGAGGCACTATTAAAGTCTGGAATGCTGACTTCTCTGAGGTACTTGCCTGGTACTTTCAAAGTAATCGCGACATCGTTAATGTCGGTTGTCAAATTTTTAGGGGTAATCTGGATATAGCCAGACATGGTATCCCCTGTAAAATAGGACATGCCACCTGGATGGTCTTGTTTGTCCCCATACAAGAGGGTAACATCCAAGGCCCCGTTATCTCCAACTGCTAGCTGGTTGGCATAGGCAGTTACAGCCCCTTGACCAAGCTGGCCTAGCATCATGAGAATCGTTAAAATGACAAAACCTTTGTTCAAAAAGTTTTTCCATAATAAACTAAGCTTTTTCATGTTTTATCTCCTTACTTTTCTTAGCCTTCCAAAAAGGCCCTCCCTTTAATTTTATCAATTATTTTTTAGAATATCTATTGCTTTTCAAATTAAATCATCACTATTCAATAATATAGACATTATTTACAATGATGTCTATATTATAAATCACTATCTGGTACTGATTTCCCCTTTCTTATATCCAAGGGCAAGAAAATAAAACATTTATAAACAAGGAGGAGCAGTCTGCCAATTCTTATTCTTCCTTGATTTTCTTCATACAAAAAAACTCAAACACATCTGCTTGAGTTTTGTACACCCTACTATTGGTTGGTTATTTTATCTAACTCTTCACCATTTGAAGGAATCTTTTGTTTTTCCCTTCTATCTCGTACCCACAGCATGGCCATTCCAAAGAGATGGCTTCCAAACAAGGCCGTCACAAAAATCAGCTTGCCTCTGTCTGGATAAGAGAGAGGGAGAGTCCTAAAGCCATAGCGCGCCCACTCGATAAAGATCGGATGGGAAAAGTAAAGGGCCATACTCATCTGTTTTAAATACTGTAGATCATAGGTTTTTAGAAAAGACGATCGCAGGCAAGCATTGACCAAATAGACCGTCACAAAAGGAAGGAGAAAGAAAAAGTTCTTATCGATTCCTTCATTTCGAAAAATGATCATGCCTTCTAAACAGAAGAGTCCAAAGGCAAGAGCTACTTTTTGCCAACGGTGAACCCTAAAGGTTTGATCATAAAAATGATCATACAGATAGTAACCCATATAGATAAAAACAGGCGTGTAAAAGAGACCATTTCGCGCTGTGAAAAATAAGTTGCTGTAGAGCTGGTAGCCTTTGAGAAGACTTGTGGTGTCCAGATAAGCCGAATAGGTCTCGATCAAGCCCCAGCAATAAAGGATCAAGGTGATCACACCCGTCCAAACCATACCTAGGCGTTTGACCAATTGGTTGACTAAAAACAAGCCCAGCAAAAAGGCCGGGATATACCAGAGTTGGTAGCACATTCCCAGATAGATCAGTGCAATGAGAACACCTGCTGGAAAAAGATAGACAGGGAGTTTGAGGCTAGAAAAAAAGATCCAGGCATATGGTAAATAGACACAACTCCAAAATAGATAGGTTTTAACAATTTTGACCAGATAGGCCTTCATTTTCTTAGAATTCCCTAGGGATTGCTTGAGGAAAAAACTGGCACAGACGATAAAAAATGGCACCGCTAGCCGTCCGAGCATACTCTTGAGTCCAAAATGCAGTGGCTCATAGGAGGTTAAGCGACCACTATGCACCAAAATCACTGCAATCGCAAAGAGGTATTGAAAGAGACTAATACTAGAAGTATTGTAGAGGGGATTCTTTTGCATGGTCCTACTCCTTGCCCAAAGCAGTTTCTATGGTTATTTTAGCATGAAAGGGAAGAGCAAGCAAGGAATCTTTCGAACCTGATCTACCTTTTTCCCTCTATTTTTGATATACTCAAAGCATGCATAAACAAACGATTATTGATTTTAAAGAACTTGGATTGAGACACCTTTTCACCGAGCCTATAAAAGAATTAAAAACAAGAGACCTCGACCAAGTAGAGACTCTTCTAAGAGAGGTAGAAGCCTATCAGGAGGCTGGTTTTTATGCTGTTGGCTATGTCAGCTATGAGGCTGCTCCTGCTTTTGAGAAAAAATTAGCTGTCCATCCTGCACCCCTCATGGGAGAGTATCTCCTCTACTTCACCATCCACCAAGAGGTCGAAACCCTTCCTTTCCCAGAGGACTACGAGGCTGTGGACCTTCCAGCCAATTGGCAGGAAGAGGTCGAGGCTCCTGCCTACCAAGAAGCGATCAAGTCCATTCATCACCACATCCGCCAGGGAGACACCTACCAAGTCAACTACACCGTCCAGCTTTCTCAAGAGCTAGAGGCTGATCCTTTGGCTATCTACAACCGACTAGTGGTGGAGCAGAAGGCCCATTACAATGCCTTCATCCAGCACGATGATGTCTCCATCCTCTCCATCAGTCCTGAGCTCTTTTTTGAGCAAGACGACCGGCTACTGACCACGCGCCCTATGAAGGGAACGACGCACCGTGGTCTCACTAACCAAGAGGATCTTCAAGAGGCTACTTGGCTAGAAGCCGATCCAAAAAATCGAGCAGAAAACATGATGATCGTCGACCTCCTCCGCAATGACATGAACCGGATTTCGGAGATTGGAAGTGAGCACGTGACCCATCTTTGCCAAATTGAACAATACTCCACCGTTTGGCAGATGACCTCGACCATTGAAAGTCGCTTGCGAGCTGAGATCGACCTGGTCCAAACCTTCCGAGCTCTCTTTCCTTGTGGCTCGATTACAGGGGCACCGAAGATCTCCACTATGGAAATCATCCAAAAGACGGAGAAGGCTCCTCGAGGTGTCTACTGTGGAACGATCGGCATCCTTCTTCCAAGAGGGAAACGGATTTTTAATGTAGCCATCCGGACCCTTCAAATGCAAGGTAATCAAGCCATCTATGGTGTGGGAGGAGGCATCACTTGGGACAGTAAATGGGAAAGTGAATACCAGGAAACCAAGCAAAAGTCTGCTGTTCTCTACCGTCAAGAGCCTCGCTTTGAGCTTTTGACGACTGGCCGCATCCACAAAGGAGAGCTGACCTTCCTGGAGCAACACCTAACCCGTTTGAGAGAGGCTAGTCGCTACTTTGCCTATCCTTATGATGAACCCAAACTTCTGAAAGAACTTCAAGAAGAGCTTGCTCGTTTGGAGTCCAACCTTGACTATCGTTGTCGGATCGCCTTGCACAAAAACGGGACCTTTCACCTAGTAATCACGGAGCTGACAGACTTGCCAGCTAGCTATCTACAGGCCCAACTGACCGAGCAGAAGCTTGATTTAGCGACGCCATTTACTTATTTCAAAACGAGTCAGAGAGACCATCTCAGCCAGTCAAATCACGAGCAAATTTTCCATCTGCCAGATGGAACCTTACTGGAGACGACGATTGGCAATCTGGTGCTGGAGATAGAGGGACAACTCTATACCCCACCAGCTCACCTCCCCTTACTCGATGGCATTTATCGGCGCCATCTTCTTGAGACCCAGCAAGTTGAAGAAAAACTCTTAACTCTGAACGATTTAACAGACGCTGATCGTATTTATGCCTGCAATGCTCTTCGTGGTCTCTACGAACTCGATTTTCCAAGAAAGGATTCCTGATGAAACTAATTTTTTTACATGGACTAGGACAAGATGTCCTCTCTTGGCAAGGAGTCCAATTTGCACTTTCACCCTTGCACTCCAAAACTTTTGATATTTTCTCCCATCCAAAAGAAAGCTATCAGGAAGTCAAAGAAAGGTTGATGGAGCGCCTCCAGCAAGAAAGCGAACCCTTTATTCTGGTAGGACTCTCACTAGGTGGCGTGCTCGCTCTGGATCTCTCCAGACAAGACTTCCCGCAACTCAAGGGCTTGGTCCTTGCGGGAACTCAATACAAACTCAACACCAATCCCCTCTATCGGCTCCAGATTCTCCTTTTTCGTCTGCTTCCCAAGCATGTCTTTGAAAAACAAGATGCCAATAAACAACAGATGCTTCAAATCTTGACCGAATTAAAAGGGCTCAATTTAACCGATACCGTTAAAGTTTGCCCTCTTCCTAGCTTGGTGATTTGTGGTAGCAAAGATTGGGCCAATCAATCTTCTTCTAAAAAATTGGCCAAGCTCCTGCCCAAAGGCCGCTATCAAGAAATCGCAGACGGAGGCCATCTACTCAATACCGAGAAACCCTATGAACTCGCGCAAGCCATCAAGGAGTTTGTTGCTGGATTTTAATCTGAACAAACCCAGAAATCAACGGTTTAAGACAAAACAAAAAGCCCACTGTAGTAGGCTTTTTGCAAGTTTTTTCTTGAAATTAAAGCATTTTGTTGTAGAATTCAACGACAAGTGCTTCGTTGATTTCTGGGTTGATTTCATCGCGTTCTGGAAGGCGAGTCAATGAACCTTCAAGTTTGTCAGCATCGAATGATACGAATGCT
>CABSRC010000092.1 GCA_902480035.1 uncultured Streptococcus sp. | reverse complement strand
GCAAAGAGGAAGACAGAGATAATACTCAAGATATAGTCCATTCCAGAACTTCTCAAGAACATGTTCACAACAGAAGCAATGATCACACCGATCAAGACTCCCATCAAGGCACGTCCCATTCCAGACAGGTCTTTTTTCACGACGCGTCCGATAGCTCCCATGACAATAAACATCAAGGCACTGACCAAGAAAGCCTTATAGACAGTTGCTTGCATGTAGCGAGCAATGATAAAGCTCAAGGTAAAGCCATTCAAAGCTGAGTAGATCAAGAAGATCGGAAGAGCAGACGGGCTATTTTTAACAGCCTTCCCACTTGCAACAAAGACCAAGATCAATTCTACAACCACTGCTGCGTAGTAAACCATTGGTGCGGTTGTCAAGATTTGTACGAAGAAGTCTTGAAAGACTGTCATCATCAGGCCAGACACAAGGGCTGAAATCCCCACACCGATCCCAACTAATGAGTAGATTTTGTTATAAAAAGCATTCAATCCACTTTGTTCTTGGATTACTGAATCATTATACATATAAACAAGTTCCTTTCAAATTTGTTTACTACGATTTTAACATTTTTCGATGAAAAAATCTCCTTTTAGCCATCTTTTTACGCCATGGTTCTGAAGCTTCTTTAACAGCCCAGTATTTATCCACCATGGTCACTACGAAGGATTCTTTGTAGCGAGGCGGAGCAAGGGTAGCTCCCCACATGTGTTTAATAATGATGTCTTCTTCCTTGGCATTGAGATCTGTGATCTTTCGTGCATTTCTCACGGCAATGCGGGGATGGATCCAGGCGTGACTTTTCGTAAACTTGGTCTCGCGCCAATCATAGTAAAAGAGGTCATGCAAGAGGCCACCCCGAGCCGTACTTTTGGCATCCCAACCAAATTTTTTAGCCAGTTTATAACTGGTATAGCTCACATGAATGGAATGCTCCAAACGATTGGAATGAATATGGTGGGGAATGTCGGCTAATTTTTGAACCTTAGGATGCTGGATCAGATGGCCTACATAGGTCATGTATTCTTTGTCACGATGATATTGCATAAGATAACCACCTTTCGTTGATAAGCTCTCCCAATAAGATCTCCATCAACTTCTTCTTACAGGTTAAGTATACTTCTTTTTCTCAAAATTTCCTTAAAGAAAACATCAAAATTCCTGCTGCCACTGCAACATTTAAACTCTCTGCCCGACCTGGCATGGGAATATGAACCAGCTGGTCTGCTTGTGCCGCCATTTCCTGGCTGATGCCATTTCCTTCATTCCCCATAACCAGGATAAACTGATCGGTCTGAGAAAGCTGACGGTAGTCAATGGAAGCTTCTGAAAGCGTCGTTGCGAGAACTGCTAGATGAGAGTGCGCAGCTCGTTCCAATAGTTCTTCTCGATCCAGTTTCCAGATAGGAATATGGAAATGACTGCCCTGCATGGATCGAAGGGTCTTGAGACTGTATAGATCAGCGGAGGCTTTCGAAAGCATGACGCCATCAAAACCTGCTGCATCTGCTGTTCGAATCATCGTCCCTACATTGCCAGGATCCTGTACATCCTCCAAATAGAGGAATCGCCCTTGTAGCTGATCCGGAAGCTCTGGCTGCTCTAGAAGAATCTCTGCGACAATCCCTTGAGGAGTCTTCGAATCTGCCAAGAGGCTTAAGATCTCCGGAGTCACGATAGTGACTTTTTGGATGTCCTCTACCCGGTCTAAATAGGCTTCTAAAACAAAGACCTGCCGAATCTTCGCATGATTTTCTACTGCCTCTTCAAACAGATGCCAGCCTTCAATGAGATAAGAATCTGTCCGGTATTTTTTTTGATGTAATTTTTTTGCATTTTTGATTACATTATTGGATTTAGACGTTATAATATTCATAGAACTATTATAGCACAAAGAAAAAGAAGAAATCATACCTCAGATAGATTTCTTCGAGTCAAGGAGGTCGCACATGCAAAAGGTAAAAATGATTGCCCAAGGACGGGTTCAAGGGGTTGGCTTTCGCTGGGGAGTCTACAGTCTTGCTTTAGAGATCGGTGGGATCACTGGCCGTGTCTGGAATAATGACGACGGAACAGTTGGCATTCTGGCCCAGGCAGAGTCTAGTAGCCAAATGGCCAAATTCATCCAAGAAATTCGCAAAGGTCCTACGCCTTTTGCGCATGTGACTTATTTAGATGTTACGCTCGCAAACTTTGAAAACTATACAGACTTCAAAATTGCAAATTAAGACTAGAGAACTATTGTGTATTTTCAAAAAAAACAGTAGAATAGAAAGGTAACATTAAAAAAAAGAAGGAACTATTTGTGAAAAAAAATAAACTTGCATTACTTGCATCGATGGGACTAGCTTCGCTTGTCTTCTTATCAGGATGCGTGAGTGTCGATCGGAAAACTGGAAATCCGACTGGATTGATCTGGAATCTTCTTGGCCGTCCAATGGGCGAAGCCATCAAATTCTTTGCCAACAACCTTGGCTTAGGCTTTGGGATCGGGATTATTATCGTCACCTTGATCGTACGGTTAATCATCTTGCCACTTGGTTTGTACCAATCATGGAAGGCAACCTACCAATCTGAAAAGATGAACTACTTAAAACCTATCCTTGGGCCAATCCAAGAGCGCATGAAGAACGCTAGCACACAAGAAGAAAAGCTATTGGCGCAACAGGAATTAATGGCTGCTCAACGTGAAAATGGAGTTAGCATGTTTGGTGGAGTTGGGTGTTTGCCACTCTTGATCCAAATGCCATTCTTCTCAGCTCTCTTCTTTGCAGCTCAGCACACCAAAGGGGTAGCAGATAGTAGCTTCCTTGGCATTGCTCTCGGCAAACCAAGCTTGCTCTTGACAGCGATCGTAGCAGTTCTTTACTATATCCAAAGTATGCTTTCTCTTCATGGAATTGAAGATGAAACCCAAAAGGAAAGCATGCGCAAAGCATCACTGATGAGTCCGATTATGATCGGTGTCTTCTCATTGATCTCCTCAGCCGGAGTGACTCTTTACTGGGTAGTCGGTGGGGTGATCCAAATTATCCAACAATTTGTCATCAACTACTTGATTCGTCCAAATCTTCGCAAACGAGTCGCTGAGGAATACAAAAACAATCCTCCTAAAGCGACTAGTCACCGCGTGAAAAAAGATGTCACACCTACTGCAACGACACAAATCCAACACAAACCAAAAAACAACCGCAATGCAGGAAAACAACGCAATAGAAAGTAGTACAAACTACTAATTCTAGCGGTATACAGTAGCACTTGAACCCAAGGTTCAAGTGCTTTTTTTGATATCGTTCAGTCAGCAAAGAATTTTCACTCTCACAAAAAGATTAAGAGCACAAAAAAACAAGCCCTCTTGGAGGGCTTGCGTTTTATAGTTACGCTGTTTTTTCTACGTTCAAAATTTTCACTTGGTAGCTCCCAGCTGGTGTCTCAACAGTGACAACGTCACCTGTCTTCTTACCAATCAAAGCGTGACCGATTGGGCTTTCGTTAGAAATCTTTCCTGCAAAGGCATCTGCCCCTGCTGAACCAACGATGCTGTATACTTCTTCATCTGTTTCGCCAACTTCTTGAACTGTAACGGTTTTTCCGATCGCTACTTCGTCTACTGCAACAGCGTCACTATCGACGATTTCTGCATAACGGATTTTTGTTTCCAAGCTAGAGATTTGACCTTCAACAAAAGCTTGTTCATCTTTTGCCGCTTCATACTCAGAGTTTTCTGAGAGGTCACCATATGAACGAGCGATCTTAATCCGTTCCACCACTTCAGGTCGACGGACCAATTTCAATTCTTCTAATTCTTGTTCCAATTTTTCTTTTTCTGCTAGGGTCATTGGGTATGTTTTTTCTGCCATTATTCTTCTCTTTCTATTATTTGAATGAAAAAGCTGTGGACGCGCCACATGCTTTTTCTAGTTTGAACTTGCTTGTGTCAATTTACTATTGACGTGTTCTTCAACATTTTTATTGTGTTCTTCGTATGTCTTAGCGAAGAAAACTTCACCATTTTCGACATTTGCGACAAAATACAAGTAATCGGTCTTACTTGGGTTCACCGCCGCTTCGATCGCTGATACTCCAGGGTTATCCACTGGGCCAGGCATCAAGCCGGTATTCTTATAAATATTATAAGGTGAATCCAGCTCTGTATTGATCGTTGCATCTTCTTTTAAGGTCGTCTTTTGACCAAGTTTCCCTTCTGCATAAAGAATTGCAATATTACTTTGCAAAGGCATGTCTTGGTTCAAACGGTTATAGAAGACACTCGCGATATCTTTGCGGTCCTGATCCGTCGCCCCTTCTTTTTCAACCAAGGAAGCAAGAGTCAATACTTCGTTTACATTGATGTTCTTGCTCTCAAGTGTTTCATAGTATGGGCTTAAGTTTTGATCCATTGCCGCAAGCATCTGATCGATCATCTCTTTCACTGTGGTATCTTTCCCATAGTTATAAGTAGCTGGGAAGAGATAACCTTCTAAACGGTAGCGAACACCAGAATCCTTACTTGGCAGATTCGCCAAGAGCTTAGGATATTTGGCCACCATCTTCTCAATAAAGGCATCGTCTTGGACAGCCTTCAAGAAATCTTCTTTCTTGAATGGAGTCTTGCCTGCCTTCTTAGTGGAGACATCGGCGGTGATAGCCGTCGCAATCTGATCAATCGTATAGCCTTCTGGAATCGTGACCTTTCCAAGAACTGGAGCCTGAGGAGTTTTGGTTCCCTCTTCTTGCAGTTTTTGGATGATGGTTTCTAGATCCATGCTCTTTTGCAAATTGAAATAACCGGATTTGAAATTGCTATAGTTCTTGAACTTGGTATAGTAGTTAAAGAACTGGCCATTTTTCACGAGTCCTTTTTTCTCAAGGATCGCGCCAATCTCACGATTACTTGAACCTGCTGGAATCTCAACCGTTACGAATTCTGTTGCATTTTTATCCATCGGCTTGACAGCTGAATGGATATAGGTCACAGCAAAGATCCCTGTAGCCACGATCACAATCAGCAAAAGGCTGACCACTGTCCGCACAATTCGTTTAGCGATTTTATTTTGTTTCTTTTGTTTTTGTTGGCGCTGGTTACGAGAAGAGCGCGATAAGCTTTCCTCTACCGGTTCCTGACTTGGTTCTTTTGGAGCAGGCTTTGGAAGCTCACTCTTTTCTTCCACAGCAGGAGTCGCCTTTTCTGGCTCCACTGGTTCTTCTTTGGGAGCCAACGCAGATTCTTCTACTTTTGGAGGTGGTGTTGCTTCTTCCTCCTCTTTCAGTGAAGAAGGGGTTTCAATGCTTCGATCAGGTAGATCATACTCTTTTTCGATCTTTAGAAGTTGCTCATTGGCCTCTTCTAAGTCTCTGAGGATCTGCTCTTTGAAGCTTAATAACTTCTCACTGTCTTGTGATTTATCAGTCAAATAATTGACCTCCCTCATCATAATCCTTAATATTATATCTTAAAAGATTTAGAAAAGCAATACAAATCGATCTTCTTCTTCAAAATACCTATTTAATCAAGGTTTTCGTTTTCCCAGACCAGATTGTACCAAACTTCACCCGCATATTGGGATTCTGAAAGACCTTCATTGGTAAATCCTTGCTTTTCGTAATAAGGAATCAAATAATCATGACAGGTCAAATTGATCCCTTGGCGATTATCTTTCACCGCAATCTCTTTCATTGCCTCAAGCAAGAGGGTTCCAACCCTTAGCCCTTGGGCTTCTTTAGCAATGGATAGACTCGTAATGGAAATAAAGCCCTGTTCTAGATGGCTTAGATCTTCAACCTCTGAAAAAGAGGAATCGATCAAATAGCGCTCCGGTCTAACAGGTCCTTCTAAATAGCCTAAGATCTGACCTTGGCACTCTGCTACAAGAAATGTCGTTTGAATCTTTTCGATGTGATCTTTTAAAATCTCACGCGCAATCGCTTCTTCTTCTGAGAAATTTTCAAGCTCAATGCGCTCGATGGCATCCAAATCCTGCAGCTCTGCCTGTCTAATGTGAATCTTTTCTTTCATCATTTACTCCTTCTATCGTTCCCAAACCATATGGACACCTCGATCAGACTCAGCTTCATCTCGAAATCCTTGCTGGGAAAAATAAGATAGTAAGTCTTCTGGGCAATCGATCCAAATGGCTTCCTTTTCCTTTTGAACAGCTAGATCCTTTAAAGCAGCGATCAAAATAGA
>CABSRC010000091.1 GCA_902480035.1 uncultured Streptococcus sp. | reverse complement strand
CTACCACTTAATTGTTGCATGTCAATATTAGCACTTTGAAACTAGTTTCAAAAACATATAATATCAAGTATTTTGGTATTTCAAAATAGAAAGTTGATATCGGTTGATATCTATATAGAAGTTAAATAATTGAGTAAACAAAAGCCTTTGAAATCAACATTTCAAAGGCTTTTTTCTTTTTGTTCATTTGAGTACATTGCAATATAAACCAATAGAATCACTACTTTTTTCTTCTCGAATTTGATTAATCTTATTAAGGTAAATGTCAACTGCTTCAGATTTATTAAGAGCGTATGTTTAGATGTAATCTAATCTATTTTCATGAGAACAAGCAAAAACAACCGAAAAAGAAGCAATTACCAACTGCTTCTTCTCTGGTTATTTTTTATACTAACAATCTTTCCGACTTAATTGATAAGAATATAGGATCGGAATGAGAACAATGGTGAGGATGACGATCCCCATTACATAAGGGACAGCGAACTGAATACCTGCTTCAATAAGAAGTATCAAACCTCCGAGGACCCATAATTTCCCTGCCAAGCGATGGGTTTTGTGCCAGTTATCTTCACTCTGCAAGGTCCAAGGCAGACGGATTCCAACCGTATAGTTCACTTTTAGCTTCGGCATGTAATTGCCCATGATCACAAAGATGAGGCCTAGCAAAGCAGAAACAACAATAGAGGGATTGGTCGTAGAGCCTAGCGCCTTACTATAGATGAGATAGAAGACACTTAAGGAGACTATTGGAGTCAACCAGTAGATCACTTTTCCCATTTTCTCATTCATCGTGCGATTCTTAGGATCACGTGCGGTCATGAAAATCACAAACAGATGCACCAAGAGAAGGAAAAGAGGAAGACCGAACACGGCCAGTGGCTTCGATTGGAAATTATTGGCCTGACCAGCAACATTAAAGTGAATCGGGATTTGGTTAGGCAATTGCGGCCAAATTATCAGCCCCCAAAGTATGGGGAAGAGTATCACCATAGAAGTTAATAGCAATAGTTTTTTATTCATTTTCATCAGTAGAATCTCCTTTCAAATCAACGAGCCAGACCATTAAATCCTCTAAGACAGAAGTATTGAGTTCATAGTAGATAAAATTCTTCTCTTTTTCCTCTCGAATTAAATCTGCCTGCTTGAGGAGGCTTAAATGATGAGAAATGGTCGCTCCTGCTACATCAAAGTGGCCAGCGATATCTCCCGCAGATAATTTCCCCGCCTTTAGCAGTTCTAAGATACTTCTTCTTATCGGATTCGATAAAGCTTTAAATGTTTGCGCAAAATTCATTCTCTATCTCCTCTAATCTATTTAGATATCTTTCTAAATAGATTCTAATACTTTCGGATGGGTTTGTCAACTCTATTTAGAAAAAAATCTAAATAGTTTCTGTTGTAAAAAAATATCAGACCTAAGACCGATTCTTATAAACAACGTCTTTTCTTAAGTTTTCTTTAAGAAATCAGCCTTATAATGAAACCATCAAATGAAGACCTCCTAACTTTGTTTGATAGAAAATCCTAAAATTTTTCATAATAATCTCCCTATAAGAGCCACCAAAACCGGTGGCTTTTCTATATCTCTTAATGAGGTGAACTCAGAGAGTTCAACCGAATTTAGAGATATTGATGCAGTTCGAACAACAGTGAGAACTACGATCCTTCTCCCTCATTTGTAAAAATACTCCAATTTAGCCTCAATCTATGTTATAATGAATAGAATTTTTGTCAGAGGAGGATTTATGAAAAAAACACATTCTATATTATTCGTCCCGGGCATCATTATGCTTGGGATTGTTTTACGAACACCATTTACTACACTTCCGACGGTCTTGTCTGACATCGCAGCTGGTTTGGGGGTTGATGTGAGCTCTCTGGGACTATTGACTAGCTTGCCCCTTCTTACCTTTGCCATTTTCTCACCTTTTGCGATTCAGTTTGCTCAAAAATTAGGAATTGAGCGCCTCTTCTTTCTTGTTTTGATCGCAATGACGATCGGATCTGCCATTCGGATTATCGATCTTTCCTTTCTCTATCTGGGAACCATCTTAATTGGAGCAAGTATTGCCTTTCTCAATGTTCTGCTTCCAAGTCTGATCCAAGCCAATCGGCCTAAGCAACTCGGTGTGCTAACAACTCTCTACATCACCTCTATGGGGATGTCCACAGCGATCGCCTCTTCTGTAGCGGTTCCTATTACCAAAGCCACTTCTTGGCAAGGTCTAGTGACTCTTTTGACTGCCTTGTGCGCTCTTGCTTTGGTCATCTGGATTCCTAACCTTCGCTACAACCACCGTCTCAAAAAGGCTGCTACTGCTGAAGCTAGTAACAAATGGTATACCAATAAATATGTCTGGGCTATCATGATTTTTGGAGGCTTGCAGTCATTACTTTTCTACACAAGTATGACTTGGCTTCCGACCATGGCTGTTCAAGCTGGCCTTTCAAAGGTTGAATCTGGACTACTTGCCTCAGTGTTCACCTTGATCAGTCTCCCATTCTCCTTGACGATCCCAAGTTTAACGACACGGTTATCCGATCGCAATCGACGCTTGATGCTTGCTATTGTTGTTGGAGCAGGGATTCTGGGAGTAGCCATGCTCTTAATCCCGACCAGCAACTTCTTCTACTGGCTCGTCATCAATGCCCTGATAGGAAGTTCCGTTAGTTCGCTCTTTCCTTACCTCATGGTCGCTTTCTCCATGAAATCCAGTACACCTGAAAAGACAGCTCAACTTTCTGGTCTTGCCCAAACAGGAGGCTACGTCTTTGCTGCTTTTGGTCCCATCCTCTTCGGCTACAGCAAATCTCTCTTCCACTCTTGGACACCAGCTATCCTCATGCTACTGGTCTTAACCATTATCATGGCCTTTGCTCTTTATCAGGTGGAAAAAGTCGATCATATTTTATAACCATCGTCCGGCTGGAAGATTCGTCTTCCGGCTTTTTTGTACACAAAAAAGAACTAGGAGCTAGTCCTAGTTCGAAGTTTTATTATCCGTTAAATGAAATATGCACGTGATCATAGTGGTTTGCTGTATCTCCACCACGGTCTGGCATTTGGTTCCAAGTGTTAGCTGGTCCGTAAATGTTGTCTACTGGCATGTAGAATTGTTGTTTCCAGATAACATATGAAATACCTGCACGGTCCATGTTGTCAATCGCATATTGGGCAACTTGATCCCCGAGTTGTGAACTGGTTGGTACCATTACGTCCACTGCAAGTCCTTTACCATGATCGTCTGGATCCCCTTCACGGTAACCACCAATGTTTGTGATACCGAATTTCGCAGCGATTTCTTGACGGAAAGCTTCTGCTTGTGGTTGAAGGTTTGAATCAGTTGGAATCGTATTTCCACTTGCTGGAGTTGATGCTACTGGTTGTACTTCAGGGGCAGCAGCAGTTTCTACTGCTGCAGTTTGTGCTGGAGCTTCCTCTGCTGGAACTGGTGTTGTTTCAGCAGGTGCTTCTTCCGCAGCTGGTGTTTCAGCAGGTGCTGCTGGGGCTGGAGCAGATTGAGGGGAAGCTGCTGCTTCTGGGTTTTGAGTTTCAACATTAACAGCTGGAGCACCGTAGTTCGGTGTTTCTGGAACAGCAGGTTGAGCTGGTGTTTCTGCTCCTGGGACAGCAACTACTGGAGCTTCTTGAGTTTCTGCTGCTGGAGCAACTGGAACCGCTTTGTTATCTTCGTTTACTGGTTTTGACAAGTCGTTCACAGCGACTGTTTGGTCGTCAACTGTCACTTGGTTTGTTGTCAAGTCAGCACTTGCAACGGTTGCATCTGTTGCACCTGCTTGAGGAGTTTGGATTTCAACTGAAGTTACTTCTTTTTGATCATTTACTGTTGTTTTCAAAACAGTACCTGGGTAGATCAAGTCCATGTTGCTGATGTTGTTCAAGTTTGCCAACACATGAACATCGATTCCAAGCGCTTCTGCGATCGAACTCAATGTATCACCATATTTGATGGTATACGTTTGTTGGTTGTCACCACTTTGTTGGATATCATGTTTGATTTCATCTACTGAGCGAGCTACCCAATCTTCAAGTGTTTCTGCAGTGGCTTTTGTAAATGGAATCACTGCAAGAGCTACTGTTGAAGCGATCAAGGCCTTCGTATTAACTTTTAATTTCATCTTTTATCCTCTTTTTTCTTTGTTTTTTTGCTCAAGATTTTCTTGGACAAATTAACTACCATACTATCTTATCACAATTTAAAAATAATAAAAGGCCTTTTTGGCTATTTAACAAAACTGTATTTTTCTTGTAACATTTCGTCTTTCTTGTCACATTGTTACAAACTAGTAACATAAAAATAGGGTAGTGGAAGAAGAGTGAGAGGGTGCAAAAAAACCTCATCTAGGAATGATTTCTTGATGAGGTTCTTGTATTTATAAAGCAATTGAACTCGACTGAAAAGCTGGGTGAAAAACGCAAACTGTAATAGTACTAACTTCAAAGGCACAGTAGCTGATTGGATTTTTCTCTCGCTTTAAGAGCTCGGAAAAATCCTAATCAGCCTTGTGGGGGCAGGACAACGAAGCATTCTATACAACAGTGCTTCTGTCCTACTCCCTATTTTCCTTTGAGTTGCTTAACGGCTTTGTATCTTATTTTACCTTCATGATTCTGACGAGGTTGGCGCGTTCGGCTTCTTCGAGTTTCATTTCGATATAATAGATAGTCTCTTTGAGGTCTGGGATGGTCGCATACTCCAGTCCGTTCACTCGACGGCGGGTTTTCTCGATTTCATCTGCCATGAGTTGGCAGCTTTTTTCGATTTCCGCTAACTTGAGCAAATCTGGGAGGAGATCTCCCATTTCTTGGATGGTGCTATCCATTTGACTGTTGGAGGCGAGGTAGCTATAGACCACGTCCCCTTCATCATCTCCGTATGGATTATCGATACGAGCATGGAGCTTGGGCACGCGCACACTCATGACATTTTCTTCCTCGATATGCAGCATCACCTCTCGCGTGGGAACAGCAAAGATTTCTTCCACCATGAGGTCGCTCTCTAGTGACTTGGCCATCACGAAATCTTGCATATTGTCCACCAGCGCCGCCTCTACCTTTTGGCGCAGGCGGTTATTCTCACGCACAGCTTCAATAAAGCGACGCATGAGTTCATCCCGCTTGTCCTTGAGCAACTTGTGCCCCCGGGTTGCTGTCTTGAGGCGCTCTTTGAGAATATTAAGCTCCATCCGAGTTGGTTTTACATTTAATCGTGCCATAGGCTAATCCTCTTTGTTTGGCAGATACTTGTCAATCATCTCATCCTTGATCCGTTTGAGCTCTGTTCGTGGAAGGATGGATAAGAGTTCCCAACCGAGATCCAAACTTTCCTCAATCGTCCGATTGGTGGTAAAGCCTTGGTTGATGTATTCTTGCTCAAAGCGGTCCGTAAATTTAACATAGAGCTTGTCGGTATCTGACAAGGCGGACTCCCCAAGCACTACAGCCAGTTCTTTGGCTTGTTTTCCTTGGGCATAGGCCGCAAAGAGCTGGTTCATTGTCGCCGCATGGTCTTCCCGTGTCTTGCCTTCACCAGAACCCTTGTCCTTCAAACGAGAAAGGGATGGAAGAACATTGATCGGTGGGCGGTAACCGCTATTGTAGAGATCGCGGGACAAGATAATTTGTCCTTCCGTGATGTAACCTGTCAAGTCAGGGATGGGGTGGGTGATGTCATCTTCTGGCATGGAGAGGATCGGAATTTGGGTCACAGATCCTTTCTTTCCAACCAAGCGTCCTGCACGTTCGTAGAGGGTTGAGAGGTTAGTATAGAGGTAACCTGGATAGCCCCGACGTCCTGGAACCTCCCGGCGGGCAGCGGATACTTCCCGAAGAGCTTCACAGTAGTTGGTCATATCGGTCATAATAACCAAGACGTGCATGTCTTTTTCATAGGCCAAATATTCTGCAGCAGTCAAGGCGATCCGAGGAGTCGCAATCCGCTCGATAGCTGGGTCATTAGCCAGGTTGATAAAGAGGACAGAGCGGTCAATAGCTCCTGTTTCCCGAAGGTCGTTCATAAAGAACTCGGCTTCTTCGAAGGTAATCCCCATAGCCGCAAAGACCACGGCGAAGTTCTCTTCAGAATTAAGAACCGTCGCTTGACGGGCAATCTGAGCCGCCAACTCCTTGTGAGGAAGACCTGAACCTGAGAACACGGGGAGTTTTTGGCCCCGAACCAAGGTATTCAAATGGTCAATGGCTGAGATCCCTGTCTGGATAAATTCATCTGGATAGTCCCGCGAAACAGGATTGATGGCTTGTCCATCAATGTCCAAGTACTTCT
>CABSRC010000090.1 GCA_902480035.1 uncultured Streptococcus sp. | reverse complement strand
CAAAGTGGACAATTGGCAACTGCTCGCAACATCCGTAACCTTCTTGAAGGAAGCAAGAATACCACTGTTGCGACTCAACAACGGGTACAAGATCCTTATACACTTCGCTGTATCCCTCAAATACATGGAGCCAGCAAGGATTCTATTGCTTACGTAAAAGAAAAAGTTGAAATCGAAATCAACTCTGTCACAGATAACCCAATCATTACCAAAGAAGGACACGTCATCTCAGGAGGTAACTTCCACGGTGAACCAATGGCGCAACCATTTGACTTCTTAGGCATTGCCCTTTCTGAAATTGGGAACGTATCTGAACGTCGGGTGGAACGCTTGGTCAACAGCCAACTCAGTAAATTACCATCCTTCTTGGTCAAACACCCTGGACTCAACTCAGGCTTCATGATTACCCAGTATGCTTGTGCATCCCTTGCATCGGAAAATAAAATTCTGGCTCACCCTGCTAGTGTCGATTCTATTCCATCTTGTGAAAACCAAGAAGATTTCGTCAGCATGGGAACGACTGCCGCTCGTAAAGCAGCAGAAATTCTTAAAAACTCACGTCGCATCGTTGCTACTGAAATCATGGCAGCTTGCCAAGCCTTGGATCTCAAACCAGAAAATCATGAACTTGGTAAAGGTACAAAACCAGCTTATGAGCTGATTCGTCAAAAACTGAACTTTATTGAATTTGACAAAGATATCGAAATCTTTGAAGAACTTAATAAAGCATCTGCTGTTGTCGAAAGCGAAGAATTCTTAGCAACCATCGAAAAAGCAGTTGACTTAAGCATTCAATACTGATACAGTAAGAATAAAGCAAAACAGAGGCTGGCGATCTTCTCAGCCTCTGCCTGCTTTCAGAAAAATAAGGGAGGCGACAAGCTTGCTCACAAACTACTATCCAATGACCTACAGCTACTACCAAGGTAGCATCGAGGACAATCCCTACACGGCCAAATGGGGAATGGTCACCAAATTTTTAGACCTAAACGACGAGACCCTCACTCCATTTGAGGGGATGACCTTTGGGATTATCGGCTTTAAGAGCGACAAAGGAGTCTATATCAATAATGGACGTGTAGGAGCAGTCGAGGGTCCTACAGCCATCCGTTCTCAAATCGCTAAACTTCCATGGCACTGGGGAACCAATGTGACGGTGTATGATGTGGGAAATATTGACGGGCCCAACCATTCACTAGAAGAACTCCAAGAAAGTCTCTCACAAGCGATTCAGCGCATGTACCAATTAGGAATCCAACCCATCGTCCTAGGAGGCGGTCACGGAACTGCTTACGGCCACTACCTAGGGATCCAATCGAGCTTGAAAAAGGATGAACAACTGGCTGTGATCAATCTGGATGCCCATTTTGATTTGCGTCCTTACGACCAAACCGGGCCCAACTCTGGAACAGGTTTTCGTCAAATGGCTGATCATGCTAAAGAAAAAGGGCAGGACTTCCCTTACCTCATCCTGGGGATCCAAGAGCACAATAATAACCTCTTCCTCTTTAATTACGTTGCTAAAACACCAAGCATTGATTTCTTAACAGGGCAAGACCTCTTCCAGATGAGCCACCAAGCCATTCTAGATCGAATCGATCAATTTTTAGAAAACCAAACCGCGATCTATCTGTCTATTGATATGGATTGCTTTGCAGTCGGCTCTGCTCCCGGTGTTAGTGCCATCCAATCACTTGGTGTCGATCCTAAACTGGCTCTCCTGCTTCTCCAACACATTGCTGCTAGTGGTAAGCTAATCGGATTTGATGTCGTGGAAGTTTCTCCTCCTCATGACATTGACAACCATACTTCAAACCTTGCTGCGACCTTTATCTTTTACTTGACCCAAATATTGGCGCAACAAAAACTGAACTAAGAAGATTTCTACACACATAAAAAGCATAGAAACACCCATTGCTTGGGTATTTCTATGCTTTTTTCATTTTCGCCTGAAAGGAGGCATGGCCTCTTAGCCTTCTCTTATGATTTAGATAAGAGACACTACAGGTCTTTTAATTTCTTAAGAAACTGACGATCTCTGTATGGATTCAAGTGTTGCTCTGCCACCTTTTTGTAGTAATTTTTATCTTCTTTTAAGAAGGTGCTCAGGGCAGGAGCGAGCTCTATTCCTTTCTCCTTTTGATCAGATAAGTAAGCTAATAGATAATGAACCATCCCCTTATCCCGCGAATTGGCAGATGGATTCATCGTCCTTTCTTTTCGAGCCAGATAAGCCGCAACCTTCTCCTGATCCCCTTGCTGGCAAGCAATTAAAGATTGGTAAAATTCGAGCAACTCTTCCTTCCAAGGGAAGCGAACACTGGACAAAATCTTCTGAGCTTTGTCAAAACAACGGCGAGCTTGGATCAAATCTCCCTTCCAATAATAGGCGATCCCAAGATCAATATCAAAGACGACACGGACGGAATCAACAGCCTGATCTCCCACCAAACACAGAACCTCTTCTAAGTGGGTGACAGCTACTTGGAAATGGCCTCTCACTTGCTCGATTTCAGCGAGGTAGGCCAAAGAAGCCGCAATTTGAATGGCATACTTGGCCTGCATGCTATTGGTCAAACTAAAGCAATCAATGGAGCGATACAGATGCCGGGTCGCCTGCTCCTCATCCCCAACCATCAGGTGATACAAGCCCTTCAAACGCAACTGAATCGCGATGACCTCATGATTATTAGCTTGGATGGCATCTTCCAAAGCTAAATCTGTATAATAGGCCATCTCAGAGATATTTTCCGTTTGAATGCAATAATAAATGATTTGCCGATAACCCTCTAAGAGGAAGTCTGACTGTTTGAGTTCCCGCGCATAGGAGATGACTTTTTGGATATCATGAATCCCCTTTTGATACTCCCCACTTCGAATAAAATAGCGACCTTCTAGGTACAAGTAACGCAGTTGTAAATGCTTGTATTCTCTATCTCTTTGGTGCCTTGAAAAGAGATTATCTAATTCTTGGCGTATACGGGATAGCTCTCCAAAAATGTCCAAACGGCTATTTGTACCATCTGATAGGAACCCCTCATCTACCTTGGAATAAATCGGAAACAGTTCATGCTCCAGCTGAAGGATTTCTTCTAAATAGGTCAACTCAAACGATAAGGAACGCAAAAGATTTTGGGATCGCTTATATTGGTAGGCAATTTCCTTATAAAGAAGAAGGTCCGTCGAATCTTCTAAGCTTTCTTCCAATTTTTGCGCAATTTGTTGGTGGAAGAGCCGCCGTCTAGCTGGCGAAAGAAGATGGTAAAAGTACATGGCTACCAATTGCTTGCAGAATTGAACCATAAGAGACTCTCCTTCTTCTACGATTGAGACGATCGCTCTTTCAGATAAAGGCTCGATTAATTCTGTCAAAACAGGAAGCTCTGTAGCCGTCAATTCTGCCAAGATAGACAGAGAAATTGGCTTATGAAAACAAGATAGGTAGTGTAGAAGAGCCTCTTCCTCACTGCTCATATCCCCAAGTTCCTGAGAAAGATAAGCTTGAATGATATCAGGCAAGGGTTCTAAATTTTCATTTTCTTTCCACTCTTCGATATAGCTGGACAGCAAGAACGGACTGCCTTCACTCCATTCGACCATCTGCTCCATCACTGCCGGCTCTATTGCCCCCAGTTCCCCTTTCAAGAGAGCACGACTTTCACTTGGGGCAAAATTGGTCAACTCTAGTTGAGACAGCCTTTTCTCTACCTTCAAGCTCCCCAAGAAGTTGACGAAGGAAGCTGGCAGAGGCTCTTCAGCTGTAAAAATTAGTTGCCATTTCTCCTGGTTTCTTCTCTCCTCTAGTTGTTTCACTTTTTCTAGAGACACTGCATCGATCCACTGGGCGTTTTCAAGCAGGATTAGGAGCGGTTTTTCTTTGCTAAGGCCTTGAAGCTGATTCCATACCGAAATGAGATCATCCTCCTCTTCCAGAAATGAAATCCCCATCTCATCCCCCAGTTTCTCTAGCGCTTGTCTGAGATCATTCCAGCTGCTTCCTTCGTAGCGTTGACTAGTAGCTCTTCCTTCCACCTTGATAAAATTAAAACTGCGATTGGACATCAAGACCAACTGCCGCAAGAGACGTTTCTTACCTGTTCCAGATTGCCCCATCACGAGAAAAGGACCTACCGCCTCACCCGTCTCGACTAAGGAAAGGTATTCCTCGAGCTGCGAGAGTTCTTGTTTCCGACCAAAGAAAGGAAGTTCATGGATATTCAAGCGATTGGTCAGTTTATGAGTTCGTTTGGCTTCCAAAACGGAGTGATAAAGTTCCTCAATTGCTCGACTGGGACGCACACTAAGCTCGCGATCCAATAAATCGACTAGCTTATAATAGGTCTCAAAAAATTTTCCTAGCTGATGATGGAAGCTATAATACTCCATCAAGAGCTGGTAGTTTTTCTCTTCAAATTCATCCAACTCTACCAAATGATGGAGCAAGAGTTCTATACTAGAGTCTCCGAAACCGACCTTTTCAATTTTTTGATAGCAGCTTTCGACATAGAGCTTCCTATAAGCATCTCGTTTGCGAGAAGCCCACTGATCAAAGTCTTCATCATCCTTGACATAGAAGCCCTCTAAAAAGTCTCCCCGATAAAGATCCAAGGCACTTAGTGGATCTCTTTCAAAGAGTTTGACATCCAAAGAAAGGCTCAAATCAGGATTAAGGGCCAAACTGCTCCGACTTGGAGAGACAATGATATCTCCTTCAAAGATTTTATTGGCTTGGTAAACCGTATTCCGTAAGTTTTTGCGAGCTACTTGGTTTTCCTTATCTCCCCAAAGGATACCGGCTATTTCATCGCGGTTGACCTGGCCCATGACCGCTAAATAATAAAGCAAGGCCTCCATCTTCGAAAAAGAAAACCGAATAGTTTTCTGATTGAAAACAACCTTAGGGGGTCCAAATAACTTTAACGTGAGATCTTTCTTCATTGCAAGCGCCTCCAAAAACTTCATATTAATACTATAAAAAAAAAGTTGGCTTTTAGCAAGTAATTTATCCAAATAAAAAGAGACTGAGAACGATTCTTTCTCAATCTCTACACTTCCTACTAAAAGTGTTGATTAATTCACTTCAAAATTCGGTTGATGAGCAAATAAATCCTTTGTCGCTTGGTAGACGTGGTAAGCGACATCTTCATTGTTCATGGTGTAAAGATGGACACCTGCCACATCTTGAGTAACCAAATCAACGATTTGATCGACTGCATAAGCCAAGCCAGCTGCGCGAAGAGACTTTGGATCATGCTCATACTTGTCCAGAATGGCTTTAAACTTCCGTGGGATATGAACATTTTCACAAGTCTTAAGGAGACGAAGGGCCTGATTGCGATTGAGAATCGGCATCACTCCTGCATGAATAGGAACATTGATCCCAGCCAAGGTACACTTATCTTGAAAATCATAGAAACGCTCATTATCAAAGAAAAGTTGAGTGACCAAGCTAGAGCACCCTGCATCTACCTTCTTTTTAAGATTTTGAATATCTGAAATTTGGTTGGGAGAATCCGGATGTCCCTCAGGATAGCAGGCACCAATTACCTCAAAATGGGGCGCTTCTGTTTTGATAAATTCAATCAGATCCGTTGCATAACGAAAGTCTTTTAAAGGTTCCACACCAGGGATAATATCCCCACGCAGAGCCAAAATCCGATGAACTCCTACTTCATCTAACTCATGAAGAGTATCAGCCACTTTTTCCTTGCTCAAATAGACGGCTGGCAAGTGAGCAATCGTCGGAATAGACAATTCATTTTGAATGTAATTGGCTAAAGCAACCGTCGTCTCTTTGATATTGTATTTATTATTGCTAGCGGTCACACTAATAAAGTGAGGAGCTAGCTCCTGCATATTTGCCAAAGCACGTAAGAGTTTGGCATTGCCTACTTCAGGATTTGGAGGAAAAACTTCAAATGACAGAGACGGTGTGTGTTGAGACATATTCTATCCTTTTCTTTTGTTTCTTTGATCAAGAACTCTGAGCCACTATTTCTAGGATAAGGGAACGATTCGAAAACCCTCTACACGATGATAGAAGGTCCTCGAAACATTTCTTACAAGTGTTCACGCGCTTCTTTAGCAGCATTAACCAGCTTGATCAAGCTTTCTTTTGTTTCTTTAATTCCGCGAGTCTTCAAACCACAGTCAGGGTTGATCCAAACTTTGCCACTTGGTACTTTAGCCAAGATTGCTTCGATGGTGTGATCAATTTCACCGTCTTGTGGGACACGTGGTGAGTGGATATCGTAAACCCCAGGTCCAACTTCTGTTTGGAAGTTTTTGGCTTTCAACTCATCCAAGATTTCAAGGTTTGAACGGCTAGCTTCAAATGAGATGACGTC
>CABSRC010000089.1 GCA_902480035.1 uncultured Streptococcus sp. | reverse complement strand
ACAGTGCCATTATTTCATTATCAGTTTTATGTTATAGCTTTATCAAGGAGTTTCGTCTATGCTTCAATACCTTAAGCCTCTGCGCTGGTATCTTTTCTTTAATTTTCTCTTTAGCGGACTGTCCAATATTTGTACTGCTCTTCTTCCATACTTTACACAAGAGTTAATTCGTGGCCGCTTTCAAATAGCTTTGGCAGGTTATTGCATCGCAGTTATAGGTTACCTAACTTGCAACTACATCCAAATGCGACTTGACTGGAAACAGGCCATTCTCTTTTCGACAAATCTAAAGAACGATTGGTTTCAATCTCTTTTAGGACTTGCCCACCATGATTTCAAGCAGAAAACAGTCGCAGAATACATTTCTTATCAATCTAATGATCTTGATTCACTGGAAAAAGATTATCTACCTCCATTGATGAGTTTTTTTAAGCAGATTCTACGAATTTTGATTTATACCATCATTATTACCAGAACGATCAATCCTATAGTGGCGCTGATCCTACTGATTTCAACGGCTATCAGTATTCAAATTCCAAAGATCGTTGGTCAATTGACTGCGAAGCGTAGACAGACCTATCTTGAAAAGCAAGGTGATTATTATCGGACCTTGGAGGATCTATTCCGAGGACATCACCTAGTTAACAAACTCACTCTACCTCATTTTATAGAGCAACAAAGAAGTTCTCTCAAAAACTTGCAGGATAAGTATCTTGGGTATGGTTTGACTAAAATTACAGGTATTCTCTTGACGGGTATTTCTTTTGAATTCATTAGCCTTATTCTCTTTTCCTATCTAGCTTACTCTCTATATCATCAGCAAATTGGTATCCCTGAGGTGGTGGCCAGTTTTGGTTATATTACAGCCTTCTCAGAACCAATTCAAGAAATCCTTTACGATCTGCAAATGTTGGAGTCGGTAAAGCCTGTAATTAAAAGCTTTCAAACTATTGTTAAGCATCCATCTTCAATTCAGGCACCACAGCTTTCTTTTGAAACAATCACATTGAAGAATCTTTCTAAACAACTTGGGGAATCAACATTAAAGATTTCTTTTGCCACCATTCATAAAGGAGATAAGATTGCCCTCATTGGAGAGAACGGATCAGGTAAGAGTAGCCTACTCAATATTTTAAATGGTACAGATGAGGATTTCCAAGGCGAGATTTTGCTGAATGATCTTCCTCTAAATCAGCTTTGGGGAAAATTTGGCTTGATTTTGCAACAAGAGCATAGCTTCATCTCTAGTTATGAAAATAATGTTACGCTATTCAATACTTTTCCTGCAGAGTTTAAGGATGTGGAGTTCGAAGTAACACCTCCTCAATCCCTGTCAGGTGGTCAACAACAACGCATGTACCTCAATCGAGAAAAAAACCGTCAGAGTCCATTAGTTATTATGGATGAACCTTTTTCAGCCTTGGACGCTCGTCAGTTCGAGGCAGAATTGAAAAAAGTACTAGACTTACCGTGTGCTGTCATCATTACCTTACACCGACAGAATGAAGCACTGAAGAACTTTGACCAAGTCTGGGAAATTAGAGCTGGAAAACTAATCATTCAAAAAAATGAATAGACTTACCTTCTAACGAAGATTTGTTTTATCATGATCAATACATCATCAGGCACAGATAGATTGAGGTCATCTTAACCCCAAAAAGAGCATTTCCATTATCAGAAATGCTCTTTTTTTATACTTAATTGTATTTCTTTCAACCCCTTCCATTACATCTCTAATTTCAAAAGGGATGAATCGTTTGATCAGTGTATAAGTAAACTATATTGATCTTCTCAATACTTCCGAATCGTCAGTGGATTTCTTTCCTTGTAATCACTCAACTAAAGATTTTCTTCATACAATTGCTAATCATTCTTTAATCTTACTTTTCTTTAAACCCTATTCTACCAAAATATGCTCATGAATTCATACCAAAACAAAAAGAGAGCAGCGAACTGAACTGCTCTCCATTTTGTTTATTTTTCGACCATACCGCCCTTGATCAGACTTTCTTTCGTTACTGAATAACTGACTGTATTGTCATCTAGCGGATTAAAGCCTGGTACGATTTCTTTTAATTTATTAAAATCGATTTTTGTGTAATCAATGGTATTGCGAATATAAAAGATTCCGTCTTTGTATTCTGATGTCAGTTCAAATCCATGGCCCATCAGATCTTTGAATTTTTCTTGGCTCTTAGCGACGGCTTCTTTCATGGTTTCAAGAGGGTTCTCACCAGGCACTTTTGAGACGTCGTAATCATCAACTTTTTCTTGTACTAACAAGGTATCTCCCTTGTAATACAAGGTTACAGTGGTCTTACCTGCTTCATCACTCGTTTCAAGAACCGTTTTTTGTGCACCTGCTAGTGCATCTTCTTTTTTGCTTTCATCAGTTGATGACTCTTTTTTCTTTTCTTTAGCAGATGATTTGCTTGTTGCTTTACTGGTCGCTTTAGTGGACGATGGACTAGTAGATTTCGTACTCTCTTTTTGTCCGCAACCAGCTAAAAGAAGACCCGCTGTCAAGAAGACGGCTAACATTTTTGTGGTTTTATTCATTTTGAATACCTCACTTTTTTATGATGGTTAGGGAAATGACTGACGTCTGAAACGAGTCATTTGGCAAGATCAACTGTCGTTTTAGATGTTATTAGAAAAGTCTCAAAAATGATGTTCGCAGTCCCTCCTTATCGATCATTGTAGCCATCTGGGTGGCTGGAATGCCAAGCCCAGGCTGTTTGGATAATGGTTTCGATATTGTCAAATTTTGGTTGCCAGCCGAGGATGGCACGCGCCTTCTCAGATGATGCAATCAAGGTATCTGGATCTCCTGGTCTGCGATCAGCCAGCTCAAGTGGGATCGGATGTCCCGTCACCTTGCGGGCTGCTTCAACGATTTGAAGATTGGAGAATCCAGTCGATGAGCCCAGATTAAAGGCGGTCGATGGATTGCCATTTCGGAGATACTCCACTGCTAAAAGATGGGCATCTGCCAAGTCAAATGGATGAACATAGTCCCGAACATTGGTCCCATCTGGTGTCTGGTAGTCATCTCCAAAAATAGAGATCTTCTCACGTTTGCCTTGGGCCACTTGCAAGACGATCGGCAAGAGATGGGTCTCTGGTCCATGGTCTTCTCCGATGGATCCATCTGGCTTAGCACCCGCTACATTAAAGTAACGAAGAGGCACATACTTGATGCCGTAGGCTTGATCAGCCCAACGCATGATGGTTTCCATCATGAGCTTGCTTTCGCCATAAGGGTTGATTGGTTTTTGTGGAGTGGTTTCAAGAATCGGAATTTCTTCTGGAATGCCGTAAGTGGCAGCAGTTGAAGAAAAGACGATGCAGTGCACCCCACATTCATGCATGACTTCCAAGAGTTTGACCATGCCTGCTGTATTATTGTCAAAATATTTCAATGGATCTGCCATGGACTCAGCGACCAGTGAGTAGGCCGCAAAGTGGATGACCGCATCGATATCGGCATGTTCCTTAAAAACAGTGCGCATAAAGTCTTGATCCGCCAGGTCTCCTTGGTAAAAGACGGCATCTGGATGCACCGCTGCACGGTGGCCTGTGACCAGGCTATCGACCACGACGACTTTTTCCTGTCCTTCATTGACCAAGCGGTCCACCATGTGGGAACCGATATAGCCAGCTCCTCCGAGTACGAGTATTGCCATTTGTTTTCCTTTCGCTTCTTGTCTTCTCTCTTATTGTACCAAATTTCTGTCGCTTCTCCACACTTAAAGTGTCGCAACAAAGCGTCTAAAGGCAGCTTGTCCTTCTGCTGTTCGCTTGTAGACACCGGCATCTTCGAGCACGCGCGCAAAGATTTGACCGACTGATTCACGAACAATAGCTTCTGCTTCTGCTTCGTCTGTGAGGAATGGATGAGTGGCTTTCAAGTCAGCTGCCCATTCTTGATGGTAACTAGCCACACTGCTTTCACGTTCAAGCAGATAGTCTTGAACCTGCTTGAGCTCTTCCTTGAGTCGAGGTGGCAATATGGCCAAGCCCATGACTTCGATCAAGCCAATATTTTCTTTTTTGATGTGTTGCACATCCGCATGTGGGTGATAAATGCCATCGGGATGCTCTGGTGAGGTTTGGTTATCACGGAGCACTAAGTCCAATTCATAATGCCCATCACGAATCCGTGCAATGGGGGTAATGGTATGGTGGGGCTGACCATCGGATGCTGCTAAGACTTGAACGGCTGGATCCGAGTAGCCTCGCCAGGCTGTGAGGATATGGTCTGCCAGGGCAATCAATTGCGCCTTGTCGTCTGATTGCAGACGAAGCACGGACATGGGCCAGTTGACAATTCCTACCGATACAGCCTCAAAGCCCTGAATGGTAAAGCTTTCCTCAACAGGAGCTAGCTCCATAGGGAAGGTGTGGCGTCCGCCTTGGTAATGGTCATGAGTCAGGATGGATCCCCCTACAATGGGCAGGTCTGCATTAGACCCTGCAAAATAGCCTGGAAAAGTCTCGACAATGGTCAAGAGTCGCTCAAAGGTCTTGCGGCTAATGGCCATGGGAACATGCTGGCTATCGAGGAAAATGCAGTGTTCATTGAAGTAGGCATAAGGGGAATACTGAAAGCCCCAATCATGACCGTCCATATCAAAGCGAATAATCCGATGATTGGCCCGGGCTGGATGGTCTAGGCGACCTTGATAGCCTTCATTTTCAAAGCACAATTGGCAGGCTGGATAATGACTGGCTTTGGCAAGCTTGGCCGCTGCAATGTCTTTAGGATCTTTTTCAGGTTTTGACAGATTGATGGTGATTTCAAGAGAACCGTAGGGAGTCTCTACTTCAAAGGCAATATTTTGCGCAATCGCTTTGACCTTGATGTAATCATTGCGCTTAGAGAGGGCATAGAAATCTGCAATCGTGTCTTCCCTGGACTGACGGTAGGTCTCCCAGAAACGATGGTTGACCTGACTAGGACTAGGGGTAATCCAATCCATCAACTCCGCACCCAAGCTGTCCTTGGCGGCCATACTATCCTGGATCTTGCTATTTGCAACAGCGATCTCTACCAGCTGATCTTTAAGTGCGATCAAGTCTTCTTTTTGAGCTGGGGCGTCTAGCCCTTCTTCTCCAACGCGACTCATGATGCGATTTTTTAGATAAATCCGATCCATCTCTTCGTAGTCACTCGCCGCAATGACGGTTGTGACAAATGCATCTAATACCTGTTCTGTCATCCTATCTCCTTTTTAATCAAGTACCCGTGTTCCTGCCGCAACTTCTGCAATATAAAAGCTAGGCGCATAGCCAACGACTTCTTCATAGCGTTTGCCGACAGCTTCTTTAAATGCTTTAACTTTATCTTTGTTTACAAGGGCGATGGCGCACCCACCAAAGCCTGCTCCTGTCATACGAGCCCCCAAGACACCTTCTTGTTCCCAGGCTGTATGCACCAAGGTATCCAATTCTAGACCTGTCACTTCGTAGTCATGCTCCAAGGATACGTGGGAAGCATTCATGAGACGGCCAAAGCCTTCCAAATCACCTGCTTCAAGTGCCTTGCGTGCTTGGAGGGTCCGTTGGTTTTCAAGTACAGCATGACGAGCCCGTTTGATGCGATTTTCATCCTTGATCAAGTAGCTGTAGGCATCAAAAGCCCAGAGGTCCAATTCCCCTAAGGTTTGGATATCCAATTTTTCTTGGAGTTCAGAAACGGCAGTTTCACATTCTGAACGACGTTCATTGTATTTTGAATCCGCTAATTCCCGGCGTTTGTTGGTATTCATGATGACTACGACATTGTCTTTGAGGTCCAGCGGTACCAGATCAAACTCTAGGGTGTTGGTATCGAGATAAATAGCCCGTTGATCAGCTCCCATACCGATGGCAAATTGGTCCATGATCCCAGAGTTGACTCCGATGAAGTGATTTTCGGTTTGTTTGCCGATCTTGACCAGATCTAGACGATCTAAGTGAAGATCATATAGTTTCTCAGCGATGACGCCAATTAAGAGCTCAAGCGAAGCTGAAGAAGAAAGACCAGATCCGTTTGGAATATTGCCGTAGACATAGACATCCATACCGCTATCAATAACATGACCAGCTTCTTGCAAGAAATGGAGCACGCCTTTTGGATAGTTGGTCCAGTTGTGCTCTTTTTCAAAGTGGAGATTTTCAAGTGGAACTTCAATGATCCCCTTGTCTTCAAAGTTTCCTGAGAAGAAACGCAAGACCTTATCCTCACGCTTTCTTGCCGCTCCGTAGGTACCAAGTGTAATGGCTGCTGGGAAGACATGCCCACCATTATAGTCCGTGTGTTCACCAATCAGATTAATCCGTCCTGGTGAAAAGAAAGTGTGGTCAGCCTTTTCCCCAAAGACAGCCTGGAATTTTGCTTGTAAATCTTGAGATGTGATTGTTGTCGTCATGAGAAACTCCTTTAGTTTTGTAAACGTTTTTATACTTGTATTATATCTGATCAGAAGTAAAACTTCAAGCGTTTTTAGTAAAATTTTATTAATTTTTTATTTTATATTCAAAAAGGCTATAAGAAAGGTTTTTCGTCCGATTACAACTTCTATTC
>CABSRC010000088.1 GCA_902480035.1 uncultured Streptococcus sp. | reverse complement strand
TGTAGGAAATAACGTTTTAGACAAACCTGATTCGTTCAGAAAGCCTTCGCCCAAACAGCAAAGGTTACTTTTCTAGCTGACTTCCTGTTGACGAGCTTCATTTTGTCCTGCTGTCATTTCGCACAAACTCTATTCTATCACGGAATAGAAACTTTGTAAAGTCCTTCAAAACAATTTCAATGAAATTCAGCTAATAATTCTATGATTCGTTTTTTATATTGCAATTGTTGCCAGTCCCTATCCGTTGTTGGATCCCATTTTAAAGGAAGATCCGCAATAATTTCACCGGGATTATGATTCAAAATATAGACCCGGTCACTCAATGTCAAAGCTTCTTCGATACTATGAGTGATCACTAGAGTGGTGAGACCAAGACGTTCCTTACTGTCTAGATACCAGTGATAAAGATCCTGCCTTGTCAATTCATCTAAGGCACTAAAAGCTTCATCCAATAGGAAGACAGAATGACCCAGAAGATAGGTTCTCAATAGCGCCACCCGTTGCCGCATCCCCCCACTCAGCGCATTGGGATAAAGGTTGGCGATACTTCCCAATTTAAATTCCTCTAACAATTTTAGAGCTGTAGATGCCGCCTCTTCCTTAGGAATCTTTTTCAACTGAAGGGGAAGAATAATATTTCCCAATACTGTCTTATGTTCCAACAAAAGATCCTTTTGTAGCATATAGCTGACTTTCCCAAAGGAGATCGGGGCATTATCTACTTCTATAGCCCCCTTTTGTAAGGGAAGGATCCCAGCAATTAAATTAAACAAGGTTGATTTCCCCACCCCACTCGGACCTAGAATAGAGACGATTTCTCCATTTTGCACTTCTAGTGATACATTGTTTAAAACTGCTTTATCTCCAAAAGAGAAACTTACATCTTTTACGGTTAAAATATCAGTCACCTACCAATTCATTTGTGAAACCTTTGTCTTCTAAGTCATTTGAGACCAAACCTTGCTCTTTTGCCCAAGCATAAAAAGCATTCCACCGCTTAGGATCAAACTGTCCCCACTTGTCCTTGTCTGAAGCATATTGACTGGAAAGATATTTTTGAGAAGCCAGAACAAAATCACGCTGATTAGCTAAGGCAGGGGCCTGTTTGATCAAGATATCCGCAGCTTCTTCTGGATGCTCTATAGCATATTGGTAGCCTTTTTTCACCGCTTGAATGAATTTTTTTGCTTCCTCCTTATGAGATTTCAAATAGTCATTGTTAGCAATAATGACAGGTGAATAGTAGTCAAATGCAGGAACAAAATCTTTCATATAGAAGAAATTGGTTTTCATTCCCTTTTGCTCAGCCAAAATTCCATCCCAACCGTGATAAATCCAAGCAGCATCAAAGACCTTATTTTCAATCGGAGTAATGGAATTTGAATCACTATTTGGAACCAATTTTACTTGATTAAAATCAGCCCCTTCTTTTTTCATCATCGATTTGATCATTTCCAACTCAATTGGATCATTCCAGGTGCCATACCGCTTACCAACCAAATCTTTTGGACTTGTGATCGCTGCATCTTTTCTTGAAATAATCCCTGACGTATTGTGTTCGACGATAGCTGCAACAGCGGTAATACTCGCACCTTTATCCAATTTCTTGGCCATAGAATCTTGGAAATAAATACCAAATGGAGCTTTCCCATTGATAATCAAATCAGAACTACTGTCTTCAGGAGGAAGTTTTATATCAACATCCAACCCTGCGTCTTTAAAATATCCTTTTGCCTTTGCTACATACAGGCCTGTATGGTTGGTATTCGGGGTCCAATCTAGAATAAAATCAATCTTTTTCAAATCGCTTGACGATTGCTTGACAGAATTTTGACAAGCGCTCAAGAAAACAAATCCCAATATTATTGAGAAAAATAAACCCATTGACTTTTTCATTAGCTATACCTCTTTTACATTATTGTCAATTTAATTTTACACCATTTACAAGTTTGTCAATCCTTTTTCCATTTCAGAACGGTTCGTTCTAATTGGTCAACGAGAAACATACCGAGTAAACTAATAGCAGAAATCAATACAATGATCGCAAACATCGTATCATATTGAAATAACTTCTTCGATTGGATCATATAGACCCCCAATCCATCAAAACCTCCTAACCATTCTGAAACTACCGTACTGATAAAAGCATAGGAAACGCTCACACGTAAACCTGCAAAAAAATAAGGAAGAGCTGCAGGAATTTTATAATGGACTAAGGTCTGAAAATGGTTGGCTTGCATAATCTGAAACAATCTCAAGATATCATGATCACAATGACGAAAACCATCTAAGAAATTAACTACAATGGGAAACACCACCGTAATAATGATCAAGACAAGCTTTGGAAGGATACCATAACCAAACCAAAGAACCAAGATGGGGGCTAAGGCAATCGTCGGAATCGTCTGTATGATAACCATAAAAGGATAGACTAGATCATTGACCCATTGAAAACTATCCATGACAATCGCTAAAACTGCAGCCAGAAGAACCCCTATAACTAGTCCGAGCAAGGCTACTTGAAGAGTAGACAAGCTGTGATGAAGCAGAAGCGCTCGATCCCGAACAAAGGCAGTCCCAATTTCAAGCGGTGTCGGCAATACAAATTTTGGCAAGATGTTTAAAACCCCTGCCAACTGCCATAAGACAAGAAGACTGCTAAAACCTGCAAATCCTATCAATTGTTTTGAATATCTTTTTACAAGAGACATCGTAACCTCCTTTCTCACAAATAAAAAACGCCTCCAAAATGGGAGACGGATTGCACAAGGTCACTCATAACGAAAAATACATTTCATTTGTTTCCTACGCTGGCATTACCCAGATCAGGTGCGGTCGAAGCTTACACTTCCTCTCAGACTGTACACAGACTCCCATATGTATTTATTATAATAACTGATTTAAACGATAAAAGCAAGAAATTAATCCAAATAACGAATTAAATTTTTCTCTGTTAAAATATCTGAATAGGTGTAAGACTCCACGTAGGTATTAGCTGGTTCACCTGGTAGGCTATTGTCATTCGTATACTCAATGATAAATAAAGAAGGATAGACCTCAATCAAGCGTCCGAATTTATTCTTTTGACGTTTCCGTCCATTTTCAAGCGTCATTTCGACCACTTGTCCTTCATGAGCTTTGATCTCTTCTTTAATTTTTTTCATTTTCGCAACATCTGTAAATGCATCACTCATTTTATTGATCCTCTCTCTTTGAAATGCTTGAGAATTTATTGTATTCCTTTTGGAAAATTAATTCTACTGTTCCACGCGCGCCTGAACGGTTTTTTTCGATAATCACTTCAACCGTATTATTGGGCATGCCATCTTCTTCCTCTTCACCAGCTCGATCATAATAATCATCGCGGTACAAGAAAGCAACAATATCCGCATCCTGCTCAATCGATCCAGATTCACGAATATCAGAAAGAACAGGACGTTTGTCTTGGCGCTGTTCCACACCTCGTGATAGCTGACTCAAAGCAATAACGGGAACTTTTAGTTCCTTAGCCAAAATCTTTAACTGACGAGAAATTTCTGAAACTTCCTGTTGACGGTTTTCTCTTCCAGTTCCTGTAATCAGCTGCAGGTAGTCAATCAGAATAAGACCGAGATTCCCTGTTTCTTGCGCTAATTTTCTTGCTCTCGAACGAATCTCAGTAATCCGAATTCCTGGAGTATCATCAATGTAAATACTCGCATTGGCCAAATTCCCTTGGGCAATAGCATATTTCCGCCATTCTTCATCCGTCAATTGACCTGTCCGAATCGAATGAGATTCAATCAAGCCTTCAGCTGCTAACATCCGGTCGACCAAACTTTCAGCACCCATTTCTAATGAAAAAATAGCAACTGTCTTGTCCAGCTTTGTTCCGATATTTTGTGCAATATTTAGAGCAAAAGCTGTTTTCCCTACTGCAGGACGAGCCGCTAAAATGATCAACTCTTCCTCATGTAGCCCTGTTGTCATATGATCCAAATCGCGGTAGCCCGTCGCAATACCAGTGATATCAGAGGTTTGAAGCGAACGAGCTTCCAAGCTACCAAAGTTAATATTCAAGATGTCTCGAATATTTTTAAACCCACTACGATTTGCATTTTCACTAACATCAATCAGAGCTTTTTCAGCACCAGCGATGATTTCATCTGACGGACTCGCACCATCATAAGCTTGATTAATACTTTCCGTTAATCGAGAGATCAACCGACGTAGGACAGCTTTTTCGGCTACAATCTTCGCGTAATACTCTGCGTTGGCTGAAGTTGGTACCGAATTAATAACTTCTACCAAATAGGAGAGACCGCCAATATTTTGGAGATCTCCTTGACTATCTAAAATATTTCGAACAGTCGTCGCATCAATCGCATCCCCACGGTCAGCCAGATCAATCATGGCTTTAAAAATCAAACGGTGCGAATACTTAAAGAAATCGCCAGGCTCGATATATTCACGAACAAAGACCAATTTCCCCTCATCTATAAAGATGGCTCCCAACACTGATTGTTCAGCCTGGATATCCTGAGGTTGTGTTCGTAATTCCTCTATCTCAGCCATAAAAAAACCTTTCTATCGATCGTGTTTACCCTTCGTTTACACGAATATTAATTACACTTGTAACATCTTGATAAATTTTTACAGGGACGTCTATCAAACCTGTTGAACGAATTGGGGAGGCAACTTGGATATGACGTTTATCAATTTTAATGCCAAATTGTTTCTCAAGCTCTTCTGCAATCTTTTTATTGGTAATAGAGCCGAAAGTACGGCCATCTGGCCCAATTTTTTCAGTGAATTGAACAACAGTTGCTTCTTCTTCCAATTTTGCTTTAATCTTTTGCGCTTCTGCCAACAACTCAGCATGCGCTTTTTCTTCTGACTTTTGCTTTCCACGAAGTTCACCGATTGCTTGTGCATTGGCTTCTTTCGCAAGATTTTTCTTGATCAAAAAGTTTTGTGCATAACCAGTAGGCACTTCTTTAATTTCGCCTTTTTTACCTTTCCCTTTTACATCCGCTAAGAAAATAACTTTCATTCTACATTCTCCTTTTCAATAGTTACTTCGTTTTCAATCGTCTCAATCAGTTGTTGACGAATACTCATCAAATCTTGACCCTCAATTTGAGAAGCCGCTGAATTGAAATGACCTCCGCCACCAAGCTCTTCCATGATACGTTGCACATTAACTTTGCTTCGACTTCGTGCAGAAATCGAGATGGTCCCACTTTGGTTGCAAGCAATGACAAAGCTGGCTTCCACTTCAGACATAGCCAGCATACTATCAGCAGCCTTACTAATGGTTACTGAATCATAGGCTTTAGTCGTATTGGCACAAGCTACGATGATATGCGGCAAAATCTTTTCACCAGTCAAGATCAGTTCGTTCACTTCGCGGTACTCGTCAAACTGAATAGCAGAGATCTCCTGGATGGCTACACTATCACTACCTCTTGAGCGAAGGTAACTCGCCACATCAAAGGTCCGACTTGTAACACGTGTGGAGAAGTTCTTAGTATCCAGCATGATTCCAGCCATTAAGACACTAGCTTGAATCTTCGTCAATCGATTTTTCTTCGACTTCTGGAACTGAATAAGTTCACTGACTAATTCGCTCGCACTACTTGCTCCACTTTCAATATAGGTGATCAGAACATTTTCAGGGAAATCATCATCCCGACGGTGATGGTCAATGACAATAATCTGTTGAAATTCCTGATAAAACTCTTTTGAAAGAGTCAAGGCTGTCTTAGAATGGTCAACCATAATTAACAAAGAGCGATCCGTCACCATTTGCATGGCTTCCTCTAGGGTAAGGATTTTCGTTACCTGCTCTTCTTCTAGTTTCGCAATTGCTCTTGAAATATCACTGGCCATCGCATGTGGGTCATAAACCACGTAGGATGAGGCCAAAATATTACTCGAGAAAAACTGCATCCCCACAGACGCTCCTAAAGCGTCCATATCCAAGTTCCGATGTCCAACAATGAAGACTTGATCAACGGATTTAATCTTATCCGAAATAGCTGTCATCATAGCGCGTGTACGAGTCCGAGTCCGCTTAACAGCCGAAGCCGTTCCCCCACCAAAGAAAATAGGGTTTTTCTGTTCATCATTTTCCTTGACAACCGCTTGATCCCCGCCACGAACTTCCGCAAGGTTTAGGTTCAAGAGAGCCACTTTACCAATTTCATCATGCTCCCCATCACCGTACGAGAATCCCATACTTAGGGTGATAGGTAGCTCACGATTTTTAGCGTCTTCACGGAATTGATCGATGACTGAAAATTTTGCTTCCATCAATTGTTCCAAAACCGTGTAATCTGTAAACAAATAGAAACGATCCATCCCCACACGTCTGTAAAACATATGGTAATGAGCTGTAAACTCTTCTACAAAGTTGGCAATAAAACTATTGATATTGCTAATATCAGAATCTGAAATGACATCTTCTAAATCATCATAATTATCAACAGAGATAATACCGATAACGGGACGAGTTGTCACCAACCCCACAGTTGCTTCATACTCACTTGAAACATCAAAAAAGTAAACAACACTAGACGTCTGATCAAAGTAAACGGAATATTTCTTATCAGCTACTGTGACATAATGCCCTTTATCCTCAAACAGTGTATTGAGCAACTTTTTCAATGATTCAACATCAAAGTCTCCATCATCTGTTGAAAAAATCAATTCAGCATAAGGGTTGAACCACTCTACTTCATTCGATTCTTCATTAATCTTAATAACTCCGACAGGCATTTTATCAAGGAGAGATG